>SCRJ01000003.1 GCA_004298115.1 Acidobacteriota bacterium
CCATGGCTCGAGGGCACCTGATGGTCAGGCTTCCTCCGGGCCGCAACGACGAACTCGGCGCCCTCACCCGGGAGTTCAACCGGATGGCCGACGAGATCCGCAACACGTATCTCGCGTCGATCTCGACGCTGGCCGAGGTCGTCGAGGCCAAGTCGCGCTACACCCGGGAGCACGTGGAGCGCGTCGAGGCGCTCGTCCTCGCCACCGTCGAGGTCCTCGAGCGCCGCGGTTGGGTGCGCTTCTCGAGCCATCAGCGCTTCCTCCTCTCCGTCGCGGCGATCCTGCACGACGTGGGCAAGATCGCGATCGGCAACGAGATCCTGAACAAGTCCGGGCCCCTCGATCCGGCGGAGCGGCAACAGATCCTCACTCACCCCGAGGTCGGCGCCCTCATCGTGGAACGGATGGGCAAGCTCGAGCGCGCGGCCGAGATCATCCGTTGCGCCCACGAGCATTTCGACGGCTCGGGCTATCCCCGGGGTTTGCGCGGCGAGGAGATACCGCTCGAGTCCCGGATCATCCTCGCGGTCGACGCCTTCGACGCGATGACGATGAACCGCCCGTACTCGAACGGGCGGCCGCTCGCGGACGCGGTTTCCGAGCTGCGCGCCGAGGCCGGCCGCCAGTTCGACCCGGTGGTCGTCGAGGCGCTGATCGAGGTGGTGACGACGCAGGAGGCGCCGACGTCGTCGGCGCCGCAGGCGGACAGCGGCCTTTACCGCGCCATCCAGTCCCCCGGGAACGGCGCGATCAGGCCTGATGACCCTCGTCGGCAGGGTGACCGAGGATAGCGAGCACCTTCGCCTTGCCGGCCGCGAGGGTCTCGGGCGTCCGCGCCTCCATGACGAGGCGCAGGAACGGCTCCGTGTTCGACGGCCGGACGTTGAACCACCAGTCGGGGTACTGCACGGTGATGCCGTCGATGTAGTCGATGGCGCCGTCGCCGAACTCCCCGGCCAGCCGCCGGATGACGCCGTCCTTGTCGTCGACGCGAAAGTTGATCTCGCCCGTGCCCGCGTACCGCCGGTGGGGGGCGAGCAGCGCCGCGAACGAGCGGCCCGCGCGCCGCACCTCGTTGAGCACCTCGATCGCGGTGATCAGCGAGGAATCGGCGAAGTAGTTCTCGCGGTAATAGAAGTGGCCCGCCAGCTCGCCGCCGAAAGGACTGCCGATGCGGCGCATCGTCGCCTTCATGAACGAGTGCCCGACACGCTCGCGCACCGGCTCTCCGCCCGCCGCGGCGATCGCCTCGCGCGTTGCCCACGAGGAGCGGATGTCGTACACGATCGGCGCGCCCGGGAAGCGCTCGAGGATCGGCCCGGCCAGCAGCGCGGTGATCATGTCGGCGCCCACCGCCCCGGCCAGGTCGTCCACGAAGATGGCCCGGTCGGCGTCGCCGTCGAACGCGATGCCGAGCGCGCAGCCGTTCTCCCGCACGGCGCGCTGCAGGTCGACCAGGTTCTCGGGCTTGAGCGGGTTTGCCTCGTGGTTCGGGAAGCTCCCGTCGAGCCCGAAAAAGAGCGGGACGAGGTCGATGTTGAGTTCCTCGAGGAGAGAGCGGTAGAGCGTCGCCATGCCGTTGGCCACGTCCACGGCCACTCGCAGGCGCGGCTCCGAACGGCGGACGAACCCCAGAACATGGGTGCGGTAGGCCGGTGCGATGTCGGCGGTCTCCATCCCGGCGCGGGACGGGCCGGACGGCGCCGCCGACCCCCGCACCAACTCCTCGAGCCGGGCGATGCCGGTTTCGCTGCTCACCGGGATCGCATCGCGGCGCGAGAACTTGAGCCCGTTGTACCGCGCCGGGTTGTGGCTCGCCGTCACCTGAATGCCGCCGGACGTTCCGAGGTGTCCGATGGCGAAGTAGTTCATCGGCGTGGTCGCCAGGCCGATGTCCACCACGGCGAGGCCCGAGGCCCGCAGGCCGTCGGAGAGCGCGGTCGCGAGCGGGAGCGACGAACCCCTCATGTCGCGGCTCACCACGACCCGCGCCCCGCGGGCGAGGTCCTCCGCCTCGAGGATGCCGCGAAAGTGGTATCCGATCGCGTAGGCCAGGCCCTCGTCGATCTCGCCCGGGTAGACCCCGCGCACGTCGTACGCCTTGAACACACCGCCCATTCGCTACCTCCGCCGGCGCAGGATAGACCAGGGGCGGCGCGAAGCCAACGGTCCAAACCTCGCGATCGAGGACTCCCCCGGGCTACACTTGCGCCGTGGCTGGGAAATCCCAGGATCCGGGTTGGGCGTGGTTCGGCGGGCGGCTGGTTGGGTTCTCGGAAGCGCGCGTCCCGCTCGAGGATCGCGGCCTGCAGTTCGGCGAGAGCCTGTACGAGGTGGTGGCCGTGGTCGCGGGCGAGCCGTTCCGCCTGCCCGATCACGTCGAGCGCATGGCGGCCGGCGCGCGCGAGATCGGCCTGGGGGGAGGGGTTCCCGATCTTTCCAGGTGGAGGGGGCTCATCGCGCAGCTCTACCGCCGCGAACCTCACCGGACCGCCGTCTTGTACGCGCAGCTGACCGGGGGAACCGCGCCCCGCCGCCACCTCCCCCCCGACCGCCCGGAACCGTTGTTCTTCGCCTACCTCCGCCGCTTCAGCTTCCCCGTCCCCGCGGAGACCGCCAAAGGGATCGCAGCGATCACGGTGCCGGAGACCCGCTGGCAGCGCCGCGACGTCAAGGCGACGATGCTGCTGCCGGCGGTGCTGGCCAAGAAGGACGCGGCGGACCGCGGCGCCGACGAGGCGATCTTCGTGGGTCAGGATGGTTTCGTCGACGAGGGCGCCTCGAGCACGGTGTTCGCGGTGCACGGCCGCACCGTCAGCACGCCTCCACCCACCCAACGGATCCTCCCCGGGGTGAGCACGAAGGCGGTCGAGGCGATCTGCGGCGACCTCGGGGTCGCATTCGCCGCGCGGCCGATGACGCTCAGCGACCTCCACCGAGCCGACGAGGTCTTCGTCGCATCCACGACGCTCCTGCTCATGCCCGTCGTACGCCTCGACGGCAACCCCGTGGGGAACGGGGCGCCGGGGAGCGTGACGCTCCAGCTCGCCTATCACTTCCAACGCCAGTTCTGGGGGCAGCCCGGACCGTGACCGGATCGCGACGCGACCCGCCGCGGCCGCATCCGGGCGACCGCGGCGCGAGGACGGCCCGCCTCAGGAACCCAGCCCGCCGTCGACGCGCAAGGTCGTACCCGTGATGTAGGAGGCCGCGTCCGAGAGCAGGAACGCCACGGCCGCCGCCACCTCCGCGGGCCGGCCGAACCGGCCGAGGGGGATGCTGGCGACAGCGCGCGCCCGCCGCACCCCGCCGAGCCCTTCGACGAGGTCGGTGTCCACCCACCCCGGCACCACGGCGTTGACCGTGATCCCGTACCTTCCGACCTCACGGGCCAACGCCTTGCCGAAGGCGTGCAGGCCTCCCTTGGCGGCGGCATAGTTCGCCTGGCCTGCCTGGCCGGTGACGCCGGCCAGCGAGCCGACGTTCACGATCCGCCCGGCGTGGGCGTGCAGCATCGGCCGCATGAAGGCACGTGTGAGGCGGTAGGCCGCGGTCAGGACCGTGTCGACGACGACGTCCCAGCGCGGCTCGTCCATGAGGAGGAAATGTCCGTCGCGCAGGACGGCGGCGTTGTTCACGAGCGCGTAGATGCCGTCGCCGGCGATCGCCTCGACGACCGTCTCCACGGCCCGGGGGTCCGTGACGTCGCAGCGGTGCGCGACGGCCTCCCCTCCGTTCGTCGCGACGAGATCGGCCACGGTCCGGGCGGCGTCGTCGCGGCAGCGGTAGAGGAAGTGGACGCGGTACCCGTCGGCCGCCAGCCGCTCGACGACGGCGCGTCCGATCCCCCGCGAGCCTCCGCTGACCACCGCGTTCAGCATCGCCTCAGAGTAGACCGGATCGCGCCGCGGCCGCAATGGCGGGGCGCCACGGCGAGGTGGGCTCTCAAGCGAGAGCGCTCGTCATCGGCGCAACCACCGCCGGTGCGCTCACCAGGCGCTTCCAGGCCTCCGGCCCGGGGTCGTTGCGGAGGTCGCCCTCGTCGACCTTGAACCGGGCGGCCGAGAGCACGATGTGCACCGTATCCTGCATCGGCCGGTAGTGGGACGCGGCGCCGTCGTAGATCACCCTGACCGGGACGTGAGCGAAACGCGCGCGCAGCTTTCCCGCCCGGACGATGATCTCGGTGTCCACGGAGTACCGGTTGCCGACCAGACCCATCCGCCGCAGGAACGGGGACGCCACCAGGCGGTAGCCGCACTGGGAGTCCTCCAGCGGAAACCCGGTCATCAGCTGCAGAGCGCGGGTGCCGATGAAATTGGTCCAGAAACGCCGCGCCGGGATCGCCTCGCGGTTCCAGAGCCGGTTTCCGAGCACGAAGTCGGCCTCCGGCGCGGCCTCGAGAAAGCGCTGGGCGTCGTCCGGGTCGTGCTGCCCGTCCGCGTCGAGCATCAAGATGTGCGAGTACGCCTGCCCGAGCAGGACGGCGAGGCCGGAGCGGACCGCCGGGCCCTTGCCGCGGTTCGCGGGATGAACGACCAGGCTCGCGCCGGCCGCGCGCGCCGCGTCGCCGGTACCGTCGGTGGAACCGTCGTCCACGACGAGGACGTCCGGAACGTACTTGCCGACGCCGCGCACCACGCTCCCGACGCGGTCGGCACAGTTATACGCGGGGATCAGGGCGGCGATCGAGAGCATCACGAGCGTTCAAGTGTAGCATCAAGACCGCTCGGAATCCTGCCGGTCGGCGCCGGTCGAGCCGACCTCCTGCCGCCCACGGCTGCCCTCGTAGAGGTCAAAGCGCAGGAGCCGGCACTCGATCGGTCCGTTGAAGAGGACGATCCGGCGGGACGGGCGCAGCCCGACGGCCTTCGCGAGGTCGGGGTTGCCGACGAGCAGCCACGCCGTCGCGCCGGCCCCATGACGTTTGAAGGCGTCCCCGAGGCCGCGGTAGAGCGCCCGCAGGGCGGCCGTGTCGCCGAGCCTCACGCCGTACGGCGGGTTGGCGACGATGAGGGCGCCCGGCCCGGGCAGCGCGAGGTCGAGCGCGTCCTTCTGCACCACCTGGACCGCGTCATCCACGCCGGCCTCGAGCGCGTTGCGACGCACCGCCGCAACCGCCGCGGGGTCGCGATCGCCGGCCACGATCGGAGCCGCCGCCTTCCGCCGCAGGCGCGCCGCCCCATCGCGCTCGGCTGCGAGGAGCGACGGCTGGTGCCGTGGCCAGCGCTCGCACGCGAACGCGCGGCGCGCGCCGGGCGCGCTGCGGGTCGCGATCAGCCCCGCCTCGATTGCGATCGTACCGGTGCCGGCCATCGGGTCGAGGAGCGGTTGTGAGCCGTCGTACCCGGCGAGCAGGAGCACGCCGGCGGCCAGCGTCTCCGCCAGCGGCGCGGGTCCGCCGCGCGGGCGATAGCCGCGGTGCGACAGCGGCTCCCCGGAGCTGTCCAGCGCAATGCCGGCGCGCTCCCCCGTCAAGTGCAGGTGGACGAGGAGGTCGGGCCGCTCGCGGGCGACGTCCGGCCGCGAACCCCAGCGGGCGCGCAGCCGGTCCACGATCGCGTCCTTGACGATCAGGGCCGCGAACGCCGCGCTGGCGAACCCGCTTCCCCGCCCCGCCGACTCCACTGCGAAGGTCATCCCCCGGGCGAACATCTCCTCCCACGGCACCGTGGCCGCCAGCTCGTAGAGCGAGTCGCGGCCCGCGGCCGGGCCCTCCGCCAGGGTGCGGAGCACCCGCATCGCGGTGCGCAGCCGGAGGTTGGCGCGGTACACGGCGGCCAGATCGCCGCGGAAGCCGACGACGCCGCGGCCGCAGCGGGCCTCGTCGTGGCCGAGGCCGGTGAGCTCGCGCCGCAGCACGTCCTCCAGCCCGCGCGTGCAGGTGGCGACGAGTTCCCAGCCGCGGTCGGGCGCGGGCGTTCGCATCGCCGTCAGCGTACCTCGCTTCCCGCGCCGCCCGTCACTTCGAGCCCGGTTCCCGCTTCCGCGCGCGCAGCTCGGCGAGCCGCTCCCGGATGCGCTTCTCCCAGCCCTCCTCGGTGGGCTCGAAGTAGCTCGCGCCGGCAAGCTGCGGCGGGAGGCACGCCATGTCCGCGACCTTGCCCTTGGTGTCGTGCGCGTAGACGTAACCCTCGCCGTACCCGAGGTCCTGCATCAGCTTGGTCGGGGCGTTGCGGATGTGGAGCGGCACGGGGTACGCCGGCTGGTCGGCGACGGCGCGCTGGACGCGCCCGTACGCCAGGTACAGCGCGTTGGACTTGGGGGCGAGGGCGAGGTAGACCGCGGCCTGCGCGAGCGCGAGGGCGCACTCGGGCATCCCCATGTGCTCGACGGCGTGCGCCGCCGCCCCGGCCTGCTCGAGCGCCCTGGGGTCCGCCATCCCGACGTCTTCCGACGCGACGCGCAGCAGCCGCCGCGCGATGAAGCGGGGGTCCCCGCCCCCCTCCAGCATGCGCCCGAGCCAGTACAGCGACGCGTCCACGTCCGAGTTGCGGATCGACTTGTGCAGCGCGGAGACGAGGTTGTAGTGCTCCTCCCCTTCCTTGTCGTACTTGGCCAGGCGCCGCTGCGCGGTTCGGCGCACCAGGTCGGCGGTGACGGCGCCCCCGGGTCCCGCCGCGTCGGCGGCCACCTCGAGCAGGTTGTACGCGACCCGGGCGTCGCCGCCGGCGAGGCGGACGATCCCGTCGAGGGCCCCTTCCCCGACGGTCAGGCCGCGGTCGCCGACGCCCCTGCCGGCATCCGCCAGCGCGCGCTCGAGGAGCAGACGGACGTCGGCGTCGCCGAGCGCCTCGAGGACGTAGACCTTGACCCGCGAGAGCAGGGCGGCGTTGAGCTCGAACGAAGGGTTCTCGGTGGTGGCGCCGAACAGCACGATGTCGCCGCTCTCGACGAACGGGAGGAAGGCGTCCTGCTGCGACCTGTTGAAGCGGTGCACCTCGTCGACGAAGAGCACGGTGCGGCGGCCGGTGGCGGCGCGCAGGCGCCGCGCCGACTCCATGACGGCGCGCGCCTCCTTCACGCCCGAGAGCACGGCGGAGAAGGTCACGAACTCGGCGTCACACGCCGCGGCCAGCACCCTCGCCAGCGTCGTCTTGCCGCTGCCGGGCGGGCCCCAGAAGACGAGGGACGGCAGCTCGCCGCGCCCGAGAAGCCGGCGCAGCACGCCCTCCTCCCCGACCAGCGTGCCCTGCCCCACGACCTCGGCGAGGGAGCGCGGCCTCATCCGCTCGGCGAGCGGCGTGCCGGGCGCGAAGCCGTCGCTGCCTCCGAACGGGAGCCTGCCGCTCATATCGTCACCGTCCGGTCGACGGCCGCGAGCGCGACGGCCGCGAGCGACTCCAGGACCTCGACCCGCTCCAGCGCGCGCCAGACGTCGTCGCCGGCGCACAGCACGCCGTGGCGGGCAAGGACCGCGGCGGGCGCCCGCTCGATGGCGCGGGCGCACGCTGCGGCCAGCTCAAGACTGCCCGGCGCGACCGCGGGGACCCGCTCGATCCGCGGCACCAACGCCGTGCCCTCCTCGAGCGCGCCCGGGTCCGGCAACCGCCCGAGCGCGGCCAGCGCCAGCACGCGCCGCGGGTGCGCGTGGACGAGGGCGTTTACGCCCGGGCAGGCGCGGTAGACCGCCAGGTGGGCCGCCGCCTCGGAGGACGCACCGGCGGGAGCCGGCTCGGCCAGGCGGCAGCGCACGAGGTCGGTCGCGACGAGGCGACCCTTGTCGGCGCCGCGGGGGGTCACGAGCACCGCCCCGTCATCGAACCGGCAGGACAGGTTGCCCTCCCGGCCGCAGATCAGACCGCGGCGGGCCAGGACGGCGCCGGCCGCGACCAACTCGGCGCGCCGCAACGCCTCGATCCAGATCGTCATCGCCCCACCCCAAGACACCGCCCGGCGGGAGCCCGGCGCCAGACGGAGGGACTGCAGGCGCCGCCGGCCGGCGGCGCCGTCTCGGTCACTTCGTCCTGCGGGCGATCTCGCCCTCGAGTCCGGTCAGGTCGGGGATGTTCGGAACCGTGCCCTTGAGCTGCTGCAGCTTGTCGAGCTCCTTCTTGGCCCCGGCGGGATCGTTGAGGTCGAACAGGCGCACGACCGCGGCGTTGTACCGCGACTGCCAGTGCTCCGGGTGCAGGTCGGCGGCCCGGTCGAAGAGCTCGAGCGCTTTCTTCGGCTGCCCGGTCTCCTTGTAGCAGACCCCCAGGTCGGTCATCACGTCGGGCGAGTCGTCCTTGATCGCACGCGCCTTCTCGTAGTAGTCCACGGCCTTGACGAAGTCGTTGAGGTCGTACTCGGTGTTGGCCATCTGCACGAGATGGTCGTAGTTCTTGGGGTCCTTTGCGAGCAGGCCCTCGAGTTCGCGGGCCTGTTCCATGAGCCGTGGGTTGGCCGTGGCGGCGGTGCGGCCGCCTTCCGGAGGTTTGGCCGCCTCGCCCGAGAGCGGGGGCGCGCCGGGGACGCCGGCGTGCGGGTTGACCGCCGCCGACGGCGCCGGCGTCACCCGCGGACCCTGGCCGATGAGGTAACCGACGAAAAAGCCGAGCAAGACGCCGATGACGGCGGTGACGACAGGGTTCTTCCACATCGCTTATCTCTCCTGGTTTCTCTTCTCAAGGATTCGCTTCGCGCCGTCCGACCCACGTGCCCGAGCCGGGCATGCCGACGGCGAGGTTCGTCGATTCCCAAGTTCCTTCGAGCCGCTTTTCATTCCCGCGTGCGACGAGCCGCCCGGTGTAGACGGCGACGAAACCCTGCTGCGCGTCGATCCGTTCGAGGCGAACGTCGCTGCCGACGAGCGTCCCGCGCAGCGATCCCCTCCACCCGCCGGAGATCTGGTAGACGCCGGTCACGAGGGTCCCGTCGAGGCGGAGGTCGAAGACGCCGGTGAAGCCTCCCGGCTCGATGGCGACCGTCCAACGGCCCGACAGCTCGTCACCCACGGCCTGGGCCGCCTCCTCCATGCGCCGGATCTCGGCCTGCACCTGTTCGAGGTAGGCCCTCCGGGCCCCGACCGTGGCGCGGAGCTGGCTGGCGGCGCCGAGCAGGGTCGTGACTTCCGACTCCGCGTGGCGGAGGTCGGACGATCGCGCGGTGAAGCCGCCGAGGTCCTCACCGTCCTTTTGGGCGCGCAGCAGGTCGTCGCCGAGGCGGACGAGCCGGTCGCAGGCCCCTCGGATCTGGTCCTGGACCCGTTCGAGCGTGGCGAGGTCCGCCGCCATCAGGCGCTTCTCGATGTCGCGCTGCGTCTTGAAGACTTCCAGGGCGGTCTCGTGACCCTGCCCGAACACCGCTGCGCCCAGGAGGAACGCCGCCGCCGCCAGTGCCGTGACTCGTCTCATGGCCTCATCTCCCGCACCATCCGCGGCCGTCCCCCGCGGGCGGCCTGCCGCCTCGAACGTCCCACCGGCATACGGTTTCGGCCGCGCGCGCGTCCATCTCCCGTGCAGGTAACACTAGCACAGACCATCCGTCACCCACCTTGTCTAGAATGCCGGTATGACCATCCCAGAGACGCGTCAACCCGCGATCCGCGTCAGCCTCATGCCCCGCGACACCAACCCGCACGGCACCATCTTCGGCGGGGTGATCCTCTCGTACATCGACCAGGCGGGCGCGATCGAGGCCCGCCTGCACGGCGCGGACAAGGTGGTCACGGTGGCGATGGAGAAGGTGGTGTTCCACGCGCCCGTCCGGGTCGGCGACCTGGCCTCGTTCTACGGCGAGCTGGTGCGGTTGGGCCGCACGTCGATCACGGTCAAGGTCGTGGTCGAGGTCGCGCCGGCCCGGGAGGGGGCGGCGCCGACCAGGGTGACCGAGGCCGAGATCACCTATGTCAACGTCGACGGCGCCGGGCTGCCCACCCCCATCCGCCCCGCCGGTTGACCGGTCGGCGTTCGCCTCGGCCGCGGGAGCCGCGTCGACCGTTCCCGGCGGGCTTGCGCGGCAACAGGCATACAATGGGATGTGACCTGGGAGTTCTCCTACGTCGCCGTCTTCATCGTGGGCCTGGCGCTGGCGGCCGTCACCGGGCTGATCAGCGACCTGCGGTCGCTCGCCCGCCACCACCTCGTCCTCCCCCACTCCGACCTGCACCGCCCGTTCCTCGCCCTGCTCGGCCGCCGCCTGGCCATCGGTTTCGGACTGTTCGGCCTCGTCGGGCTGGTGATCAACGCCCAGCGCGACGCCGATCCGTCGACGACCTTGCTGATCGCCGCCGTCGCGGGCGTGGCCGGCGTCGTCGCGGCCAGCGTCGTGTTGCGGCGACCCTGCGCGATCGCGCTCGACAGCGAGAGGGCGACCGTCGTCCGCGAGATCCAGCCTGGGGCGTACGGGCAAGTGAGGATCGAGAGGAACGGCCTGACCGTGGTGATGGCGGCGCAGAGCGTTGACGCCGGGACCATCCCGGCCGGCGCCGAGGTCGAGGTCGTGGACTGCAGCCGTTCGGTGCTCACCGTGCGACTGCACCCCGAGGCATGAGCGGAGCGGCTGCCGCACTGGTTCTCGCCTCGGGCTCGCCGCGGCGTCTCGAGTTGCTGGCGCGGCTCGGCATCGCAGTGACCGTGGCGGCGCAGGACGTCGACGAGAGCGCGTCTGCAGACGAGGCGCCGGGCGTCCACGCCATGCGCGTCGCGCGGCTGAAGGCGATGGCCGCGGCGCGGCGCTACCCCCGTCGCCCGGTGCTCGCGGCCGACACGGTCGTGGCGCTCGGCGAGCGGATCCTCGGCAAGCCTCGCGACCGTGCGGACGCCTTCGCGATGCTCGCCGACCTGGCCGGCAGGACTCACACGGTGCTGACCGCGCTGGTGCTTGTCTGGAACGGCCGCGAGGCGGCCCACCTCGAGCAGGCCCGCGTCACGATGGCGCCGTTTCGCCGCGAGCTCGTCCGCTGGTACGCCGACACCGGCGAGGGGGACGACAAGGCGGGCGCCTATGCGGTCCAGGGAAAGGGAGCGCTGCTGGTGGAACGGGTCGAGGGCAACGTGCAGGCGGTGGTCGGCCTCCCGCTCGCGGCGCTCCCCGACCTGTTCGGGCGCGTGGGCCTGCTCCTCGTCGCGTCCGGCGCCGGCCTCGCTCTCACAGCGCGCGACGGACCGCCCCGCCGAGTTGGGCGACCCTGACGTTCGCGAGCAGGACCGGATCGGAGCCGGCCGGGATCCGGGAGGAGCGCAACGGTGGGCGGCGGCCGCGCCTCGTCCCTTCGGGCCCCGGCGTTCAGGATGCGGCGCGCGCCCGCTCGAGCTCGAGCAGTTCCTTCTTCATCGCCACGCCGGCGGCGAAACCGGTCAACGCGCCGTTGCCGCCCACGATGCGATGGCACGGCACCAGGATAGGGACCGGGTTGGCGCGGCACGCGGTGCCGACGGCCCTGGCCGCCCGCGGCTTGCCGAGCTCCGCGGCGATCTCCCCGTACGTCCGCGTCTGGCCGTAGGGAACGGCGCCCAGCCGACTCCAGACCGCCTGTTGGAACGGCGTGCCTTCGAGCACGACGGTCACCGAGAACGTCCGCAACCCACCCTCGAGGTAGGCCAGGATCTCGGCCTGTGCGGCGCGCGCGAACGCCAACGCCGCCCCGTCCCCGACCTCGCGCGCTTTGCCGCGCGCCCCGAGGCGCACGCGGGTGATCCCGGCGTCGGCTGACTCGACCTCGACGAGCCCGAGTGGAGATGAGAAACAAACGGTTGCGGCGTGACGCGCCATGCTGACCCCCGGTGCGGCGGGGATTCTAGCACCGCCGCGCAGCCGGGCTCGCGGCGACCGGCGCCGGGCCGGTCGCGAAGGCCGTCGGCCCGTGCCGCCGCCTTGACACCCGTGGGGGCGAGCGATAAGGTCGGGCCGTGCGTGGTCCGATGGCTCTGGCGCTGGCCGGGTGGTTCGCGGTGGTGACGCCGTGCGTTGCCTTGGCGCAGTGCGCCGCGTCCGCCCCCGTGCGGTCGTGCTGCTGCAAGTCGGGAGCGGCTTGCTGCTGCCGTGGGAGCGAGCGCGGCACGCCCGCGCCCGCCCCTGCGATTCCCGCGGCGAAGGTTGCTCCCGACCAGGCCGCGGAGCTGCCGGCCGTCGGAGGCGGCGTCGCGACGGCGGCCTTGGCGTGCCAGCTCGCCGCCGCCCTCGTCGTCGCCGCGCCGGTCGTTCCACCCGCCTACCTCAGCGCCTGCTCGTTCCGCTGCTAGCGACCCCTTCCGGGAGAGGTGTGTCTGCACTCGTGTGGGTGTAGCCTCGTTGTCGCAGAAATCCTGGAGGATGTCGTGAAACAGCTTCCCGTTGCTGTGTCGTTGTGCGTTCTATCCCTCTTTTTTCCCCGGGGCGCTCGTGCCGCAGCCCCGCCCGCGGCTCCGTCGGCCGGTATGGCGCTTGCGCCACCGGTCGAAACGCTGGTCGCCGCCGCCCTCGAGCGGGCCCCGTCGCTCGCGGCGCTGCGCTCGCGTCTGGCGGCCGCCCGCGAGCTGGTCGCGCCCGCCGGCGCGCTCCCCGACCCCATGGTCGAGATCGTGCTGCAGGACATGAGCTTTCCCAAGTGGACGGTCGGCAGCGACCAGATGTCGATGATCGGCCCCGAGGTGCGCCAGGACCTGCCCTGGCCCGGCAAGCGCGAGGCCCGGCGCGCGGCGGCCCGCGCCGCTGTCGCGTCGCGCGGTGCCGACGTGGAGCAGCTCAGACGCCAGGTCGCGATGCAGGTGCGCACGCTCTACGCCCGTGTCTTCGCCCTCGATCGCGAGCGGGCGTACCTCGACGCGGCGCGCGAGATGCTCGACATGCTGGCCGCCACCGCGGCGAGCCGATACTCGGCGGGCGAAGACAACCAGGAGCCGGTGCTCAAAGCCCAACTCGAGGCGTCCCGCCTCGGTGAGCGGACCGACGACCTGGCCGCCGAGCGGGCCACGCTCGTCGCGGCGCTCGACCGCCTGCTGGACCGCGACGGGAGCGAGCCTCTCGGCGGGGTGGCGTCGCTGCCCTCCGTGACGCCTCCCGCGCCTCCCTGGGATGAGCTGGCCGTCGCGCACTCCCCCGAGGTTGCCGTCCGCCAGGCGGAGGTGGCGGCAGCCGAGCGCCGGGCCGCGGTCGCGCGCCTCGACCTCAAACCCGACCTGACCACAGGGGTGGCGGTCGGCCTCAGAGGGGGTTTCGACCCCTCGGTGACGTTGAGTTTCGGTATGACACTGCCGGTATGGCGCCAGGAGAAGCAGGCGCCGCTGGCCCGTGCTGCAGACCTGGAGACCGAAGCCGCCCGCGCCGACCTGGAGGACGCCAAGATCCAAGCCCGCGCCGAGGCGGCCCGCGTTGCGGCCGAGTGGGACCGGGCCGGTCGCCAGGTCGAGCGCTACCGACAGGCGATCGTGCCACAGAGCTCCGCCACCGTGGACGCCGCCCGCGCCGCCTACCTCACCGGCCGGGGCGACTTCCTCACGGTGGTCGACGACTTCAACCGCTGGCTGGACGCGCGCGTCCAGCTCGCCGCCCGCGAGGCGGACAGGTACTCGGCCTGGGCCCAGTTCCAGGCGCTCGCCGGCAGCACCGAGAAGGAGAACTGAACATGCTTCCCTCACGCTCGCTTCGCTCGATGGCCATGCCAGCCGCACTGGTCGCCGTCCTCGTTCTGTTCGTCACTGCCTGCGGCGGGGGCGCTCAGACTTCCGCTCCGCCCGAGCGCAAGGTCCTCTTCTACCGCAACCCGATGGACCCGAAGGTCACCTCGCCGGTGCCGGCGAAGGACCAGATGGGTATGGATTACGTCCCGGTCTACGCCGACGAGGCGCCTCCCCAGAGCAGGACCGAAAGCAGGAAGGTCCTCTTCTACCGCAACCCGATGAACCCGAAGATCACCTCGCCGGTGCCGGCCAAGGACCAGATGGGCATGGATTACGTTCCGGTCTACGCCGACGAGGCAACTCCCCAGAGCGGGACCGAAAGCAGAAAGGTCCTCTTCTACCGCAACCCGATGGACCCGAAGGTCACCTCGCCGGTGCCGGCCAAGGACCAGATGGGCATGGATTACGTCCCGGTCTACGCGGACGAGGGCGCGGCCCAGGGCCAGGGTATACCGGGTCTGGCCGCCGTGGAGGTAAGCCCCGAAGGTCTGCGCCTCGCGGGCGTGCAGGTGGTGGCCGCGGTCCGCGAGCCGCTCGCCCGCACAATCCGCACGGTGGGAACGGTCGTCCCCGACGAGACCCGAATCCGGCACTTCCACACGCGGGTGACCGGGTGGGTCGAAAAGCTCTACGTCGACTTCACCGGGCAGTACGTCCGGGAGGGGCAGCCGGTGCTGTCGCTCTACTCGCCGCAGCTCCTGGCGAGCCAGGAAGAGTACCTGCAAGCCCGCGCGACGGCGGCACGCTTCGCCTCCTCCGACCTCCCGGAGGTCCGCAAAGGGGGCGAGGACCTGGTCGCGGCGGCACGCCGGCGCCTGCAGCTCCTCGACGTCCCCGACGACCTCATCGCCGAGATCGAGCGCACCGGCAAGCCCCAGCGCGACATCACGCTCCTCGCGCACGCCTCGGGGTACGTGACGGCCAAGGGCATCTACCAGGGCCAGCAGGTCGACCCCTCGATGATGGACCTGTTCACCATCACCGACCTTTCGACCGTGTGGGTCGAGGGGCAGTTCTACGAGTACGAAGCCCGCGCCGTGCACCTGGGCGAGGACGCGGTGGTCACGCTTCCGTACGACCCGGGCACGCGCCTCGCCGGTCGCGTGAGCTACGTCGACCCCACACTCGATCCCCAGACCCGCACCCTGCGGGTACGCTTCGCCTTCGCCAACCCTGCCCTGGCGCTCAAGCCCGGGATGTTCGCCAACGTCGAGCTCGCGGTGGACGGCCACGAAGGGGTCGTGATCCCCGACTCCGCGGTGATCGACACCGGCCTGCGAAAGCTCGTGTTCGTGAGCCTGGGCAGCGGTCGCTTCGCGCCGCGCCAGGTCACGCTCGGCGTGCGCGGCAACGGCAAGGCCGAAGTGCTTTCGGGCGTCGCGGCCGGCGAGGAGGTTGTCGTGGGAGCGAACTTCCTCCTCGACTCCGAGTCGCAGCTCCGCGCCGCGATCGCCGGCGTCAGCGGCGCCGCCGGAGGCCCGCGATGATCAAGAGGATCATCGAGTTCTCCGCCAAGAACAGGGTCATGGTCCTGCTCGGCGTGGCCGTGCTCGGCGTCCTCGCCGTCTACACCTTGAAGGAGATCCGCCTCGACGCCCTCCCCGATCTCTCGGACACCCAGGTCATCATCTACTCGCGCTGGGACCGCTCCCCCGACATCATCGAAGACCAGGTCACCTACCCGATCATCTCGGCGCTGCTCGGCGCGCCGGACGTCAAGGCGATCCGCGGCTTCTCCGATTTCGGGTTCTCGTACGTCTACGTGATCTTCAAGGACGGCACGGACCTCTACTGGGCGCGCTCCCGCGTCCTCGAGTACCTCTCGAAGATCCAGGCCCGCCTGCCCGAGGGCGTGCGGACCGAGCTGGGGCCCGACGCCTCCGGTGTCGGTTGGGTCTTCCAGTACGCGCTCGTCGACCGCTCGGGCACGCACTCCCTCGACCAGCTGCGCTCGTACCAGGACTGGACGCTGCGCTACGCCATCCAGGCGGTACCCGGCGTGGCCGAGGTCGCCTCGATCGGCGGCTTCGTCAAGCAGTACCAGATCACGGTGGACCCCAACCGCCTCGCCGCGTACGGCCTCCCCCTCGATCGGGTCATCGACGCGATCCGCAAGTCGAACAACGAGGTGGGCGGACGCCTGCTGGAGTTCTCCGGCGCCGAGTACATGGTGCGGGGCGAGGGCTACGCCCGGTCGCTCGCCGACTTCGAAAAGGTGGTCGTGAAGGTCGGGCCCGGGGGGGTGCCGGTGCTGCTCCGCGACATCGCCCGCGTCGAGTTGGGCCCGGAGATCCGACGCGGCATCGCCGACCTCGACGGCCTCGGGGATCACGTCGGCGGCATCGTGGTGATGCGCCAGGGCGAGAACGCCCTCAACGTCATCGACCGGGTCAAGGCCAAGCTCAAGGACCTCGAGCCCTCGATGCCCTCCGGGGTCCAGGTCGTCGCCACCTACGACCGCTCCGACCTGATCACGCGCGCCATCGACACGCTCAAGCACGAGCTGACCGTCGAGATGATCATCGTCGCTCTCGTCATCCTGCTCTTCCTCTGGCACATCCCCTCGGCGCTGGTGCCGATCTTCACCATCCCGGTCTCGGTCCTGCTCGCGTTCATCCCCCTCTACTACATGGGGGTGACCGTCAACATCATGTCGCTGTCCGGGATCGCGATCTCGATCGGGATCCTCGTGGACGGCGCCATCGTCGAGGTCGAGAACGCCTACAACAAGCTGCATCAGTGGGAGGCCGGAGGCCGCAAGGGCGACTTCCACGCGGTCCGCCTGGAGGCTCTCAAAGAGGTCGGCCCGTCGGTGTTCTTCTCGCTGCTGGTGATCGCGGTGGCGTTCCTGCCGGTGTTCGCGCTGGTGGACCAGGAGGGCCGGCTGTTCAAGCCGCTCGCCTACTCCAAGAACCTGGCGATGGCGATCGCCTCGCTGCTCGCCATCACCCTCGACCCGGCGATGCGGATGCTGTTCACGCGCATGGACCCGTTCACCTTCAAGCCGCGGTTCCTCTCGTGGTTCGCGACCAAGGCCTTCGTAGGCACCTACTACGCGGAAGAGAAACACCCGATCAGCCGCGTCCTGTTCGCGGTCTACGAGCCCGCCTGCCGGTTCGTGCTGCGGTTCCCCAAGGCGGTCATCGCCACCGCCATCGCTCTGGTGGCGATCAGCGTCCCGTTCTACTTCAAGCTCGGGACGGAGTTCATGCCCCCGCTCAACGAGGGCACGATCCTCTATATGCCGACGACGCTGCCGGGGATCTCGGTGCAGCAGGCCGGGGAGCTGCTCAAGTCGGAGGACAAGGTCCTCAAGTCGTTCCCGGAGGTCGAAAGGGTCTTCGGCAAGGCCGGGCGCGCAGAGACCTCCACCGACCCGGCGCCGTTCTCGATGATGGAGACGACGGTGGTCCTCAAGCCCGAGGACCAGTGGGAGCCGAAGACGCGGTGGTACTCGTCGTGGGCGCCGGGCTGGTTCAAGTCGGTCGCGCGACCGATCTGGTCCGACCACATCTCCTGGGAAGAGTTGGTCGCCAAATTCGACCGCGCGCTGAAGATCCCCGGCGTCACCAACGCCTGGACGATGCCGATCAAGGCGCGCATCGACATGCTTTCCACCGGGGTGCGGACACCGGTCGGCATCAAGATCTTCGGCGCGGACCTCAAGGAGATCGAGCGCATCGGCGAGCAGCTCGAGGGCATCCTCCGCAACGTCCCGGGAACGCGCAGCGTGTTCGCCGAGCGCGTGGCCGGCGGGTACTTCGTGGACATCGTGCCGCGGCGCGACGAGCTGGCCCGGTACGGCCTCACCATCGGCCAGGTGCAGGACGTGATCCAGAGCGCGGTGGGCGGCGAGAACGTCACCACCACGATCGAGGGGCGCGAGCGCTACCCCGTCAACGTGCGCTACCCGCGGGAGCTGCGCGACAACGTGGACCGCCTCGGCCGGGTGCTCGTGACGGCGCCCGGCGGCGCCCAGATCCCGCTGGCGCAGCTCGCCGACATCCAGCTCGTCCAGGGCCCGGCGATGATCCGCGACGAGAACGGCTTCCTCGCCGGCTACGTCTACGTCGACATCGCCGGCCGCGACGTCGGCGGCTACGTGGAGGAGGCCAGGAAGCTGGTGCGCGACAAGCTCGCCCTCCCCCAGGGGTACGTCCTTTCCTGGTCGGGCCAGTACGAGAACATGATCAGGGTGCGCGAGCGTCTCAAGGTCGTCGTGCCGATCACGCTGGTGTTGATCTTCGTGCTCCTGTATATGAACACTAAGTCCGCGTTCAAGGCGGCGGTCGTCATGATGGCGGTGCCGTTCTCGGCGATCGGCGCGATCTGGCTCTTCCACTTCCTGCATTACAACGTCTCGATCGCGGCGTGGGTCGGAATGATCGCGCTCCTCGGCCTCGACGCCGAGACCGGCGTGTTCATGCTCCTCTTCCTCGACCTGTCGTACGACGACTACAAGCAGCGCGGGCTGCTCCGTACCCGCGCCGACCTCGACGAGGCGATCGTGCACGGCGCGGTCAAGCGGGTGCGGCCGAAGATGATGACCGTCACCGCCGCGTTCGCCGGCCTGCTGCCGATCATGTGGTCCACCTCGGCGGGCGCGGACGTCATGAAGCGCATCGCCGCCCCGATGATCGGCGGCCTCGTGACCTCGTTCCTCCTCGAGCTGCTCGTCTACCCCGCGATCTACAAGCTGTGGAAGGGCCGCACGGTCGTCGGCGAGGTCACCTCATGATCGGGCGGCTGCGACGAGCCTCCGGTCGCCATCCGCTGCGGGTCATGAATTCCGCCTGTGCCGTGCGCGGCTCGAGCGAGAAGCCGCCTGGATGCGGCCGGGATCCAAGCGGACGGAGTGGAAGGGATTCCGGCATGGCGAACGACGAGAAGCGATCACAGAAGGGGCCCGTCGGGGACGACACCTCATCTCCGATGACGCGCTGGCTCACGAATGCTCCGTGGCTCCTGCTGGTTGCCGGGATGTTCCCCAGCGTGATCGTCGCCGTGACCGCGATCGCGACGCTGCCGCCGCTCCCAGCCAGACCTGACCGTGCCCCGAGGTGTGTCGCCGCCGCGACGCTCTCCTGCCGCGCGTCATGTCGCCTACCTTGGGTGGCGCAGACATGACAGAGCCGATCGTCATCTCGGCGTTCGGTGGTCTCGAGTCCCGCCGCGACCACGCGGAGACGGTCGGCCGCGACGGGCGAGACGATCCGTCCCCCGGACGGGGAGGTGGTTCACACGGAGCGGTGCAGCTACGGCACAACGCGCTCCTGACGGCCCTCTACGCTGTTTTCGGGCTGGCCTTCGGGTTTGCCGTGCTCCACCCGGTCTCGATGATTATCTTTCGCTGGTTCGACCCGCGCCTTTCGGGCTCGATGACGAACCCCTCCGAATCGATTCTGACGCCGTTCTTTCACGCCTTTCAGCCAGACATGGCACCGATGGGACTCGTCTTCGGCCTGTTCAGCGCCGGGATCGCGGTGATCGACGGCGTCTATCGCCTCCGCCTGGCCCGGCAGCGAGACCGTCTCGCCGCTCAGCTCCTCGTCAACCGTCGCTATCGCAACGAGCTGCTGCAACAAGCAAACCTCCTTCGGCGGCAGAACGAGCGTCTGTCGGCGATGGAGGAAGCCAACCGCCGGCACACCCGTTTCATGGTTCACGATTTCAAGGGTCACCTGCAAACGATCTTGGGCTTCTCGGAGGTACTGCTCAGCAAGGTCAAGCCCGAGGACGATCCTTCCACGACCGATGCCCTGCGTCGCATCCGCCAGCAAGCCAACAAGATGTCCGGGGCCGTGATGGACCTGCTGGAGTTCTCGAGGCTGAGGGAGTCGCAGCAGCTCCAGCTGCGGTTCGTCGAGGTCGAAGGACTCGTTCGCGAGTCGGCAGCCGACGGTTGCCTGCCGACCCATCTCGGATCCGTGGAAGTTGGCCCTGCAAGGGCGAGCTGCCCAGGTGTGATGGCTGATCCCGACCTTCTGCGACGCGTCCTCGTCAACCTCGCCGCAAACGCCCTCAGGCACAACCGGCCGGGGACCCGGGTCGTGCTCGACGCCGAAGCGACGCCACGGGGAGAGGTGGTCTTCTCGTGCACGGATGACGGACAGGGAGTTCCGCCGGAGATCAAGGAGCGGTTGTTTCGGGATTATGCCAGGGGGGATCGCTCGGTCGATCGTGAATCGACCGGGCTCGGTCTTGCGTTCTGCAAGGCGGCGGTTGAGGCCCATGGCGGGCGCATTTGGCACGAGAGCCCCGGAGGCCAGGGCGCACGCTTCCTCTTCACCATTCCGCAGGGGCGAAAGGACATTGAAAATGACTGATGGAAAGCAGCCCACCATTCTCGTCGTCGATGATGACGTCGACTTCGTCGCGTTCGTTGCGACGGTGCTCGACGGCGCAGGGTTCAGGGTAATCACCGCGTATGACGGCGTCGAAGGTCTCGAACGGGCCAGGGAGACCCTGCCGGACCTCGTGACTCTCGATATCCAGATGCCGCGCAAGACCGGTGTGCTGTTCTATCGCCAGTTCAAAGCGGACGCTCGGCTGCGTTCGGTTCCGGTCGTGATCGCCACCGGCTTGCGCCAGGCGAATTCGTATGCTGCGCCGTTCGTCGATGCCTTCTTCGAGTTCAACGATCCCGCGATCCCCAAGCCGGATGCCTTTCTGGACAAGCCCTTCGACAAGGAGTCGTTGCTGTCGCTCGTGCGGGCGAAGCTCGCGGCGCCTAGGAAGCCGGAGCCATGATCCCGCGGGCAACATGGACTGCAGCACATTCGGGTGGGGTCCGAACTAGTGGGCGAGCAAACCGGGGCTGGACGATCGAACCTCGCCACTCGCGACCTCGATTCTTCGCCGTGGTTGCACCCGGCCGCAGGCGGCGAGTCTGGCAACCAGGGGAGGAGCCGTGAGGAAACTTGGAGCCGTTTTCGCGGCGCTGGCCCTCGTAGCGCTGGCCGCCGGGGCTGTTGCTCTGAAGCTCACGCTTGACCACGGATTCAGCGCCAGGGACAAGCCCACCGCCGTGGAGAAACTCATCGCGCGGCGCTTGCGCTACATGTCCATTCCCCGGGCCCACACGCTGGCCAAGAACCCGGTACCCCTGACTCCGGAGGTCCTGGAGCGGGCCCGGGCCCACTTCGCGGACCACTGCGCGTCCTGCCATGGCAACGACGGCAGGGGAAACACCACCATCGGCCGGAACCTGTACCCAAAGCCCCCGGACATGACGCTGAAGGACACGCAGGACCTGCCCGACGGGCATCTCTTCTACATCATCAAGAACGGCGTGCGTCTCACCGGGATGCCGGCCTGGGGGCAGAACACGCCCGAGGACGACCGCGAGACGTGGGAGCTCGTCCACTTCATCCGTCACCTCCCGCACATCACGGACAAAGAACTGGCGCAGATGGAAGAGCTCAACCCCAAGAGCCCACAGGAGTGGGAACAAGAGGAGGCAGAGAAAAGGTTCTTGGCTGGGGGGAGCGCAACGCCGCCCTCACCCCGAGGAACGCTTGATCAGCACTAGGAAAGGGAGAGCACCATGAAGAGGATCGCCGCAAGTCTGGCCTTTGTTGCCGCCCTCACCGTCCCGGCTCTGTTGCTGGCGCACGAAGGGCACACCCATCATGTCATGGGCACCGTCAACGCAATATCCGCAACCAACATCGACGTGAAGGACTCGAGCGGCAAGGTGGTGTCGTGTCAGCTCACCACCGACACCAAGTTCCGTCGCGAGGAGGCGAACGTGACCGCGGCCGACGTCATGGTGGGCGAGCGTGTCGTCGTCGAAGCCGCCGAAGCGGACGGCAAGATGATCGCCAAGCTGGTCCTGCTTGGGAAGATGAACATGTAGGAGCCGACCAGGTGAGTCACTCCCCTGCTCCAGATTGACGGCGTCCGATCGGCGCAGGGCGGCGGTTGTTTCTCTAGTTGACTTTGAAGAGATATGGTGTCAGTATCCCAACGCGAGATGGTGTCGCGTTCTCTCCAACGCCGTACGGGACGGATTTATGGAAGACGAGAGGTCCATCATGAACAGGTTGAAGTTCTTTGCACTCGCAGCGGCCACCGCGCTGCTGCCGTTGCTCGCCTCGGCGCAGGGGATGATGAGCGGCGGGGCCGGGACGCCGAACGGGACGGGGATGGTGACCGTCGCCAGCGACGGCTCGGTGCTGGTGACGCAGATGGGGATGACGATGATGGGCAGCCCCGGCGGTAGTGGCAGCGCGTCGCTGCAGCGCGCGGTCGTCGACCTGGGGGCGACCGGCAGCCAGCGCTGGCGGGCGACGTTCACGAACGGCTGGCCGATGATGGCGGGCTCCAACGGCGACCTCGTCGTGGTCGTCGTCCTCAACAACGCCTGGATGTGGCGCTCGCTCTCCGGCATGGGGTGGTTCCCGTTTGGCACCACGCCGCCGAGTGGTACGCAGGCCGCCTCCCTCGTCGGGCTCGACCTCGCGACCGGCGCCCAGCGCTGGAGCACGACGCTCCCCGGCGACATGGGCTCGTACCCGCAGTTCTCCACCGACGGCAGCCGGATCTACACCTCGGTCACCAGCTTCGGGCAGGCCGGCATGATGGGGAGCGGTTCCATGATGCAGGGAGACACGGGCAACTGGGCGACCCAGATGACCAACACGATCGTCGCCCTCGACCGCTCCGGAAACATTCTGTGGACGACCGACCTGTCGCAGTCGGGCGGCGGGATGATGACGCCATGACGACGCCCCGCACCTTCCGGCGCAGCATCCTCGCCCTCGCGGGAGCGGCTGTCCTCGCGGCGCTCCCCGCGGCGGCGGCCCCGGCCGGCCACCTCGAGGGCTACGTCCTGGCGGCCGCCCACCTCCCCGGCTACTCCGGCTCGTACTGGACGACGGACCTCTGGATCTACACGGAGTCGGCCACGACCATCGACCTCTGGTACAACCGCAGCGGCAACGACAACACCAGCGTGCAGAGCGTCGTCATCCCCCTCACCCAGCCGGTGACGTTCCTGCCGGACGTCGTGGCCAACACGTTCCACGCCGCCGGTACGAAGGGGTCGGTCCATTACCTCGCGAACGGGCTGGTGGAGGTCGTCGCCAAGACGTGGACTCCCGGGCCGACCGGGGGCACGTTCGGGCAGGTCGCCGACGGGATGCCGGTGGCGCTGGCGTCCACTCCCGGCGCCGGGCCCGACGGCTCGCTGCGGATGTTGGTCAACCAGACGCCGAGCTCCCGCGTCAACCTCGGCCTCGTGAACGTGACCGGGAGCCCGGTGACCGTGAGCGTGGAGATCGACACCGCCGACGGCCAGCCCGCGCCGGGGACCTCCACGTTCACCGTGAACCTGCAGCCGTACGACATGCAGGAGAAGGACAAGATCCTCGCCGGCCTCACCGCGGCGACGAGCCAGGGCTTGATCGTGCGCGCCGGCGTCAGTTCGGGGAACGGCGCGTTCCTCGCGTATCTGTCGGAAGTGGACAACACGACCAACGCCCCGGCGACCCAGGAAGGTTTCAGGTTCGGCTACTGACGGCGCCGCGGCCCGCGCCGCCGCGCCCGGGAACAGGAAGGACGACCTCGAGATGAGGAACAGAATCGTTGCAGTGGCGGCGGCGGCCGTGATGCTTGCGGCCGTCGCCATCGCCGCGGGCACCCCGGCCGCGGCACCGCCTCCCAAGCCGCAGACCACCTGCCCGGTCACGGGCAAGCCGATCGACCCGAAGACCAGCCCGCACGTCGACTGGCAGGGGCAGCGGATCTACTTCGCCGATGCGGCGGCCGCGGGCACGTTCCGCGAGGACCCCGAGAAGGTGTTCGCGGCGATCGCGGCGGAGGGCGTCACCCTGCAGAATATCCAGACCGTCTGCCCGGTCTCCGGCGAGAAGCTCGAGGGCGGCGAGATGGGCGAGCCGGTGAGCCTCGTCTACAAGGGGCGCACGATCCGCTTCTGCTGTCCGATGTGCCCGCCCCAGTTCGAGAAGGACCCCGCCAAGTACCTGGCGAAGTTGCCGGGCGAGCAGAACGGCGCGAGGTAGGCCCCGGTGCCGGTGGCGGAGGCCGCTCGGGTTACGGGGCCGGGCCGTGACGGGTGAAGGGCACGATGCCGCGGTGCGTCCCCCCCGGGTCGGAGCGCGGGCGAGTCGCGTGCGTTGGCCCGGCGCCGCGGGGAGTCGCGATGCCTGGGTCGGATGGGCTGTCGCGCTCGCCTGGGCCACCGTCGTTTTCAACGTGGCCGAGGGGCTCCTGTCGCTGGGGTTCGGAGCCGCGGACGGTTCGATCGCCCTTCTCGGCTTCGGCGCCGACAGCTTCATCGAGGTCGGCTCCGCGCTGCTGGTCTTGTGGCGGCTGCGCGACAGCACCGGGGACCGGCCGGGCGACGACCTCAGGAGAGAACGCCTCGCGACGCGCGGCATCGGCCTCCTCCTCGCGCTCCTGGGTCTGGCCACGGCGGTGGGCGCGGCGCTGCAAGTCGTGGCGCGCCGGCATCCGGATACCGCGCGCCCCGCGCTGCTGATCTCCCTCGTCTCTCTCCTCCTCATGTTCGCCCTCTGGAGAGCGAAGCTGCGGGTGGCCCGAGCCCTGGACAGCATGGCGCTGGCGAGTGACGCCGCGTGCAGCCTCGCCTGCATGAAGCTCTCCTGCGTCGTCCTGGCCGGCAGCCTGATCTTCGTCCTCCTGCCCGCCTTCTGGTGGGCGGACGCGGCGGCGGCGAGCGTCCTGGCCGGCCTCATCGGACTTGAGGGTTGGGGGATGGTGCGAGCGTCCCGGAAGCCCGGCTTCGCGGGCGGGTGCGGCTGCGCCGAGTAGCTGTTACGCGGCGACCGCCCCACGAGGGTTGACATTCCCCGCACATGGTACGATACTTCGCGTGGAGACGAAGTGATGGCCAACCCTCTCGACCGGCTGATCCGCATCCACAAGGCGCTTGCCCACCCGGCGCGCGTCCGCGTCCTCGCCATGTTGCGCCGCGGCGAGCTGTGCGTTTGCCAGATCAACGCCGTGATCGGCCTCGCCCCCTCGACGATGTCCGCCCATCTCCGCGAGCTCAAGGACGGCGGTCTCGTCGCCGAGCGCAAGGCGGGCCGCTGGGTGCACTACGGCCTCGCCGCTGAGGGCGCCGCCGCCGAGGCGCTCGCCGCGCTGTGGCCGGCGCTGGAGGGAGACCCCCAGGTGGCCCAGGATGCCGCGTTCCTCGCCGGCCTCACGGAACTCCCCGTCGAGGCGATCTGCCGTCCCGATTTCGACCTGGCCGGCCTGCGGCGGGCGTGCTGCGCCCCGCGCCGGTCGGCTCCCCGAACCGCGAAAGGAAGGTAGGCGATGTCAAATCAGGAGATCAAGAGCTCGGTGCGCGCGCACTACGCGTCGATTGCCCGGCAGAGCACGGGCTGTTGCGGCCCGGCCGGCTCCGGCGGTGGCTGCTGCGGCACCTCGGCCCCGGTCGCGATCAGCAAGGAGGTCGGCTACACCGACGCCGACCTGGCCGCCGTTCCGGAGGGGTCGAACCTGGGCCTCGGCTGCGGCAACCCCCTCGCGTTCGCCGCGCTCGCCGCCGGCGACGTCGTCGTCGACCTCGGCTCCGGGGCCGGCTTCGACTGCTTCCTCGCCGCCCGCCGGGTGGGGGCGAACGGCCGGGTGATCGGCGTGGACATGACGCCGGAGATGCTCGACCGGGCGCGCCGCAACGCCGCGCTGGACGGCGTCGCCAACGTCGAGTTCCGCCTCGGGGAGATCGAAAACCTTCCGGTCGCGGACGCGACGGCCGACGTCGTGATCTCGAACTGCGTCATCAACCTCTCGACCGACAAGCCGCGCGTCTTCCGCGAGGCGCTGCGGGTGCTCAAGCCCGGCGGGCGGCTCATGGTCTCGGACCTGGTGCTCGCCCGTCCCCTCCCGGACAGCGTGGCGCGCTCGGTGGCCGCATATGCGGGCTGTATCGCGGGGGCGATGCTCAAGGACGACTACCTCGCCGCCATCCGCGCCGCGGGTTTCGTGGATGTGGAGGTGCTGGCGGAATCGGGCTACGACATCGGCGGCGCGAACGCTGACGACACTGAGACGGCACTGCTCGAGGCCACGGGAACGACCCCGGAGGAAGCGCGCGCGGCGGCGGACGCGGTGCGCAGCGTCAAGGTCTCGGCGAGGAAAGGAGCGCTTTGATGGCGGCGTCCGCCGGTGCGGTGGCGGCGGTCGCTCACGACCGGGCCGCCCGATGGCGAAGGCGGCTCGTCGGAGCGGCCTTCGCCTTGCTGGGAGCCGCGCTCTGGGCGGGGCTGTACGTCATCCTCGCTCCCATCGCGCGTGCCCTGACCTACCGGCTCTTGGCGCTGGCCCCGGGATCCCATCTCGCCTTGGCGGTGGAGTTCTTCGCCTTCGAGGCGCCCAAGGTGCTCATGCTCCTCCTCCTCGTGGTCTTCGGGGTGGGCGTCGTGCGCTCGTTCTTCACGCCCGAGCGCACCCGGCGGATCCTGGCCGGCACGCACGAGTCGGTCGGCAACGTGCTCGCGGCCCTGCTCGGCGTCGTGACTCCGTTCTGCTCGTGCTCGGCCGTGCCGCTGTTCATCGGCTTCGTGACCACCGGCGTTCCGCTCGGCGTGACGTTCTCCTTCCTGGTGGCGGCACCGATGATCAACGAGGTCGCTCTCGTGCTCCTGTTCGGCCTCTTCGGCTGGAAGGTCGCCGCCGTCTACATGGGGACGGGCCTGGCCATCGCCATGGGCTCGGGTTGGGTGATCGGCCGCCTGCGGATGGAGCGCCACGTGGAGCCGTGGGTGTACGAGATGAAGTCCGGGGCCGCCGCCGACGGCGCCGGCCCGACCACCTGGGCCGACCGTGCCCGTTTCGGGCTCGAGGCCGTGCGTGAGATCGTCGGCAAGGTGTGGCCGTACGTGCTGGCCGGGATCGCCGTCGGGGCCGGCATCCACGGGTGGGTGCCGACGAACTTCATGGCCTCGTTCATGGGCAAGGGCGTGTGGTGGGGGGTGCCGCTCGCCGTGTTGATCGGCGTCCCGATGTACTCCAACGCCGCCGGTATCATCCCGATCGTCAGCGCGCTGCTCGAGAAGGGCGCCGCCCTCGGCACCGTGCTCGCCTTCATGATGGCGGTCATCGGCCTCTCGTTCCCGGAGACGATCATCCTGCGCAAGGTGCTGCGCCCGCGTCTGATCGCGACGTTCGTCGGCGTCGTCGCCGCCGGCATCCTGACTGTCGGCTTCCTGTTCAACGCCCTGTTCTAGGCGACGACCCGGTACCGGGCCGCCGCGCGGCCACCGCGGGGACGGGCAGATCGAGGAAACGCAGGAGGCGCTCCGCGAAACCGGGCTCGAGGTGGGGGTCGGAGTGGCCGCGCCCCGCGATCCGCCACACCTCGGCGCCGGCCCCGGCGGCACGCGCGAGGCGCTCGACGTTCTCCACCGGCACGGTCTCGTCCTGCTCGCCGTGGATCAACAGCAGCCGCCCGTCGATGCGCCCCGCATGGCGCTCCGGCGCCAGGTCGTCCAGGCGCACCCCGACGCGCCATTCGATATAGCGGAGGGTCAACGGCATCGCCGGTGCAAGCAGCCACGAGGCGACGCCCAGGCGCCGCATCGCGTCGCCCGGGTGCGCGAACGCCCCGACGGTCGCCACCGCGCGGATGCGCGGTTCGTGCGCGGCCGCGTGGATGGCGGCGGCGCCGCCGATCGACAGCCCGACGACGGCGAGCTCGCGCAGATCGGCGTCGGGCCTGGCGGCGACGAAATCCACCACGGCCCGGATGTCCTCGGAGAACTTCTTCATCGAGGCGTGGCCGTCGGCGTCGGAGAGCCCGTGGTGGCGGGCGTCGAACGCCAGCAGGTGGACGCCCGCCGGGTGGAGGATCGTCGCGTACGGGAGCATCCGCTCCGTGTTCCGGCCCCACCCGTGCACGAGCACCACCACGCGCCGGCGCCCCTCCCCTCCGGGGATCCACCAGCCGTGCAGCCGCCGGCCGTTGGCCGTCGGGATCCAGACATCGGCGTACTCGAGGCCCAGCGCCGCGGGCGTGCGGCGAGGCTCGACGCGCGTCCGGGTCCACGCCACCCTCATCACGGCGATCACCGCGATCTGGTACACGATCACGGCGCCGCAACCGGCGAGAAGCCAAGTCGTCATGAGCGGAGTCTAGTCCAGAGCGTCGGGCCGCCTTGCGGCCGGCGACGCCAGGGAGCAGAATCCGCAGCGATGAAGGAACCCCGAGCGGCAGGCTCCGACGCCCCCGTCGTCGAGTTGCTCCGCGCGACCCCGTTCGCCGAGCTCGGTGAGAGCGCGCTGACCGCGGTGGCGCCCCTGTTCGTCCGCCGGCGCGTGGCGAAAGGCGCCGTGGTCTTCCTCGAAGGCGACGAGGGCGACCGCTTCTTCGTCGTCGTCGGTGGACGGCTCAAGGCATTCCGCCACGCCGCGTCGACGCGCGACGTCACCGTGTTCACCCTCGCTCCCGGCGACTTCTTCGGTTTCCTGCCGCTGCTCGACGGCGCTCCGTTCCCGCTCTCGGTCGCCGCGCTCACGGCCGCGGACCTGCTGGTCCTGCACCGCCGGCAGTTCCTGCGCTTCGTCGACGACAACCCGCGCTTCTGCCTCGCGCTCGTGGCGCACCTCGCCCGCCGCCTGCGCGGCTGCTTCGACCAGGTGGAGAGCATGGGGCAGCCCAGCGCGGTCGCGCGCGTCGCCCACGGCCTGCTGCACCTGGCGCCCCCGAACCTGGGCCCGGACGCGGCGACCGACGTGACGCTGCCGTTCACCCAGGCGGAATTCGCACAGTTCCTCAACATCACGCCGGAGAACCTCTCGCGGGCGTTGACGCGGCTGCGCCGCGCGGGGGCGATCGCGCGTCTCGGCCGCGGCCGTTTCCGCATCACCGGCGTCGCCGCCCTGGCTGCGTTCGCCGAGCCTTCCGGATGAGGGCGCGCCGATCGTGCCCCTGATCCCCGCGGCGGTCTCCGCGCTGCCCCGCGACGTCCGCGTGCTGATGGCCGCGCGCGCGGCGCGCAGCGTCGGCCAGGGCGCGATGGTGGCGGCGTTCGCGCTCTATCTCCACGCGCTCGGTTTCACCGCCAGCGCGATCGGCGCGGTCCTCGCCGCCGGCGCCCTCTTCGGGGCCCTGCTCACCGCGGTGGTCGGCCCCTTGAGCGACCGGCGCGGCCGGCGCGGCCTGCTCCTCGTGTACGAGACGATGACCGCCGCGACCGCCGCGGTCGCGCTCGCGACCGCCGACACGCACGTGCTGGTGGCCGCCGCCGTCATCGGCGGGTTCGGCCGCGGCGCCAACGGCGCCGCCGGGCCGTTCGCGCCGGTCGAGCAGGCGTGGCTCGCGCGCCTGCTCCCGCGGGCGCAGCGCGGCCACGTCTTCAGCCTCAACAGCGCCCTCGGTTTCGCCGGCATGGCGATCGGCGCGGTGCTCGCGGCCGGGCTGCACCTGGCGCTCGGGGGTGCGAGCCTGGTCAACGTGGACCGGGCGCTCTTCGCCCTGCCCTTGGCCGGCGCGATCGCGAGCTTCTTTTTGGTGCTCGGCGCGGAGGACCCCGCCCTCGCGCCGCTGGCCGCGTCGGCCGCCGAGCAGACCGCCCGCCGCCGGCGCGAGAACCGCCACCTCGCCGTACTTGCCGCCGCCAACGGCCTCAACGGCTTCGGCATCGGCATGGTGGGGCCGCTGATGGCGTACTGGTTCGCGCGGCGCTACGGTCACGACCTCGCGTCGATCGGCCCGGCGATCGCCCTCAGCTTCGTGCTGGGCGCCGCGGGGTCCGTCCTCGCGGGCCGCATGGTTCTCCGTCACGGCGTCGTGGGCACGGTGTGGCGGATGCGCCTGGTCGGTCTGGTGCTTCTGGCGCTCACCCCGCTGTCGCCGAGCTTCGGCCTCGCCGTGGCGTTGTACGCCGTGCGCGCGGCGTTCAACCAGGGCACCGCCGGGGTGCGCCAGGCGTTGGCCGCAGGCCTCACCGATGCGCGCCGGCGCGGCCTCGCCTCGACGCTCAACAACCTCTCGCTGCAGATCCCGCGGGCGGCCGGGCCGCTGCTGGCCGGCGCGCTCCTTCACCGCGGGCATCTCGAGCTGCCGTTCTTCATCGCGGCCGCGTTCCAGCTCGCCTATCTGATCGTCTATACGCGCGCGTTCCGGTACCAGGACACGGCGCCTGCCGACGCCGACTGAGCCGGCCGGGACCGGTACGGACACCCGAATTGACAGCCTTGGACACCATGTCGTAGGATGGCATTGATGTCCACTGCGTGAGACACCACGGGGGGCCAGGGTGCAGTTGACAGTTCGCGACGTGGCACAGCTTCTCGCGGTTTCCGAGAAGACCGTCTACCGCTGGGTCGGCCAGCGCAAGCTCCCCGCCTACCGCGTCAACGAGCAGCTCCGCTTCAACCGCGCCGAGCTTCTCGAGTGGGCCAGCGCCAACAAGGCCCAGGTCTCCCCGGAGCTGTTCGCCGAGCCCGAGAGCGTCGCCACGCCGGCGCCGTCGCTCGCGCAGGCGCTGCGCGAGGGAGGAATCCACTACCGGGTGGGCGGCGACGACACCCAGGGCGTCCTGCGCTCGGTGGTCGAGCTGATGCGCCTCCCGGAGGAGGTGGACCGCGGCTTCCTGCTCCAGGTGCTGCTGGCGCGCGAGGCGCTGCAGTCCACCGGGATCGGGGACGGCGTCGCCATCCCGCACCCGCGCAGCCCGATCGTCCTCCACATCTCGCGCCCCTCGGTCACGCTCTGCTTCCTCGAGAAGCCCGTGGAGTTCGGCGCCCTCGACGGCCGCCCCGTGCACGCCCTGTTCACCCTGGTCTCGCCGACGGCGCGCGCCCACCTGCAACTCCTCTCGCGCGTCGCCTACGGCCTCCGCGACGAGGCGTTCCGGGTCCTGATCGCACGGGTGGCCGCCCGCGACGAGATCCTCGCCGCCGCCGCCCGCGTCGACGGTGACGTCGCGGCGCATGCCGCCGCCGCGCCGGCCGCGGAGGTCTGAGTGGGCGCGTTCCTGGCGGCGTTGGGTTTGGTCGTCGCGGGCGGCGTGGCGTCGCTCCTTACGGGCCGCCGCTGGCGGTCGCGCGTCGCCGTCGCTGGGATCGCGGCGGGCAGCCTCTGCGGCCTTCTCGCCGCGTTGCGCGTCCTCGCGGGCGCCGCGACCGTTGCGCTGCACGTCCCGTGGCGGGTCCCCTACGGGTCGTTCTCGCTCGCGATCGATCCTCTCTCCGCGCTCTTCCTCGCGCCGCTGTTCGTGCTCGCGCCGGCGGCTGCCGTGTACGGCGGCCGCTACCTCGAGGAGGAGCACGGCGGGGGGGCGATCGGCGGGGTCTGGCTCTTCACCAGCCTGCTCATCGTCGGCATCGCGGTGGTCTTCACCGCCCGCAACGGCGTGCTGTTCCTCCTCGCGTGGGAGGTGATGTCGGTCGCCGCGTACTTCCTGGTGACGTTCGAGCACCACCGCGACGAGGTCCGCGAGGCGGGGTGGACGTACCTGGTCGCGACGCACCTGGGCACGGCGTTCCTGATCGCCATGTTCCTGCTCATGGCACGGGCCGGCGGATCGCTGGATTTCGACCGGATGCGGCTCGGTCAGGCCTCGCCGGCGCTCGCCGGTCTCCTGTTCGGCCTCGCCGTCGTCGGCTTCGGCACCAAGGCCGGCCTCGTCCCGTTCCACGTCTGGCTCCCCGAGGCGCACCCGGCGGCGCCGTCCCACGTCTCGGCCCTGATGTCCGGCGTCATGATCAAGGCCGGCATCTACGGGCTCCTCCGCGTGCTGCTGCTGCTGCCGCCGCCGCCGGCGTGGTGGGGCTGGCTGCTGGTCGCCATGGGTCTCGTCTCCGGCGTCGGCGGCGTCCTCTACGCCCTGGCTCAGCACGACCTCAAACGGCTGCTCGCCTACCACAGCGTCGAGAACATCGGCATCATCACGCTCGGCCTCGGGGTCGGCCTGGTCGGGGCGCACGCCGGGCTGCCGTTGGTGGCCCTGGCGGGTTTCGCCGGCGCCCTCCTCCACGTGCTCAACCACGCGCTGTTCAAGGGCCTCCTCTTCCTCGGGGCCGGAGCCGTCGCGCACGCGGCCGGGACCCGCGACCTCGACCACCTCGGCGGGCTCGGCAAGCGCATGCCGTGGACCGGGGCCGCCTTCCTGATCGGTTCCGCCGCGATCTCGGGGTTGCCGCCCCTCAACGGCTTCGTGAGCGAATTCCTCATCTACTTGGGCGCGGCCGCGGCCGCCCTGACCGGGCGGGGAGCCACCCTCGCAGCCGCCGTCGCCGGCGGCGCCGGGCTGGCGCTGATCGGCGGGCTCGCCCTGGCCTGCTTCACCAAGGCGTTCGGCTCGGTATTCCTCGGCGACCCCCGCAGCCCGCACGCCGCGCACGCCGTCGAGGTTGCGGCCGCGCTGCGCCTGCCGATGGCGGCCCTCGCGGCTGCCTGCGTCGCCATCGGTCTCGGCGCCCCACTCGTCCTGACCGGGATGACGGGCGTTCTCGCCCAGCTGGCGCAGGGATTCGGCTTGCCCGCGCCCGACGCGCAGATCGCGACGCTCCGGAGCGCGCTGGCCTGGGTTGCGCTGGCCTCGCTGACGCTCCTCGCCGCCGTCGCCCTCGCCGTCCTCGCCCGGCGCTTCCTGTTGCGCGGGCGAACGGTCACGGCAGCGCCGACGTGGGGCTGCGGCTACGCCGCGCCCACGGCGCGGATGCAGTACACCGCCTCCTCGTTCGCCCAGCCGCTGGTGGACCTGTTCCGACCGGTGCTGAGGACCGCGGCGTTCGGGACGCCGCCGTCGGGAGCATTCCCGGGCCCGGCCTCCTTCGCGTCAGCAACGCCCGACCCGGTCGACCGGGGCCTCTACCGGCCGCTGTTCGCCGGCGCCGCGGCGTTGTTCGGCCGCCTGCGCTGGGTGCAGCACGGCCGCATCCAGCTCTACCTGCTCTACCTCGTCGCCACGCTGCTCATCCTCCTGCTGTGGAAGGTGAGGTAGGCGTGAACTGGGCCCCTCTCCTTCTCTACCTCGCGGCGATCGCGTTGGCGCCCCTGCTCGGCGGCGTGATCGCCAAGACCAAGGCGTTCTTCGCCGGGCGAACCGGCGCCCCGCTGCTGCAGGGCTACTTCGACCTCGCCAAGCTGCTGCGCAAGGGGGCGGTGTACTCCGCCACCACGAGCTGGGTCTTCCGCGCGGGTCCCGTCCTCAGCATCGGCGCGGTCGCCGTCGCGCTGGCGCTCGTCCCGATGGGCGGGACGCCGGCCCCGCTCGCCTTCCCCGGGGACTTCCTCGTGCTCGCCTACCTCCTCGCCCTGGCGCGCTTCTTCACCGTCATCGCGGCGCTCGACACCGGGTCGGCGTTCGAAGGAATGGGGGCCAGCCGGGAGGCTCAGTTCTCGGCGTTGGCGGAGCCGGGGCTCGTGCTCTGCTTTTTCGCTCTGGCCCGCAACGCGGACGCCCTCTCGCTCTCGGCCGGCCTGGGAGCGCTGTCGCCGGGCGCCTGGCGCTCGCACGCGGCGGTCCTCGCCTTGGTCGCGGCCGCGCTCTTCATCGTCTTCCTCGCCGAAAACGCCCGCATCCCGGTCGACGACCCGACCACCCACCTCGAGCTGACGATGATCCACGAGGTGATGGTGCTCGACCACGGCGGTCCCGACCTGGCGCTCATCGAGGCCGCGTCCTGGTTGAAGCTGTGGGTGCTCGGCGCCCTCGTCGTGGGCGTGGTGGTTCCGGTGCGGACCGGCGTCCCCGTCATGGACGGCGGCGTGTTCGTGGCGGCGATGCTGCTGCTCGGCGTGGCCGTCGGCGTCGTCGAGTCGGCGATGGCGCGGCTGCGGCTGCTGCGCGTGCCCCAGCTCCTGGTGGCCTCCGGCGTCCTCGCCGCGCTCGCCACGGTGCTGATCTCGGGATGACGGCCATGTTCGAGATCAACACCCTGCTCGTCGGCCTGCTGCTCGTCGACTTCGTGCTGCTCGGCGCCAGCCGCCTCGGCACCAGCGTGCGGCAGGTCGCGGCGCAGGGGGCGCTGCTCTCGCTCCTCACCCTGGCCGAGCACGCCGGTTGGGGCGCGCCGTGGCGGGTCTGGCTGCTCGCGCTCGGCAGCGGCGTGGTCAAGGCGGTCGTCTTCCCGTACTTCCTGCGCCGGGCGCTGCGTGAGGCCGACGTCCGGCGCGAGATGGCGCCCTACGTCGGCTTCACCGCCTCGGTCCTCGTCGGGGTCGCGGCGCTGGCCGCCTCGCTCTGGTTGGCGTCGCGCCTGCCGCTCCCCGGCCCCGTCCCGTCGCCGTTGCTCGTGCCGGTGTCGCTGTTCACCGTGCTGGTCGGCATGTTCCTCCTCGTCAGCAGGCGCAAGGCGCTGACCCAGGTCGTCGGCTACCTCGTCGTGGAAAACGGCGTGTTCTGCTTCGGCCTCGCCCTGCCCGAGGACGCTCCGCTCCCGGTCGAGGTCGGCATCCTGCTCGACATCTTCGCCGCGGTCTTCATCATGGGCATCATGATCTACCAGATCAGCCGCGAGTTCGACGACATCGACACCGGCCGGTTGACCAGCCTTCGGGACGAGGCGTCATGATCGCGGCGTTGGTCCTCGTGCCGGCGTTCGCCGGAGTGCTGGCGCTGTTGCTGCGCCGCGATCGGCTGCGCCGCGCGCTCCTGGTGGCGACGGCCTTGACCCATCTGGGCCTCGTGGCGGCGGTGTGGCGGGCGACGCCCGCGGCGCCGCCAACCGCATGGCTCCGCCTCGACCCGGTCGGGACGCTCGTCCTCGGCGTCACCAGCGTCCTCTTCGCGGTCGCGGCGATCTACGCGGTCGGCTACCTCGCGCACGAGGTGCGCGCCCCCAGACCGGACATGGAGGAGGACGCCCTCTTCGCCAACGGGCCCGAGGCCGTGTTCACCGCGTGCCTCCTGTTCTTCCTCGCCACCATGACCCTGGTGACGGTCAGCCAGAACCTCGGGGTCCTCTGGGTGGCGGTCGAGGCGACCACGTTGGCGAGCGCGCCGCTGATCTTCTTCCACCGCCACCACCGTTCCCTCGAAGCAACCTGGAAGTACCTCCTGATCTGCTCGGTGGGGATCGCGGTGGCGCTACTCGGCAACTTCTTCCTCGCGTTCGCGGCGTCGTTCGGACCGGCCGGCTCCGGCTCGCTGGTCCTGAACGAGCTCATCGCCGGCGCCCCGGGCCTGCACGTCCGTTGGCTCAAGGCGGCGTTCGTCCTCCTGCTGGTCGGGTACGGGACGAAGATGGGGCTGGCCCCCCTGCACACCTGGCTGCCCGACGCCCACGCCGAGGCGCCCTCCGTTGTCTCCGCGCTGCTCTCCGGCGCGCTCCTCAACTGCGCGTTCCTCGGAATCGTGCGCGCCTATCAGGTCCTTTCGGCCGCCGGCCAGGGGCGCTTTGCCGGCGATCTCCTCATCGACATCGGCCTGTTCTCGATGGCGCTGGCCGCGGTGTTCATCGTTGCGCAACCCGACTTCAAGCGGCTGCTGGCCTACTCGTCGGTCGAGCACATGGGCATCCTCGCGGTCGGGATGGGTCTCGGCGGCGGCGCCGTCTTCGGCGCGCTGCTGCACCTCGTCAACCACTCCCTGGCCAAAGGGATGCTGTTCCTGCTTGCGGGCAACATCCTCGCCGCCTACCGTTCGAAGTCGACCGCCGGCGTCCGCGGGGTGGGTGCGGCGTTGCCCGTGACGGCCGCGCTGTGGGTGGCGGGCCTGCTCGCGATCACCGGCTCGCCTCCGTTCGGACCGTTCCTCTCCGAGCTGGTCATCGTCAAGGGTGCGATCGACCAAGGTCACCCGGTCGCCACCGTCCTGTTCCTCCTCTTCCTGGCGGCGGCGTTCGTCGGCATGGCCCGGCCGATGCTGACCATGGTCCAGGGCGAGCCTCTCGCCTCGCTGCCCCCGTCCGGCCGCGACCGCTGGCTGGCCGTGGCGCCGCCGGCCGCGCTCGGCCTCGCCGTCCTCCTCCTCGGCCTCTGGGTTCCGTCGTGGCTGAACGACGTGCTCCGCGCCGCGGCCCGGGTCGTGGGGGGCGGGTCATGAGCGGGCCCGCGACGCTCTTCAACGGCGAGCGGCTGCCGCGGGCGGCCCTGCCGGTGTTGCAGTGGGATCGGTTCGCGGGCACCGTCGTCGCGAGGGTCGCGTCCGGAGCCCGGGTGGCCGCCATGTTCGGCCTCGAGCGCGGGGCCGGCGTCGAGATCGTGGCGGTGCTGGCCGATCCCGCCTCCGGCAGCTTCGCGCTGTGCGCCGCGGCCGTGGAGGGTGCGTTCCCCTCGCTGACGCCCGCC
>SCRJ01000004.1 GCA_004298115.1 Acidobacteriota bacterium
ACTGCCTCGCCTGACGCCCTGACCTCAACCGTCCGAACCGCCGGATGCGGACCCGCATGTCCGGTGGTGTGGGAGGGGAGCGGCGACGATCTGTCGCCGCCCCCTATCCCGATTCGAGGGGGCGCTCGGGGCGGCGCGGCCTGCGGCCGGCGCAGCGGGTTCGGACCGCGGACCACGTTTCTCCGGTGCCCGGTGCCCGGCCCCGGGACGTTCCGGCGGCGCGGCTACACGCCCCAAGCGGTGGCGCCCTGCCTATTGGCGTGGTCGGTTCCAATGTGGGGCGCACCCGCCGGGCGCGCTTCTTCGTCTTCGAGGGGGCGCTCGGGGCTGCGCGGCCTGCGGCCGGCGCAGCCGGTTCGGACCACGGACCGCGGACCACGCCTCGACGCACTTCGGATTGACGCTCGGCGTTTGACGCGGTATTCTCAAAACCGAACGGATGATCGGTGAATGAACCAGGCGGAAAAGTCACAACGGTCACGCGAGCGCATCCTGGAAGCGGCGTTGCAGCTCTTCTCGAGCCAGGGGTACCGGGCCACGAGCGTGCGCGACATCGCCGCCGGGGCGGGGGTTTCCACCGGTAACGTGTACCACCATTTCCCGGACAAGGAGACGATCTACCTGACCCTGCTCGACCAGTACTGGGAGGCGATCGACGACCCCGATCTGCCGTTCAACCGCGCCCTCGCCACCGGCACCTTCCCGGACAACCTCGAGGAGGTCGGTCACGCCTCGCGCGAGCTGGTGCGGGTGTATCGCCGCCACGTCGCCCTCATCTACGTCGACGTCGTCGAGTTCGAAGGCAGCCACATCCGCAAGTTCTACGCCGAAATGGCGGAGCGCTACGCCAAGTTCATGGCGACCCACGACGGCGCCAAGGCGCTGGCGGCGCGGCTCCGTCCGGGGATCTCGCCGGCCTCCGCGGCGATGTTCGCCACCCGCTTCTACATCAACTACTTCGCCGTGGAGATCCTGTTCGGCGTGCCGAACCACTTCGGCAAGGACAGCGAGGCCGTGGTGCGCGAGACCGCCGAGATCCTCCGCCACGGCATGCTGCGACCGGACGCCTGACGCAGGGCGGGGCCGTACGGCCGCGCGAAACCAGCTTGGTATCCTGACCGTACACACCCCGATGCCCGGGATCGCGGCGGGGGATCGAACATGTCCGAGGAGGCAATGCGTGAGCACTGAGGCGGTTCTCCGGGTGCACGATGTCACCAAGACGTTCGGCCAGGTCCGCGCCGTGGACCGGCTGTCGTTCGCGGTCGCCCGCGGCACGATCACCGGCCTGCTCGGTCGCAACGGGGCCGGGAAGACCACCACGCTGCGCATGATCAACGGGATCTTCCTCCCCGACACCGGGGGGATCGAGCTGTTCGGCGCGGCGGACGCGGCCGCGGTGCGTGACCGGATCGGCTACCTTCCCGAGGAGCGCGGCCTCTACCGCAAGATGCGCGTCCTTGATCAACTCCTGTTCCTCGCCGAGATCAAGGGGCAGCGGCCGGCCGCGGCGCGGGCGCGTGCCGAGGCGTGGCTGAAGCGCTTCGACCTCTGGGACAAGCGCGCCGGCAAGCTCGAGGAGCTCTCCAAGGGGAACCAGCAGAAGGTGCAGCTCATCGGCGCGCTCCTCCACGACCCCGACCTCGTGATCCTCGACGAGCCGATGTCCGGGCTCGACCCGGTCAACGTCGTCCTCGTGCGCACGATCCTCAAGGAGCTGAAGGCCGAGGGGCGGACGATCCTGCTTTCGACCCACATGATGGGCGAGGCCGAGAAGCTCGTAGACGAGATCGTCCTCATCCACGAGGGCCGGGCGGTGTTGGCGGGCGAGCTCGAGCAGGTGCGCGCCTCGTTCGGCTCCAACACCGTGCACCTCATCTTCGAGGGAGACGGCGCCTTCCTGTCCGGCCTTCCCGGCGTCGCGGCCGCGCGCGTCGACACCAACGCCGCCGAGCTGCGCCTCGGCCCCGGCGCCGACACGCAGGCGGTCCTGACGGCCGCGCTCGGCAAGGTCCGCGTCAGCCGGTTCGAGATCGCCGCGCCGTCGCTGGAGGAGATCTTCATCGATCG
>SCRJ01000027.1 GCA_004298115.1 Acidobacteriota bacterium
GTCTTCAACCACGCCACCACCGCGTTCCCACTCCTGGGCGTCCACGCCACGCAACCGTGCGCCGCCTGCCACGCCGACGGCGTGTTCAAGGGCAAGTCCACGGCGTGCGTTTCGTGCCACATCTCCGACTACAACGGGACGACCAACCCGAACCACGCGGCCGCCGGCTTCCCGACGACCTGCGAGACCTGCCACAAGGTGTCCGACAGCTCGTGGACCCAGGGCACGTTCAACCACACCTGGTTCCCGCAGCGGCACGGCAACTCGGGCGGCGTGTGCGCGGCCTGCCACATCAACCCGACCAACTTCGTGGTGTTCTCGTGCACGACCGGATGCCACCCCAAGAGCCAGACCGACAGCGATCACCAGGGCCGTGCCGGCTACATCTACGACTCGCAGGCGTGCTACTCCTGCCACCCGACGGGACAGGGCGGGTGATCGTCACGGAAGGGACCCGCGTGAGGTCGTTCGGCCGCCGCCGGTTGGGCGCGATGGCCGTCGCGGCCGCGTTGTTGACGGCGGCGTCGGCGCCGGCACAGACGAAGGGGTGGGGCACGTTCTCGCTGTTCGGCCAGAGCTCGACCCAGCGCCAGGACACCGGGTACTCCTACAGCACCTCCGACCTGATCGCGTACCTCACCCTGCGCTCGCCCGGCAACGACGACGGCGGCCTCGAGTACGGCCTCGACGTCCGCAGCGCCAGGTACTCCGGCGTGTTCGACCAGAACCAGGTCTCCATCTACGACGCCTACTTCGGCTTCCGGAGCAAGAGCGGGTTCGGGTTTCGCCTCGGCCAGATGTGGCTCAACGACCTCGGCGCCCTCGGCTCGTTCGGCGGCGCGCTCCTGGAGTACCGGGCCAAGCGCCCGTCCGCGCTCGGCCGCCTCCGGCTGGGACTGTTCGGCGGCGGCGAGCCCGACCTGTTCAAGGTCTCGTACGCTCAAGGGGTGCGCAAGGCCGGCGGGTACGTCGCCCTCGACGGCGATCTCGGGCGCCGCCACGTGCTGGGCTTCGTGACCGTCCGCAACCACAACCTGACCGAGCGCGAGGTGGTGACGCTGCTCAACTTCCTCCCCATCGGCCGGACGTTCTTCCTCTACCAGACATCGGAGTACGACATCAAGGGCCCGGGCGGCACCGGGAAGACCGGCCTGAACTACTTCTTCGCCAACGTCCGCTACGCCCCGTCGGACGTCGTCGAGTTCCAGGGCACGTACCACCATGGCCGCTCGATCGACGCCCGCACGATCACCAACGACGAGCTCAACGGCCGGCCGGTGGACTCGAGGCTGCTCACCGGGTTGCTCTTCGAGTCGGCGGGGGGCCGCGTCACCGTCTCGCTCTCGCGCCACCTCCGGGTCTGGGGCGGCTACTACCGCGATCGCAACAATTTGGACGCGGCGGCGACCGGCCGCGTCCAGGCCGGCTTCTGGGCCAGCGACATCCTGGGGAGCGGGTTCGACGTCACCGTCTCCGACAACCGCATCGACCGGACGGGCAACCGCTACGACTCCTGGTACACGTCGGTCGGCGCCTCGATCGGCCGGTCGGTCTACATCACGGCGGACTACACGACGTCGCTGTCCGTCCTCAGCTTCACCGGCAGCGACGGCGTCATCGTCGAGTCGCGGCCGCAGAGCAAGCGCTACTCCCTGTCCGCGAACGTCAACCTCACCCGCCACCTGTCGCTGCTGCTGCAGGCGGAGCGCCTGCTCGACGACACCAGCCACGAGGACCGGGTGATGGCCGGCGCCACCGTCAGGTTCTGACGAACCCTCCCCGGACGGCAGCGCGTCGGGGAGCGCCGACGGGGACATGTCCCCGTCCCTCATCCAAGTCCTGCGCGGTCACCCGCCGGGCGCGCGGTCGTCGAGCTTGGGAAGGCAAGAAGAAGCGCGCGCGGCGCGCGCGCCCCACATAGAAACGAGAGAGGTCGTCGTCTCGATGTGGGGCGCGACCGCCGGGCGCGCGGTCGTCGAGCTTGGGAAGGCAAGAAGAAGCGCGCGCGGCGCGCGCGCCCCACACGGATGCAAGACGAGGCCGGCCGCCCGGCGAACGGAGCGAGGTGCCGCCACGACCCAACGCGAAGGGGGCAAGCCCCTCCCCTACGACTGCAGACGCAACGCGGCCGTTCTTGCGCGGACCACCGGCCACGGGACGCGCCCTCTCGGACCCCGGACCCCGGTTCCCGGTCTCTTAGTACTCCTCGAGGTACTGCTCGCGCTCCCACTCGTGCACGGTGCAGATGTAGCGGTGCCACTCCTCGCGCTTGTTGCGCAGGAAGTTCGAGTAGATGTGCTCGCCGAGCGCGTCCTGGACGACCTTGTCGCGCTCGAGGTTGTCGAGCGCCTCGTTGAGGTTCGCGGGCAGCTCCCTGATCTTGAGCCGGCGCTTCTCGCGCTCCGACATCTCGAAGATGTTGCGGTTCACCGGCTCGCCGCAGTCGAGGCCGCGATGGATGCCGTCGAGGCCGCACGCCAGCATCACGGCGAGCGCCAGGTACGGGTTGCACGACGGGTCGGGCACGCGCACCTCGCAGCGGGTGCCGGTGCCGCGGCGGCCGGGGACCCGGACCAAGGGCGAGCGGTTCTTCTCCGACCACGCGACGTTGATCGGCGCCTCGTGGCCCGGCACCAGGCGCTTGAACGAGTTGACGAGCGGGTTCGTGACCGCGACGAAGGCGCGGGCGTGGTCCAGGATGCCGGCGATGTAGCCGCGCGCCACCTTGGAGAGCTGGTACTCGGCCTTGGCGTCGTAGAACACGTTGTTGCCCTTACGGTCGAAAAGGCTCTGGTGGGTGTGCATCCCCGACCCGTTGACGCCGAAGATCGGCTTCGGCATGAACGTCGCGTGCAGGCCGTGGTCCATCGCCACCTTCTTGACGACGAAGCGGAACGTCGCGATGTTGTCGGCCGTCGCCAGGGCGTCGGTGTACTTGAAGTCGATCTCGTGCTGGCCGGGGGCGACCTCGTGGTGCGCCGCCTCGACCTCGAACCCCATCCGCTCCAAAACCTCGACGATGTCCCGCCGCGCCTCCTCGCCGAGGTCCACGGGCGTCAGGTCGAAGTACCCCCCGACGTCGTGCACCTCGTGGTTGGGCTTGCCGGCCGCATCGCGGCGGAAGAGGAAGAACTCCGCCTCGGGGCCGGCCATCATCGTCCAGCCCCGTTTGGACGCGCGCTCGACGATCCGCTTCAGCGCCAGGCGCGGGCAACCGGCGAACGGCGTGTCGTCGGTGTTGTAGACGTCGCAGACGAGACGCGCGACCTTGCCGTACGGCGTCGGCCACGGGTAGATCGCGAACGTCGCCGGGTCGGGCTTGAGCAGCATGTCCGACTCCTCGATCCGGGTGAACCCCTCGATCGAGGAGCCGTCGAACATGATCTGGCCGTCGAGCGCCTTCTCGAACTGGTTCGTCGGCACCTCGACGTTCTTGATGATGCCGTCGATGTCCGTGAACGTGAGACGGAGGAACCGCACCCCCTCCTTCTTGCAGCGCTCGAGGATCTGCCTTTTGTCCATGTGCCCTCCCAGGCCCGTCGTTCTGCGCATGCTGCACCTCACTTTCGCGTTTGTCAAGCCATTTCGTGCAGAGTGACGGCCAAACCCGTGTCAACTTGCACGATCGCGTTGATCACGGGCGCGGCGGCGACCGCCGGCGCCCCCGTCAGTGCGCGGCCGTTGCCGTTGGGCCTCGGGTTCATTCCGGGAAGGTCGAGCGCAGCGAGACCGGAGCCTGCCCCGGGGCGGGCGCGGGGTCAGGAGAGGTCGAGGATCTCGATCAGGGCGCGGGCGTTGTTGTGCCGCTCGTCGCGGGCGGCGTAGACGAGCGTCACCGGCCGCTCGCCGGCGAGCGCCCGCAGGCGAGCCGCCAGCTCGTTCCCCTCGAGCTCGCTCCGGTAGCGCTCCACGAACTCGCGGTAGCGCGGCGGCGAGTGCCCGAACCAGCGCCGCAGCTTGTCGGACGGCGCGAGGTCCTTCGCCCACCAGTCGACGCCGGCGTCTTCCTTGGCGAGGCCGCGCGGCCACAGCCTGTCCACCAGCACCCGCGCCCCGTCGTCCGGGGCGGGGGCATCGTAGACCCGTTTGGTTCGGACCACGCGCCCCTCCCTTCTCAGCCGCGCCGGCGCGCCCGGCTCGTAGAACACCCCGGCGCCGCCGCGTGTTCCGGCGCCGGGCCGACCGGGTACACTGGACGCGCCACGGAGGAACCAGCGTCCGCGCCACCGCCATGGGGACCGACCGCCACGCCGACGACCCGCGCCCGGGAAACCCGTCGCGGAGCCGCGACCACTTCCGGTGGGACGACCGCCACCACCAGCCGCACACCGACATGGGCAAGTGGGAGAAGTTCTGGGCCTCGCGCGCCGACGCGGCCCAGTTCCTGCGCCTGCTCGGGCGCAACGTCGCCAAGCTCGGCCCCGTCGTGCGACTCTATCGGGCGCTGCTGCGCGAGGAGCCCCCGTCGCATCCCGTCGCCGCCCACGCGTTCGGCGTCGCGGTGTCGCCGACCGCCGCGACCTGGGGCCGGTACCTGGAGCGGATCCGCGACCTCGACGCCCGCGCCCTGCTGATCCGGGTCCCGGCGTGGGCGCCGGATCCGGTGTTCGACCTGCACGACGAGCTCGCCCAGCTGCGCGCCGCGGGCACGCGCTTCACGTTCACGCTGCTGCAGAACCGGGACATGGTCAACGACCCCGCCCGCTGGCACGCGTTCGTGCGCGAGGCGGCGGGCCGGCTCGCCGATCTCGACCCCACGTTCCAGCTCGGGCACGCGGTCAACCGCAAGAAGTGGGGGGTCTGGCACCCGGACGAGTACGTCCGCCTGATGGAGGCGGCGGCGTCGGCGCGCGAAGATTTCCCCGGCACGCGCTGGATCGGCCCCCCGGTGATCGATTTCGAGTACTACTTCACCATCCATTACCTGGTCGGCGATCGCCCGTTCGACTTCGACGGCATCGCGGCGCTGCTGTACGTGGACCGGCGCGGCTCGCCGGACAACGTCCAGTACGGGCACTTCGACCTGTACCGGAAGATCCTCCTGTTGCGCGCCGTGATCCGGGCGTCGGGCCACCCCGACGTTCCGATCCACCTCACCGAGTTCAACTGGCCGCTGCTCGGTTCCGGCAAGCATTCGCCCGCGGGCGAGCACGTCCAGACCGACGAGGCCGGGCAGGCGCGCTACCTGGCGCTGTACTACCTGACCGCGGCGGCGACGGGCCAGGTCGCGACCGCGTTCTGGTGGCAGTTGGTGGCGCGCGGGTACGGCCTCATCGACGACGACGACGCGTGGACCGAGCGGCGCTCCTACCGGGCGCTCAAGCAGCTGCTCGCCCGCACGCGCGGCTGCGAGGTGCGCCGCCTGCCGGAGGCCTGCCGGCCGTGGCGCGGCTTCGTGCTCCGCAAGGGCGCCGAAACCGGCGCTTTCCTCTACGCCCCGGGCGCGACGCTGCCCCTCGACCCGGCGCTGGCGGTGCGGGAGGCGACCGACCTGATCGGCAACCCACTCGCGACCGCCGCGCTCACGATCGGACCGGATCCCGTCTACCTCTCGTTCGGCGCCGTCGAGCCCGGCGCCATCCCCGAGGTCCTCGCCCGCCGGCGGTGAGGCGCGGCGGGAGCGACGCGTCGGCCGATGCGAGCATCGGCCGCGACACGATGCGCGCCGATCTCGGACGTGCCGGCCGGGCGCACCGGCGGCCGCTTCGGAAGGCAAGAAGAAGCGCGCGCGGCGCGCGCGCCCCACACAAGCAAGACCGCCCTTCTCATTACGCCTGGACGACCGCCGCACGCGCGTAGTTCAGATG
>SCRJ01000028.1 GCA_004298115.1 Acidobacteriota bacterium
AGACTCCTTTGCCGGGCCGGAAACGGCGCCGTCGAACACCACCTGGACGAGACGGGCAAGGCGCGCGCGTCCGAACTCCACCTCGGGGTGGCACAGGCTCATCCCACGCGCGACCTCGAACGGCCCGACGAGCGCCCACGCCACGTCCTCGGCATCGCCGGGGCGCAGCTCTCCCGCGGCCATCCCCTCCCGCACCAGGCCGGCCAACGTCTCGATGAAACGCTGGTGGATCGTCTCGAAGTCGAAGAACGGCGCCCCCTGCGGGGGCCCGTAGTAGATGGCGTCGATCACACGCATCACGTCGAGGTGCTGGAGCACGAGGTCGAACATCCGGTCGAGAAAGCGCGCGATGCGGTCCCGCGACGTCCCCGGCTCGCCCACCGCCGCCGTCGCCGTCGCCTCGAACTCGGCCACCGCTTCCCGCATCATCGCCAGGAAAATCCCTTCCTTGCTGCCGAAGTGGTAGTAGAGGACGGGTTTGGTCACCCCGGCGGCGGCCACGATCTCGCGGACGGTGGTGGCCGCATACCCCTTGCTCGCGAACAGGGCGATCGCACCGGTCATCAACCGGCCGCGCACGCTGTCCTCGTGGTGCACGGGGACCCTCCGAGTCTGCTCCATCCCGACCTCCGTCCGGACGTAGGCGCCGTTTGAGTCACGGGCTCCTACCTACCGGTAAGTATAGCAAGCCTGGTGAACCTGTCAACAGGTTACCGAGCGGTAGGCCACCAACACCGCATTGTACGCACCGTCTTTGCCGGGGTTTCGCCGTCGTCGCCCGGCCGGCGTCCGCGGCGGGTATGGGCGTTTCCCCGCGGTCCTCAGCGCAATCGGGCGTCGAGCGCGGCGAGCACCGCCCCGACCACGCGGCGCCCCTGGGCGAGCAGGAGCAGGTTGTCGCGCGGTCGCGCCTCCCCGCCGACCGGGTCGTCCGCCGCGCACCCGCAACCGGTGCGGGCGGTGGAGTCGCCGCCAGCGCGAAGGAGGGCATCGACGAACGCGTCGGGAGCGTTTGGGGCGGGTTCAGCGAGCACCGCGACCCGCACCGCCCCGGCGCCGGGGTCGACCCTGACCTCCACCAGGAACGGATGCCGCTCGTAGCCGCCCGCAACCAGCACCGCCCGGATCACGGCCCGCCCGTCGTCGGCGCCGGGGTGGACCGTCGCGTCCTGGACCCCGGCCACCGCGAGGGCGTCGAGCGCCGCCGCGACGACCTCGGCCGGCGACCGGCCGTGGACCGTCCGCACCGACGGCTCGCGCGCGGCCGACACGCAGCCGGCCGCGACGAGCACGACGATGGCTGTCCTGAACGGGCGCATGGCGGCGGTTCCCGGCGCAGCATACACCGGCGAGCTGCGCCGCTCCGCTATACTTCGACCGCATGAGCGAGGTCTGGATCACCGGCATCGGGCTCGTCACCGCCCTGGGGCCGGACCGGGAGACGACGTGGCGGCGCCTGGTGGCGGGCGAGAGCGGTATCGGCACGGTCACGCTGTTCGACACGGCAGGGTTCCGGACCAGCATCGCCGCCGAGGTCGACGCCGCCGGGCTCGCGCTTCCGGTGCTCGACCGGACCGTCCTCGGCCACGCCAGCCGGGCCAGCCGGTTCGCGCTGGCGGCCGCCGCCGAAGCCGTCGCCGACGCCGGCCTGGCGTCCGGGCGGCTCGATCCCCACCCCTGGGCGCTCGTGCTCGGCGGCGGCACCGCCGGTCTGTTCGAGGCGGAGGCGTTCGTGGCGCGGCGGCTGCGGGGCGGCGCCCGCGTGCGCGGCCTGGGGGAACTCGTCGATGTGCCGCAGGATGCCCCCTCCGACCGGCTCGGCCTGGCGTTCGGCCTGACCGGCCCTCGCATCACCGTGACCACGGCGTGCTCCTCGTCCACGATCGCGGTCGGGCTGGCCGCCGAGATGATCCGGGGCGGGGAGGCGACGGTGGCGCTCGCCGGCGGCGCCGACGCCCTCTGCCGCCTGACCTACGCCGGGTTCAACTCGCTCCACGCCGTCGACGCCGAACCGGCCAAGCCGTACGACCGGCGCCGGCACGGGCTCTCGCTCGGCGAGGGTGCGGCGGTGCTCGTGGTCGAGGACGCCGGTCATGCGCGCGGCCGCGGCGCCCGCCCGTACGCGCGGGTGCTCGGGTACGGCGCGACCAACGACGCATTTCACATGACCCAGCCGGAGCCTTCCGGCGCGGCATGGGAGCGCACCCTGCGTGCCGCGCTCGCCGACGCCGGCGTCGGCGCCGACACCGTGGATTACGTCAACGGCCACGGCACCGCGACGGAGCAGAACGACCCGGCCGAGTGCGCCGCCTACGGGCGGGTCTTCGCGGGGCGCCTGGCGGACGTACCGGTGTCGTCGGTCAAGGGCGCGCTCGGCCACTGTCTCTGCGCTGCGGGGGGGATCGAGGCGGCGATCACGGCGCTCGCGATCGCCCGTGCGACGCTGCCTCCGACGGTCGGTTTCGCCGCGGCCGATCCGGCGTGCCCGGTCGATCCGGTTGCCGGCACCGGCCGGCGCGGGTCCGTCGACGTCGCGGTGTCCGCCTCGTTCGCGTTCGGCGGTAACTCCGCCGCGCTGGTGCTCGGGGGCGCCGCGTGAGCGCCGCCAGGGTCTACGTCCGCGCGGCCGGCGCCGTGACGCCCGCCGGCACGGGCGTCGCGGCGTTGCGGCGCGCCGCGGCCGATCCCGGCTGGCACCCGGCACTCGGTCTGCCCCGCCCGGACGCGGAGCCGCTCCCGGTCGCCGTGTGCCGCGAGTTCACCACCAAGGACATCGTGCCGCCCCTCCTGGCCAGACGCCTCGACCGCCCCTCCCGCCTGCTGGCGGTGGCGGCCCGCGAGGCGCTGCGGGCGGCCGGCGAGCCGCTGCCGTGGGCGCCGGAACGGGTCGGGGTCACGGCCGGCACCTGGAACTCCGGGACGTCGGCGCTCGTCGAGGTGCTGCGGGCGGTGTTCCTGACCTCCCCGGACGAAGCCCCGCCCGCTCAGTTCCCCTCCACCGTGGCCAACGCGCCGGCGAGCCAACTCGGCATCCTCGACAAGCTCGGCGGTCCCAACATCACCTTCGCCGAGAAGCAGGTCGGCGGCTTGCGGGCGATCGTCGAGGCCGCCCGGCTACTCCTCGCCCGGCGGGCCGACGCGGTGGTCGCCTGCGGCGTCGACGAGGGGGACTGGCTCAACGCCGAGGGCTACGCCCGCCTGCGGGCGCTCGCGGCGCCGGGCCGGGCGGGCATGGTGCTGGGCGAAGGGGCCGGCGTGCTCGTCCTCGCGGGCGATCCCGGCCCGGCGCCGATCGCGGCGGTCGCCGGCTGGGGTTCGGCGTCGGCGCCCGCCCCACCCCACCGCTACCCGGCGGACGCCGCGGCGCTGGCGGCCGCGTGCGTACAGGCGCTCGCACGCGCCGGCATCACCGCCTCCGAGGTCGACCTCGTGGTCAGCGCGGCCAACGGCATCCCGGCCCTCGCCGCCCTGGAGCTGGCCGCGATGGACGCCGTCTTCGCCGGCCACCGCCCGGCCGCCCTGGGGGTCGCCGAGCGCCTCGGCGAAGGAGCCGCCGGCGGGGCGCTGCGGGCCGTCGTCGCGGCGATGACGGTAGCCGGCGCCGTGCTCCCCGTCTGGGGGTGCCCGGCCCACCTCGCGGCGGCCGGCTACCCGGCGCTCCTCGGCCCCGCGCGCGTCGCCCTGGTCGCCGGCCAAGCCGGGGGGGGCTCGGCGGTCGCCCTCGTGCTCACCGCCGTCTGAACCGCCGGTGTCCGGTCACGCGCCCAACCACGCCTCGAGCTGGCGGGCGATCCGGGCGGCGTGGGTCCCTGGCCAGTAGAGCCGGCCGCACCGGTCGCAGGACACGAACCGAGGCGCGTTCGCGGCGACGTACGGCGGCACCCGGTCCCGCACCGTCTCCCTCGCGACCTCATCCAACGCGCCGTTGCAGCGCGAGCAGCGCGTGAGGAACCGCGCCGGCTCCACCGTCAGCGGCACGCGCCCCCGCAGCTCGCGGATCTGCGCCGCCACCCCGGCGCGGCGCAGGAGCACCACCCGCGGGCCGGCGAGCGCCGCGAGGCGGCCGTCGCAGGTGAGCAGCCAGCGCCCCTCCCCCCTCGCCCGGCCCGCGAGCGGAAGGCCGGACAGTGCCGGGTCGAACGACACGTCGTAGCCGGCGAACCGTAACCAGCGGGCAAGACGCCCGAGCATGGCGTCGCAGGCGAACCGCAACTCCCCCACGCCCCGATTCTAGTGTGCTAGCATTCCTGTGGATGCGGCCCACCACCCAACAACCTCGGAGGCGTGCATGACTTCAATGCAGCAACTGCGCGACCAGATGGCGGATCAGGACCCAGAGTACCGTCGGCTCCTCGAGGAACACCACAAGCGGGCGCAACGCCTGGAGGAGCTCTCCCGCAAAGGCTGGCTGACCAACGAGGAGGAGCAGGAGGAGAAGCGTCTCAAGAAAGAGAAGCTTCAGCTCAAGGACCAGATGGAAGCGCGCGCCCGCAGCCACGGCGCGTAGAACCCCGATGGTGCCGTTCGCCCCGGAAGGTTACCCCTTCGTGTTGGTCCCGGCCATGGCCGGGATTCTTGCCTGGGTCTTCGGATATCCGATCCTGGCCTGGGCCTGCTGGCTCGCCATGGTGGCGTGCGTCGCGTTCTTCCGCGACCCGGCCCGGCGTTCCGATGCCGCCCCCGAGGTCGTCCTCGCCCCCGCCGACGGCAAGGTCCTCTCGGTGGGTGCCGCCCCCGCGGCGCTCGCCGAGCGCGGCCTGCCGCAACAGGTCTCGATCTTCATGTCGCCCGCCAACGTCCATGTCAACCGGGCGCCGGTGAGCGGCTGGGTGCGCGAGGCGACCCACACCCCGGGAAAGCACTTCCCGGCGTTCCGCGACAAGGCCTCGGACCTCAACGAGCACAGCTTCGTGCTGATCGAGGGTGACAACGGGCCCGTCGCCTACAAGCAGATCGCCGGTTCCCTCGCCCGCCGGGTCGTCTGTGACCTCGCCGCCGGTCAGCGCGTCGAGCGCGGCCGCCGCGTCGGCCTCATCAAGTTCGGGTCGCGGGTGGACCTCTTCCTGCCGGCCGGCGCGAGCGTCGAGGTCGCACCCGGCCGCATCACCCGCGCGGGCGTCACGCCGGTCGCGCGTTTCGCGCCGGGACCCCGGCCATGAGGGTGGGGCCGCCCCGCCGGCGCACCCCCAGGCGACCGGCCCGCGAGTCGTTGCGGCGCGGGATCTATGTGCTGCCGTCGCTGTTCACCGTGGGCAACATGCTGTGCGGCTTCGCGGCGGTGCTGTACGCCATCCACGACCAGCTCGAGCGGGCGGGGTGGCTGATCGTCCTCGCCGGTTTGCTCGACGGCCTCGACGGACGGATCGCGCGCCTGACGCACTCCACCTCGGAGTTCGGCAAGGAGTACGACTCTCTGGCCGACGTCGTCAGCTTCGGCGTCGCGCCGGCCATCCTCGCCTACCAGTGGGGGCTCCGGGGCGTCGGCCGCTGGGGCTGGGCCGTCGCGTTCATGTTCCTCGTCGCCGGTTCGGTGCGGCTCGCCCGTTTCAACGTCAAGGCGGGGGTGGGCGACCGCCGCTTCTTCACCGGCCTGCCGATTCCGGGCGGGGCCGGTGCGCTGACGATGATGGTCCTGGTGGCCCTCAACTTCGAGCTCGCCGTGCCGCGGGCGCTCGCGGTCGTCGCGTCGGTGTTCGTGTTCCTGGTTTCGATCCTGATGGTGTCGACGATCCCGTACCGATCGTTCAAGGAGTACAGCCTCCGCCAGCGCTGGCCGGCGACCGCGTTCTTCGTGATCGCTCTGATCGTGGCCGTGATCGCCTTCACGCCACTCCCCGCGATGGCGTTGTTGCTCAGCGTCTACCTGGTGGCGGGACCGGCCGAGTACCTGGTCCGCCACCTCCGGCGGCCCGCCGTCGTGCCGCCACCGCTCCAGCCGGCCGCCAAACCGGCCCCGCCCGCGCATGCTGACCATCCTTGACCCCACCTCGCTGCTCGGACGCGAGATCATGGCGCGGCTCGCGCGGGTGTCGCCGGGCGTTCGCCCGCGGCTGCTCCACACCGCCGCCGATCCCGAGCACCTGATCGCGGAGGTGGCGGGCGAGCCCGCGCTCGTCGCACCGCTCACGGACCTCGACGAGCTCGAGGGGAGCGCGATCGTCATCCTCACCACCCCGCCCGCCGTCGCGGCGGCGGGTGAGCGCCTCCTCGCCTGGCTGCGCGCGCACCCGCGCGTGGCTTTTGTGGACTGCACGCAGCCCGGGATCGCGGGGGGCGCGGCGCGGTGCGTCGTCGACGTCGTGCCGCCGGTGCGGCCGTCGCCGCCGTGGTACCACCTTGCCGACCCGGCCCTCGCCGCTCCCGCGCGGCTGCTCGCGGCCCTCGCCCCGATCGCGCCCGAGACGGCTCGCCTCACCGTGCTGTGCCCCGCGGCGGGCTTCGGCGCCGAGGGGCTCGAGGAACTGGCGGCCCAGGGAGCGGCGCGCCTGTCCGGGCACCCCGAACGCAAGGCCGTCCACCTCCCCGGCGTGCTGGCGTTCGATCTCGTTCCCGCGCCGGACGAACGTTCGCGGTATCTCGAAGCCCAACTCGCCGAGGTCTTCCCGCGCCTGGAGACGAGCGCGACCGTGATCGACGCCGGCGTATTCCACGGCCACCTGGCGACGGTGACGGCCACCTGCGCCGAAGAACCCGGCCTCGAGCGCGTCCGCGCGCTGATACGATCGACCCCCGGGATGCGCCTGCCGCGCCGCAACGAAACCACGAGCGTGGCCGGCGCCGTCGAGCGGGGGGGAATCGTCTGCGGCGGCCTCCACGTGCGGGGCCGGACGGTGAGCGCGTGGCTGTGTGCCGACGGGTTGCGGGTCGGCGGCGCCGAGGCCGTGGCCGACCTCGTGACCTCCATCACCGCTTCGTGAGCGCCACGCCCTCCAGCGGTCCCGTCACCGTGCTGCCGTCTCCGACGCGCATCCCCCAGCGGCTCTGAACGCCCCGCGGGGGCGAGATGAAGGTCACGAGGGCACCGGCGACGCGCGTCCGCGGCGGAACGAACGCAAGGTAGAACCGGAGCGCGGATGCGCCCCGCGCCGCCGTCCGGCGCCAGACCCCGTCGGCGCCGACCGCCCCGTACTCCATCCCGGAGAACGCCCCGAGTTGCGCATCGCGCACCTCGGTGCCGGTGAACCGCACCTCGACCCAGTTGCCGGTCGTCGCGAGCGCGCTGGCCTGGGCGGTCGGGTTTGCCAGCGCGACCCGCATCGCCGCGGGCCCGGCCCACTCCACGACCACCCGCGGCAGCGGGTAGGGACTGCCCCCCTGCAAGTACTCGAGGAACGCCGCAAGGCTCATCCCCAGCGCGGGCTCGCTGGCCGGCAGGCCGACGGTGTCCCAACCTTCCAGCGCCGGACGGACGGGCCGCAGCAACAGGCCGAGGTCGCGGTGGTACCGGGCGGTGTCGACGGCTTCCACGGTGATGGTCCTCCCCGCCTCCACCTCGACCCCTCCCCAATCCACGGGCTTGCGCAACCGGAAGGTGTCGCCGCGCTCGCCCGGCGAGTACACGGCCGTCTCCCCGTCCGCCAGCATCGCCAGCGAAGCGCCGGCGGGCCCCGGGGCCGGTTGAGCGCGGGGTGCGACCACGATCGCCGCTCGGTACGGCATCACCATCGCGTCGAGCCGGCCGAGCGCGGCGAGATCGTCCTGGAGCGTGGCGGCCGGGAATCCGAGCGCCCCGGGGTTGCCCAGGGCGACCGCCACCGGGCGCACGTGCGGCCATCCCCGCGGCGGAAGGTGCGCGGCGAGGTCCTGCGCCGGCGCCGCCAGCTCAACCGTCTGCTCGAGGCGGGACGCGACCCGGACCGCGAAGCCGGCGAGTCCGGGGAAGAAGCGCCGCGACGCGAACAGCAGCCGCGGCGGCCCGGGGATGCCGCGCTGGACGGGCGCGAACTGCGAGGCGAACATCTGGGCATCGCCGCTCGCCTTGTCCGTGCCCTCGACCCAGACGAGGACGGTCAGCGGCCAGCCGGCGAGCGCGTGCAGATCGGGAAGCGGCGCGAGGGTGAAGCGCGACGAACCGTCGCCTATCTCCACCCGCCCCACCGGAACGACCAGCCCGTCCACCCCGGCCGCCCGCAGGGCTGCGAGCGTTCCCGCCTCCGGAACCCCGGAGAGCAGCCAGACGCGGTGCGTCAGTACGCGAGCCGGCTCCGCCGCCGCTGCGGCCGCGGCCAGCAGGGCGACGGCCAGGCCGATGCGACCCTTCACCATCGTCGTCATCCTACCAGCCTGTTCCGAAAATGCCGATCCCTCCTCCCCGGCGATCCGCGCGCGGGGTCGGGCGGCCTCCCTCGCCGCTGCGCGGACCGGCCTCCTCGCTCACCACCGGCGGCGGGCCGCCGCGGCGCCTCAGGCCCCGGCCGGAAAGAGAATGCGCACCTCGAGCCCGGCGCCGACGTTGCCCGCTTCGACGCTGCCGCCCGCCCTGACCGCCACGCGGCGGACCACGGCGAGACCGAGCCCGCTCCCCTCGCTGGTCGTCGAGAAGTGCGGCTCGAACAGCCTGCCGAGCAGCTCTGTCGCCACCCCTCCGCCGGTGTCGCGCACGGCGAGCGCCACCTGGCGATCGAGGCGTTGCACCCGCACCTCGATCGCGCCCTCGCGACCGGCCAGCACGCGGGTGCTGTTCTCCAGCAGGTGGCGCAGGGCGCGGCGGACCCACTGCACGTCCGCCACGATCACGGCGTCGTCGTCTCCGGCCAGGCGGATGGCGACGCCCCGCTGCCGCAGCACCTCGTACTCGGCGATCACCTCGCCCGCGAGCGCCTTGAGCGCGATCGGCTGCGGCTCCCAATGCTCGAGCGCCACGAGGTTCGAAAACCCCTGTGCGACCTCGCGCAGGTGCTCGACGCGCTCGAGGATTTGCGGCGCTGCGACCTGCGCCACGGCCACCACCGCGGCAGGGCCTTGGGCGAGGGCGGCCTTGAGCTCCTCCGCCCAGAGCCGGATCGGCGTCAATGGGTTCTTGACCTCGTGCGCGGCGATGCGGGCCAGCTCCGCGAACGACGACAACCTCTCGGCGCGCGCGAGTTCGGAGAGATCCTCCATCACGACGAGGACTCTGGCGCCGCCTCCCGGGAGCGGCAGCGCGGTCACGCGCCACAGCGCCTCCGGCGACGCGGCGGGGTGGACGGTGCCTTCCACCCGCTCGCCGGCGCCGGCCCGGGCCGCCAGGTGCGCGATCTCGGGCGCGAACCGGGCCGCGAGCGCGGGGATCGTACCCGTTTCGCCCAGGAGTCGGCGCGCGGCCGGGTTCGCGAGGTTGACGCGGCCGTCGCCGTCCGCTGCCACCACAGCGGCCGAAAGCGTTTCCAAGACCGTCTCGAGGAAGTTCCGGCCGCGGCGCAGCTCCTCCTCGCGCCGCTGGACCTCGTGCGCCATCGTGGAGAACGCGTGTCCGAGCGCCGCCACGTCCTCGTCGCCGTGCGTGTCGAGACCGGCGACCGGTTCGCCCCGCTCGAGGCGGTGAGCGGCCGCGACCAGACGGCGGAGCGGCTTCCCCAGGCGCTGGCCGAGGCGCTCCGCCATCCCGAGCGCAACCAGCATGGCGAGGACGCCGGTGATCGCGAACCACTCGCCGGGCGAGGGGCTGCGCCCGAGCGCCTGCAGGCGCAGGCCGACGACGCCGACCACGACCGGCTCGCCGCCGCGCATCGGTGCGAAGACCGCGGTCTCCTCTCCCGAGCTCACGACCACCGGCTCCTGCCAGCCGCGGATCGAGCGGACGTAGGCCTCGGGCGGGGGCATCCAGGGGATTTGGCCAAGCGCGGCGAGGTCCGGCCGGGTGGACGAGACGAGCTTGCCGGAGCGGTAGACCACCACGGCGCCGCCGAGCTCGCGGACGAGCCATGACGTTCCTTCCTGCCACCGCTCCGTGGCCAGCAGCTGGCTCACCGCCCGCGCGAACTCCAACCGCGCCTTCTCCTGCTGCCGATCCCACTGCTGCGGCAGGAGCTGGCCCAGGAGGAGGACCGGCAGCACGGCGGCCGCCACCGACAGGACGCGCATCCGCCCGCCGAACGTGCGCCGCTGCGCCCACCACGCGAGCCAGCGCCGGCGACGCTCCCACAGCGTCAACGGGAAAAGGCCCCACAGCGTGAGCCCGGCGACCATGAGGCCGGCTTCCGCCTCGGGCGCGCGCACCCAGGGAACGACGAGGACGGCGTCGCGGCGGGCGTGGAAGTACGCCTGGAACTCGCGCTCTCCGACTCCCACCCGCAGCCACCCCCGGCCCGCGGCGAGCGCGCGCCCGACGACGGACGGCGAGAGCGGCCGGAACGTCGCGCCACGGCTCGTCGGTGCGCCGGAACGGTCGAACACGGCCACCGGCGCGGCGACTCCGGCCGCACCGAGGCCGGCCAGCAGGTCGTGCGGCGGTGGCGGGGCGAGGACCGCCAGCTGCCAGCCGCCGCGCAGCGCCCGCGTCGCCAGTTCCTGCGGCCGTCCTTCGGTCTCGATCGCCGGTCCGCCCCAGCTTCCCGCCGGCTCGCCGCTCGGGTCGGTGAGGTCGAGCGATGCGCCCGGCAGCGCCTGCCGCAGCCCCACCCGCGTCGCGAGCCGGCCGAGGACGACCAGCCGTTCCCCGGGATCCAGCCGCACCATTCGCGTCAGGCGGGCCTCGGGGAGCGCGGCCAGCAGCGCGCGCGCCGGGGCCTGGACGTTCTCGAGGCGCGCCAGGGTCGCCTCGGTGGTCGCCACCAACCCGGTCCGGCGGGCCGCGTCGCCGGCGCCCATCACGATGCCCGCCGCCGCCAGCGCGGGCAGGAGCAGGCCCCGTCCGGTCAGGCCGAACAGGACGACCGCCGCCACCCCGAGGGCGAGAAGGATCGGATCCGCCCTCGCCACACCCACCGCCAACGGCAGCCAGCTCGCCAGGCCGAGCGGCCACGGCACGGCGCCGCGCCCCTTGCCGGCGTTGCGGAGCAGCACCGCGAGGGCGGCCACCAGCGCCCAGCGCATCGCTCCCGGCCACACCAGGCTCGGCGGCAGCCCCGCGATGCCGAGACGGTCGAAGGCGCCGGCGAGCGCCCACGCGGCCGCTCCGACGCCGACCGCGACGGCCGAGCGCCAGAGCCGCCCTCGGGGCACGTCGCTGACCGCCAGGGCGCACGCCGCCACCGCGCCGACCAGCCACCAGCCGATCGGGAGCCACCCGAGGAGCGGCAGGCCGGCCACGACGGCCGCCGCAACCGCGACCACGGCCCACGCCGGCCCACCGACCACGAGCACGAGAGCGGCGACCAGGACGGCGAGGCCGGGCGCGCTCCACGGCGCGGCCCGCACCGGCCGGACCACGAACCCCATCGCCGGCGCCGGCCCGGGCGAAAGGCCGGGCCCCCACCCCTCGAGGTGCGCCGCCGCCACGGCCGCGCGCCCGGCCCACACCCCGAGGACCCTGCCGGTTCCCCGTTCCGGGATCTCGACCCCGGCCAGCACGGCGCCGAGCGACCGCCCGCTCTCGAACACGCTCTCCCGCCACCACAGCCAGACGGAACCGATCCCCGGCTCGGCCGCCACCGCGCGCTCGCCCAGCGGCCGCAGGTGGACGGGAAGGCGGGCGGCCGTGCCCGCCCACGCGACCGGGAGGCCGTGCTCGTCCACGACGACGAGGGTGTCCACCCGGAACGGCAGCGACCGCCACCCTTCGGCGACGAGGGGGAACGGGGCTTCGGGCTCGGCCTCGCCCCCACCGGGGTACAGCAGCCGGTGCAGGCGGGGGTCGCCGGCCAGGGCGGCCAGCCGGCCCTGGAGTTCGGCGGAACGGGCGTTGGCCAGGGCGGCGAAATCCGCCGAGCTCCGCCCGGCCGGCAGGAGCGCGTCGAGCAGCAGGGCGACGAGCGCCACACCCGCCAGCCACGGCGCGCGGCGCGGCAGTCGGCGCCACGCGAACGCGAGGGCGACGGCGGCCACCGGCGCGCGCCACAGCAGCGAGCCCTCGCCCAGTCCAGGCCACGGCCCGGCAGCGCACGCTGCGATGAGCGCGGCGAGGGACCCCGTCAGCCTCAGCGCGAGGGCGTGCCGGGCAGCATCGGGATCTTGATCCCGGTTCGGCGTGCGCAGTCGATGGCCTCCTGGTACCCGGCGTCCGCGTGCCGCATCACGCCGGTTCCCGGGTCGGTGGTGAGCACCCGCTCGAGGCGCCGCGCGGCGTCGGGCGTACCGTCGGCCACCACCACCATTCCGGCGTGCTGCGAGTAGCCGATCCCGACGCCGCCGCCGTGGTGGATGGAAACCCAGGTGGCGCCGGCGGCGGTGTTCAGGAGCGCGTTGAGCAGCGGCCAGTCGGCGATCGCGTCGGAACCGTCGCGCATCCCCTCGGTCTCCCGGTTGGGCGACGCGACCGAGCCCGCATCGAGGTGGTCGCGGCCGATCACGATCGGCGCCGAAACCTCACCCTTGGCGACGAGCTCGTTGATGGCGAGTCCGAAACGCGCCCGCTCCCCGTACCCCAGCCAGCAGATGCGCGACGGCAGCCCCTGGAAGTGCACCCGCTCCTCGGCCATCCGGATCCAGCGCGTCAACCCTTCATCCTCGGGAAACATCTCCAGGATCGCGCGGTCGGTCCGGAGGATGTCGTTCGGGTCGCCCGAGAGTGCGGCCCAGCGGAACGGGCCCTTCCCGGTGCAGAACAGCGGCCGGATGTAGAGCGGGACGAACCCGATCACGTCGAACGCGTCCGCGACGCCGGCCGTCAGGGCCTGGCCGCGCAAGTTGTTGCCGTAATCGAAGGTGACCGCGCCGCGGCGCTGCAGTTCCAACATCGCGCGCATGTGCGCCGCCATCGTGCGGTACGCCTCGGCCTTGTAGCGCCCGGGGTCGCTCGCCCGCAGCGCCAGCGCCGCGGCCAGGGTCATCCGATCCGGCACGTAGCCGTTGAGCTCGTCGTGCGCGGACGTCTGGTCGGTGAGCACGTCGGGGACGATCCCGCGTTCGAGCAGGCGCGCGAGCAGGTCGGCGGCGTTGGCGACCACTCCGACCGAACGGGCCTCGCCCTTCGCCTTGAGCGCGAGGGCGCGGTCGATGGCGGCGTCGAGGCCGGCGACCTTTTCGTCCAGGTACCCGGTGGCGAGGCGCTTGTCGATACGGGCCTCGTCGACCTCGGCCGCCAGGAACGCGGCCCGGTTCATGGTCGCCGCCAGCGGCTGGGCGCCGCCCATGCCGCCGAGGCCGGCCGTCACCACGAGGCGGCCGGCGAGCGAGCCGCCGAAGTGGGCGCGAGCCGCCGCCGCGAAGCACTCGTAGGTGCCCTGCAGGATCCCCTGCGTGCCGATGTAGACCCAGGAGCCGGCGGTCATCTGGCCGAACATCGTGAGGCCGGCGGCCTCGAGACGGCGAAACTCGTCGGCGGTCGCCCAGTGCGGCACCAGGTTCGCGTTGGCGATCAGCACCCGCGGCGCGTCGGCGTGGGTGCGGAACACGCCCACCGGCTTGCCCGACTGCACCAGGAGCGTCTCGTCGCCCTCGAGCTCGCGCAGCGCGCGGACGATCGCTTCGAAGCACTCCCAGTTGCGCGCGGCCTTGCCGCTGCCGCCGTACACCACCAGGTCGTCGGGGCGTTCGGCGACCTCGGGGTCCAGGTTGTTCATCAGCATGCGCAACGCGGCTTCCTGCTGCCACCCCTTGCAGGACAAGGTACGGCCCCGCGGTGCGCGGACGGTGCGCGGCTCAGCCATCGCTCGACCTCCGAAGGCCGGGGTCAGCCCCGGTCGGATGACATCGTAGCGCGTCCCGAGCGCACCGTGGCACCCCTCGCGGCGACGCCGCCGGCGATCTCGAACGCGCCGGGCGCCGCCGCCACGGCCGCCGCGCGCACCGCCCCCCGCCGCCCGGGCGGGACCCAGAACAGCACGCTGCCGCCGCCGCCGGCGCCGCACGCCTTGCCCGCCAGCGCGCCCGCCGCGGCGCCCGCCGCCAGGACCGCGTCGAGCGCAGGGCTGGTCACCGCGGACGCCAGCTCCCGGCGCGCCCGCCACTCCGCCGCGATCGCCCGGCCCACCGCGGTCTCGTCGCCCGCGAGCAGCGCCAGGCGGCATGCGATCGCCGCCCTCGCGATCGCGTCGAGCCTGCGGGCGACGCCGGGGTCGCCGTCGATGCGCGCGCGGTAGACCTGCCAGTTCACCATGCCGGAAGCGTGTGTGATCCCGGAGTAGACGACGACGAGGCGCGCGGCGAGCCAGCCGCGGTCGATCCCGATCCGCTCGACCCGCTCGCCGCCCGGCTCCAGGTGAATCGCCAGGATGCCGCCGAGCAACGCCGGCAGGTAGTCCTGCACGCCGGCCGGAACCCCCAACACCCTGGACTCGAGGTCGCGCAGCAGCGCCACCAGTCCGGCCACGGGGAGCCGCCGACCGGCGAGCGCCAGGCAGCCGCGCGCGAGCGCCACGGCCAGGGTCGACGATGCGCCCAGCCCCGAGCCGACCGGCGGCTGGTCGATCACCTCGACGGCGAAACCGCCTGCCGGCGCGATGTGAAAACCGACCGCGGCCGCGAGGTGGCGAGCGGCGTCATCGGGTCCGAGGACGCGTGGCGCGGAACCCGGCGCCGAGAACGTGATCGACCCGGCCGGCGCACCGCCGGACGTGAGCCGGAGGCGCACGCCGCGGGCCAGCGCCGCGTTGATCGTGATCGCGCCGGGGTGGAGGCAGTACAGCGGCCAGAGGTCGAGGGTGCCGCCCGCAAGGTCCGCCCGCAGCGGCGCGAACACCTCGACGGACGCGCGCCCCGGTGCGGGCGGGCGCGGCGAACCGCGCCTACCCATGGAACGGGGCCGGCGCGGCGGCCTGCAGGGCGGCCACCCGCTCGCCCGCGAGCGGACCCGGCGTTCGCAGCAGCGGCAGCACCCGGCGCGCCCAGGCCGCGAATCGCGCTTCCTCCGCCCGCGGCAGCGGCGGCGCCGGGTCGCGGCCGATCGTGAGGGGGTTCAGGTGCTTGCCGTTCTGCGTGATGCGGTAATCGACGTGCGGCCCGGTCGCGAGGCCGGTGGCGCCGACGTAGCCGACGACCTCCCCTTGCGCGACGCGCTCGCCCGGGTGAACCCCTGCGGCGAAGCGGGAAAGGTGCAGATAGGCGGTCACGTAGCCGCCGGCGTGGCGGACCTCGACTGTCTTGCCGCCGCCGCCGCGCCAGCCCGCGTACGTCACCACGCCGTCCGCGGTGACCATCACGGGGGTGCCCACGGGCGCTCCATAGTCCACGCCCCAGTGCGGCAGCCTCACGCCCAGGATCGGGTGCATCCGGGCCAGGGAGAAGCGTGAGGTCAGGCGCGAGAACTTGAGCGGCGCGCGCAGGAACTGCTTGCGCAGCGGGCGGCCCATCTCGTCGTAGAAGCTCGCACCGCCGCCGTCGAAGGCGTACCGCACCGCGGTGAAGCGCTTGCCCCGGTTCTCGTAGCTCGCCGCGACCACCGGGCCGTACCCGACGGTCCGCCCATCGGAGCGGATCCGCTCCACCAGGATCGCGAAGGTGTCGCCGCTGCGGACCTCCCGGTGGAAGTCGATGTCCCATTGAAACAGGTCGGCCAGGGCCACCGCGAGCGTGTCGCCCTCGCCCGCCGTAGCGACGGCGTCGAACAGGCTCGAGCGGACGGCCCCCCGCACGACGACGAGCTCGCGCTCGACGGGCCGCGCTTCGCGTCGGCCGACCAGCGCACCCCCCGAGCGTTCGACCACCACGGTGGAACGCCAATCCGGCGTGAGGCGCAGCGCCTTGACCGCGCCGTGAACGTCGTACACCGCCTCCGCCACCAGCCCGACCGGAAGGGCGCGCGGGTCGATCTGGCCGCCGACCGCGGCCAGCCACGCCGGCAACTCGGCGGGCGTCATACCGAGCCGGCCCACCAGACCCGCCAGGGTCTCGCCGCTCGCGAGCGCAGCCTTCCGCACGACGGTCGGCAGGGTCAGAGGAGGAACCGAGAGGTGGGGCCGCGGCGCGGCCGGCGCCACCCCGACGGTGGGGGTGGTCCAGCCGGCAAACGCCAGGATGAGAAGGGCGAGGCCTGCCAGGAGGCGGTCCGCGGACCTCACCTCCGTGCCATCTCCCGCACGATCGCTGCGACCTCGGCCGGATCCGGACCGCAGCGCGACCGCACCTTGCCGTCTCGCCCGACGAGGAGCACGGCGGGCGCCTTCGTCACCTGGAAGCGGCGCAGCAGCTCGCCGCGGCGATCGAACACGAACGGCAACGTGTCCCCGAGCGCCGGAAAGTCATGGCCGACCTCGGAGCGTCTTTCCTGGAAGACGATCACCGCCCCCGGCCATCCGTGCTGCTTGGCCGCCGTCTCGACACCGGGCAACAGCTTCGCGAACTCGCCGGCGCCGGGCAGCCACGTGTTCCAGAACACGAGCACCACCGGGCCGCGGGACAACAGGTCGGGCAGCGAGAACGCGGCCCCGCCGGCGGTCTGCAGGTCGTCGCCGCCGCCCATGACGGCGGCGGCCACGATCAGGGGAACGGCCGCGAGCTTCATCGCGTCATGCTAGCAAATCCGGCAACCCCAGGGGCGGCGGCACCCCTGCCGCGGCCGGACGGCGCCGGCCGCGGGCTCAGTGCAGCCGGGTCGCCGGCGACGGCTCGGCGGCGGGGGCGAAGATCGCGTCGACGTCGAGGTTCTCCGAGCGCAGCCGGTGCGGCCGCTGGTGCAGGTAGTTGTAGCGCACGCCGAAGGAGAGCAAGGCACTCTCCAGCAGCCGGCGCCCGCGGTAGAGACGCGACATCACGGTGCCGACGGGGATCGCCAGGATGTCGGCGATCTCCTTGTAGGCGTACCCCTCGATGTCGGCGAGCAGCACGACCACCTTGTAGTTGTGCGGCAGCGCCGTCAAGGCGTGGCGCACCTCGCCGTCGAGCGAGGCCTCCATCAGCTCCTCTTCCGGGGTTCGCGTGGCGGTGGCGGCCGTCGGGAGCACCGCGGACTCGAACGTCTCCTCGAGCTCGGCGAAGTCCACCTGCGCCGGGAGCTGCTTGCGCCTCCGGTATTCGTTGATGAACGTGTTCTTCAAGATCTTGAACAGCCATGCTTTGAGGTTCGTTCCGGGGGAGAACGACGCGTAGTGACGGTAGGCCTTGAGGTACGTCTCCTGGAGGAGGTCTTCGGCGTCCTCCGCGCTGCGCGCCAGGCGCAGCGCCGTCTTGAACAGTTGGTCGCGGTAGGGAAGCTCGGCGTTCTGAAAGTCCCAAAAGCCCTGGTCGTTCATACTCGCCTCCACTGCCGCCAATCGTAATTGAGTCAGAGTTCCAATGTCAAGATGTCGACAAAACATGGACGCGGTCGCATCGATCGGCCGGGCACGGACGGCGGGGGTGGAACCGGGGTTACGGCGGCCGCGGGGGGACGCAGGGGGGGCCGGCGGCCGGAGAGGCGCCGGCGGCGAGGGGGCAAAAAGCGGACACGGCCCGGCCCGCCGGAGCGGCGGGCCGGGTGGATTACGTCAGTTCCGGTGCGGCCGGGCGGCCGCGGGGGTCACTTGCCGAGGATCATGAACGCGATGACGAGGGCGTAGATCACCAGCGACTCGATGAACGCCACGCCGAGCAGCATCGTGATGCGCACCGGGCCCGCGGCGCCCGGGTTCCGCCCCATGCTCGTGCACGCCGAGGCCACGGCCTTGCCCTGGCCGAACGCTCCGGCGAACGCCGCAACGCCGAGCACCAGGGCGGCCGCGATGAACTTCCACGCGTCGCGCATCCCGGATGCCGCCGCGCCGCCCTCGTCGGCCGCGAGTACCGGAGCCGCCAGGCTCAACAGAACGAGTCCAACCATCACCACCAGCAACGTCTTCCTCATCGAGGTCCCTCCTTCGGGGTTTGGCTCTTGCTAGTGCTCCTCGGCCACGGCCCCGGATACGTAGACCGTGGTCAGCATGACGAAGATGAACGTCTGGATGAGGGCCCCGAGGACCCCCAGGCCCATCATCGCGGGAACGAAGAACGGCAGGATCACGAGAAACATGCCGGTGGCGGTGTGCTCGCCGAAGATGTTGCCGAAAAGGCGCAGCGCCAGCGAGAGCACGCGCGCCAGGTGCGAGATGATCTCGATCGGCACCATCAGAGGGAACAGCCACCACACCGGCCCGACGAACTGCTTGGCGTACTTGATCGGGCCCAACCGGCGCAGGCCGACGATGTTGTAGAAGAGGAACGCGGTCAACGACAGGGCGAACGTCGTGCTCGTGTTGGCCGTCGGCGGCTGCAGGAAGAAGATCAACCCGAATGCGTTCGAGAGGAAGATGAAGAACGTGAGGGCCAGGATGAACGGCACGAACTCGCGCCCGCGGCCGTGGCCGACCACGTCCTCCGCCAGGTTGCCAAGACCCGAGAGCAGCATCTCGAACGCCTGCTGCAAACCCGACGGCCGCTCGAGCGAGTAGCTCCGCCGGGCGGCGAACACGAGCGCCGCCACGAGCACGACGACGAGCAACGCCATGATCACGTGATCGGGGAGCCAGACGCCCGCCTCGCTCTCGATCCCCATCGCCTTCTGCCACGCGGCCGAGGGCATTCCCAACAACGCAACGAGCAACGCGTTCACCGGGTGGAAAAGGATCGAGAGCTCGTGATGCACCGGCCTCACCCTTCCTGCGGGCCGCGCGTAGCGGACCCCGCGCTCGCGATGCCGAGCGCCGCCAAGGAACACGCGACGCCCACAGCGACAGCCCATAGCTCGATGCGTTTGCGCATCAGGTACCAGACGACGAACAGCAGGCCCCACAACGCCCACCGGGCAGCCAGCGCCCCGATGGCTCCACGCGTCAGATGGGGCGCGCCCGGCTGCAGCACGCCCCCGAGCAGCCCTTCCAGCCAAATCGCGTTGATGATACCGACGGCGGCCGCGACGGTCAAGGCAAGCGCGTTCCACGGCTTGCCCAACCAGACGACGACCGCCGCGGCGGCGAGCGTGAGCGGGATCCCGGGCCGCAGCGCATCGCGCGCCAACACGCTAGGCCCCTCGCCCGTCGTTCTTCGCCGCGTCGTCCTCTTCGCGGCCGATCCGCAGCGCGGTCCGGATCGCGTTGAGAAAGCCGCCCGCGACCCCGAAAAGGGTGAACACGATCATCAGCCACGGCGCCGTCGAAAACAACCGGTCGAGCCAACGTCCGAAGAAGTACCCGATCGCCATGGCGATCGGAAAGGCGAGACCGATGGAGGTGGCATCGGCGATGCGCCGGATCGAGGCGGCGGAGCGCCCGCGGCGCTCGTCGCTCACAACAGTCCCACCGCCCCCGCCATGGCGCGGGCCGCCGCCAGGAACGGCGCCGGCAGCAGCCCGATCACCAGGACGGCGACGCCGCACGCCCAGATGACGCGTTCCGTCCACGGCGCGGCCACCAGCGTCGCGGGTTCCGCCCCGTCGCCTTCACGCAGGTACATCTGCAGCACGATGCGGAGGTAGTAGTAGAGCGAGACGGCCGACATCAGCACCGCGACGACGACCAACCAGACGTACCCCGCGTTGACGGCGGCGGCGAACAGGTAGAGCTTGCCCATGAAACCTGCGGTCGGCGGGATGCCTCCGAGCGAGAGCATGAACAGCAGCATACCGAACGCGGCCGCCGGGTGACGGCGCGCGAGACCCGCGTAGTCGGCTACGGTCTCCCCCGCATACCCGCGCGACTCCAGCAGGATCACGAAGCCGAAGGCGCCGATGTTGGTGACCGTGTACACCAGCATGTAGAAGAGCACGCTGTTGACGCCGGCCGGACCGCCGGCGACCAGACCGACGAGAGCGTAGCCGGCGTGGGCGATCGAGGAGTACGCCAGCATGCGCTTGACGTTGTCCTGGGTCAGGGCTGCGACGTTCCCCCAGATCATCGTGAGCGCCGCCGCGACCCCCACGAGCCAGATCCACGACGCGGCGAGCGGCGCGAGGCCGCCGATGAAGACGCGCAGGAACATGGCGAACGCGGCGGCCTTGGGGCCCACCGACATGAACGCGGTGATCGGCGTCGGGGCACCCTCGTAGACGTCCGGCGTCCAGACGTGGAACGGCACCGCCGCCACCTTGAACAGGAAGCCGCAGGCGAGCAGCGCGACCCCCACCAGGGCCGACGGGCCGGGCTTGGCGCTCGCGAGCACGCGGGCGAGCGTGGCGAGGTCGAGCGTCCCGGTCGCGCCGTAGATCAGCGACAACCCGTACAGCAGGATCCCGGACGACATCGCTCCGAGCACGAAGTACTTCGCGGCGGCCTCGTGCGACTTGACCTCACGGCGGAAGTACCCGGCGAGGATGTACGTCGAGAGGGCCATGAGCTCGAGCCCGACGTAGATCACCGCGAGGTTGACGCCCGAGGCCATCGTCATCATGCCGACGGTGGCGAACATGACCAGGGCGAGGTACTCGCCGGGCCGGTAGTCGTTGCGCTTCAGGTAGTCGTGCGACAGCAGCACGACCAGCGCGGCGGTGAGCAGGAACAGCGCCTTGAAGAAGATGGCGAAGTGGTCGAGCACGAACATTCCGGAGAAGAAGTGCGCGCCCGGGTCGGTGGCGCCGGCGGCGAGCCAGAGCGTCACCCCGGTGGCGGCGAGGGCAAGCACGGCGCCGGCGCCCAGGAGGCCGTGCCGGGCCTTGCCCGAAGCCAGCCCGGCCAGCAGGACCGCCATGGCCAGCGTCGCCAGCATCAGCTCGGGGAGCAGGGCGATGAGGTCCGCGCGCATGGTCTCAGTGCTCCTGGGTGTGGGCCGCTGGCGGCGCCGTGGGGAGCTCGAACGCCGGTCGGTTCAGGTAGCCGGGGTCCACGACCTCGACGACCCGCTTGATCGACGGCTCCAGGATCCGGAAGAACGGCTTGGGGTAGATCCCGATCCAAAAGCACAGCGCGATGAGCGGAATGAGCGTCCACTGCTCGCGCAGGTTGACGTCCTTGAGCGTCTTGTTCTCCTCGTGCGTGATCTCGCCGAAGAAGACCCGCTGGTAGAGCCAGAGCATGTACCCGGCGCCGAGCACCAGCGAGGTGGCGGCGATCACGGCCCACGTCGTCGAGCGGTTGAACACGCCCACCAGGATCGTGAACTCGCCGATGAAGCCGTTGAGCGTCGGCAGGCCGATCGAGGCCATGGTGATCACCATGAACATCATCGCGTACACGGGCATGACCTTGGCGATGCCGCCGTAGTCCGCGATCATGCGGGTGTGGCGGCGTTCGTACACGATCCCCACGAGCAAGAAGAGACCGCCCGTGGAGAGACCGTGGTTGATCATCTGGAGCACCGATCCCGTCAGACCCTGCGGGTTGAGCGCGAACATGCCCAGCATCACGAACCCGAGGTGCGAGACCGACGAGTAGGCGACCAGCTTCTTCATGTCCTTCTGCGCCATCGCCACGAGGGCGCCGTAGACGATGCCGATGATCGCCAGCGCCACGACCCACGGCACCGCCTTGCGCGTCGCGTCCGGGAGGAGCGGCAACGAGAACCGGATGAAGCCGTACGTCCCCATCTTCAGCAGGACGCCCGCCAGGATCACCGACCCGGCGGTCGGCGCCTCGACGTGCGCGTCCGGCAGCCAGGTGTGGAACGGGAACATCGGCACCTTGATCGCGAAGCCGACGAAGAACGCGAGGAAGACCCAGAACTGCACGCCCGGCGGGATCTGGGTCGCGATCTTGAACAGCTCGGTGACGTCGAACGTCGGGGCGTGGCCCAGACCGGGGAGGCCGATCGCCTTGAGACCGGTCGAGTTGTAGAAGTACAGCGCGAGGATGCCGACCAGCATCAACACCGATCCGAACAACGTGTACAGGAAGAACTTGATGGCGGCGTAGAGCTTGCGCGGGCCGCCCCAGATCCCGATCAGGAAGTACATCGGGACCAGCATCGCCTCCCAGAACAGGTAGAACAGGATGAAGTCGAGGGAGATGAAGACGCCGAGCATGCCGGTCTGCAGCAACAGCAGGAAGACGTAGTACTCCTTCTGCCGGTGCGTGATCGCCGTGAACGAGGAGTACACCGCGATGAACCCGAGCAGCGTCGTGAGCAGGATCAGCAGCACCGAGATCCCGTCCACGCCCACGTGATAGCGGGCGCCGACCGCGGGGATCCAATCGTGCACGTAGCTGAACTGGAAGGCGGGACCGGCCGGGTCGTAGAGGAACCACAGCGGCAGCGAGAGCACGAAGTCGAGCCCCGCCACCACCGTGGCCACCGTCTTGATCGCCGCGCTCTGCTCCTTGCGCAGCAGGAACACGATCACCAGCGCCCCGAGCAGCGGCACGTAGCAGATGACGTTCAGCAGGTTGGTAGCAAAACCCATCGCATCCCCCTCAGCGGCCCAGCCACAGGGCCGCCGCCACCATCAACACGAACCCAACGGTCATCACCAGCGCGTATCCCTGGGCGACGCCCCACTGCACGCGCCGGAGCCCGCGGCTGGCCCACCCGTAGGCCGCAGCCACGAGGTTGACCAGGCCGTCCACGACGTTGAGGTCGAACAGCCCGGAGAAGAACGAGGTCGCCACCGTGAGGTGGCGCGCCCCGTTGACCGCGCCGTCCACGACGCGGGCGTCGAACTCCCACGAGCCGCGTGCGAGCTTCATCGTCCCGGCCACCACCGTGGCGTCGTACGCCTCGTCCACGTAGTACTTGTTGGCCACGGTCGTGACGAGGCCGGGGAATCGCTCGGCGAAGCGCTGCGGTCGCGCGAACGCCTCGGGCCCGAAGTACCACCTGGTCGCGAGCCAGATCCCGGAGAGCGCGACCCCGACCGAGAGCGCGATCAGCAGCCACTCGACGCCCACGCCCACGTGGTGCCCTTCGATTTCGACCGGCGCCGCCACCGGGTGGAGCAGCCCTTCGAACCAGTTCAGCTTCGGCCCGAACATCCCCATCCCGAGGAAGCCGGCCGCGATCGACCCGGCGGCCAGGATCTGCAACGGCACCGTCATGCTCTTCGGCGACTCGTGCAAGTGGTGCGCCTGCTCGTGGGTGCCGCGGAACTCGCCGTGGAACGTGGTGTGCACCAGCCGGAACATGTAGAACGCGGTCATGAACGCGCCCGCGAGGCCGAGCGCCCACAGCAGGAGGTACACCGTTCCGAAGCCGTACAGGTCGCCGGACCCGGCGGCGAACACCTTCGCCAGGATCTCGTCCTTGGAGAAGAAGCCGGCGAGCGGCGGAACGCCGGCCAGCGCCAGCGTCGCCACCAGGAACGTCCAGTAGGTGGTCGGCATGTGCTTCTTGAGGCCGCCCATCGTGCGCATGTCCTGGTTTCCCGAGCACGCGTGGATCACCGAGCCCGCGCCGAGGAAGAGGCAGGCCTTGAAGAACGCGTGCGTGAAGACGTGGAACATCCCGGCGCTGAACGCCCCGGCTCCGGCGGCGAGGAACATGTAGCCGAGCTGGGAGACGGTCGAGTACGCCAGCACCTTCTTGATGTCGTTCTGCGCCAGGCCGATCGTCGCGGCGAACACGGCGGTGAGGCCGCCCACCACCGCCACGACCAGCATCGCGGTCGGCGACAGCCGGAAGATGAAGTTGGTGCGCGCCACCATGTAGACGCCGGCGGTGACCATCGTCGCCGCGTGGATCAGGGCGGAGACCGGGGTCGGGCCGGCCATCGCGTCCGGGAGCCAGACGTAGAGCGGGAGCTGAGCGGACTTCCCGACTGCCCCCACGAACAGCAGCAGCGCGATCGGGGTGGCCGCCGCCGCGAACCGCGCCGGGTCGCTCTCGATCGCCGCCTGCAGCGCGGCGAAGTCGACGGTGCCGAACACCTTGACGGTCCAGAAGATGGCGAGCAGGAAACCGAAGTCGCCGATGCGGTTGACGATGAAGGCCTTCTTCCCGGCCGACGCGCACCAGTCCTTCTCGAAGAAGAAGCCGATCAGGAGGTAGCTGCACAGGCCCACGCCCTCCCACCCCACGAACATGACGGCGAGGTTGGCGCCCAGCACCAGGGTGAGCATGGCGAACATGAACAGGTTGAGGTAGGCGAAGTAGCGGGCGTACGGCCGCTCCCCCTCGCCGTGCATGTACCCGACCGAGTAGACGTGGATCAGGAAGCCGACGAAGGTGACGAAGAACAGCATGACGGCCGAGAGCGCGTCGATCCGCAGGGCGAAGTCGATCGTGAGGTTGGCGAGCAGGCCGTCGGTCGTGTGGCCGAAGCCGGCCGGAATCCAGGTGAATACCCGGTTGACGTGCACCGCGGCGGTGCCGACCGACGCGGCCCAGTCCGCGATCGCGGCGAGCGCCGCCGCGAGCGCCAGGCCCGAACCCGTCAGCGCGACCGCGGAGGTCGTACGGCGCGACCAGCCGCGCCGGTTGCCGACGAGGCCGTTGACCGCCGCTCCGAGCAGGGGGAAAAGGGGGATCAGCCAGAGCAGGTCTTTCATCGGCTATCCCTCCATCACGTTGACCTGGTCGAGGTTCACCGTCTGCTTCAAGCGGACGAGCGCGACGATGATGCCGAGGCCGATGGCGGCTTCCGCGGCCGCGATCGTGATCACGAACACGGCGAACACCTGTCCGGTGAGGTCCCCGAGCTGGCGGGAGAACGCGATGAAGTTGAGGTTGGCGGCGTTGAGGATCAGCTCGACGCACATCAGGACGGTGATGAAGTTCCGCCGCACCGCCATGCCGACGACGCCGAGCGTGAACAGCGCGAGCGAGAGCACGAGGACGTGCGCGGTCGAAATCATGCGGCTCCCCCCCTCCCCGATTCCTTGCGGCCCATCACGATCGCACCGATCATCGCGACCAGCAGCACGATCGAGACCACCTCGAACGGCAGGAGGTAGTCGCGGTACAGGCTCCACCCGACCGCCTCGGTGTTGCCGAGCGGCGCGCCGGCGACCATGCGCAGCGCGGCGCCGTCGGCCGGGAGCCCGCCGGAGGCGGCCCAGATCCCGACTCCGACCAGCGCCGCGAGCAGGGCGCCGAGACCGACCGCGGCCGGCACCAGGCGGCGCACGTACTGCGGCTCGTCCGGGATATCCCGCGCCTTCACCAGCATGATCACGAACAGGAAGAGCACCATGACCCCGCCGGCGTAAACCAGGACCTGGACGGCGGCCAAGAACTCGGCCTGCATCAGCACGAACACCCCGGCCACCGCGAGGAAGGTGCCGAGGAGCGAGAGCGCCGCGTGCACGGGACTGCGAAACGCGATGACGCCGACCGCGCCGGCGAGCGCGACCGCCGCCAGGGAGTAGAAGACGATCTCGGCGAAGTGAACGAGGAACCAGGTCATGGCTTGGCTTCTCCCCGCCCCGCCGCCGACCCGCCGGTGGGGTCGTCCGGCATCTGTCCGTCCTTCGGCGACACCACCCCGGGATAGGGGCGCACGCCGGTCCAGTCCTGCAGGCGCTCCTTGGTGAAGTACAGGCGTTCGTTCCGCTCGTACGCCGACGCCTCGTAGCTCTTGGTCGTCAGCCAGATCGCGAGCGGCTTGGTGGGGCACGCCTCCTCGCAGAGGCCGCAGAACATGCAGCGCTTGACGTCGATGTCGTAGCGGTCGAGGACCTTCTTCTTGCGCTTCTTGCCGTCGACCTCGATCTCCTCGAAGTGATCCTGGATGTGGATGATGTCGATCGGGCACGCCTTGGCGCACGAGTGGCAGACGATGCAGCGCTCCTCGGAAAATCCGAACATCCCGCGGAAGCGGTCCTTGGGGACCGGCTTGACCTCGGGGTACTGGATCGTCGCCTTCTTCTTGAAGAGGAAGCGTCCGGTGACGCCGAGCCCCTGGGCGAGCTCGAACGGCACGAGCGATGCGAGGAAGCCCCAGAAACCCATCACTTCCCTCCGATCAGCAGCACGCCGAGCCCGACCGCCATCAGGTTGACCAGACTCACGGGGATGAACACCTTCCAGCCGAGGTCCATGAGCTGGTCGAAGCGGTAGCGCGGGAAGGTGCCGCGGAACCAGATGTAAACGAAGAGGAACGCCGCCATCTTGAGGACGAACCAGGCGATGGGAGGGATCCACGCGAGTGCCGGCAACGCCCACACGGCCGCCAGCCAGTTCGGGAACGGCGGCAGCCAGCCGCCGAGGAAGAGCACGGTGGCGATCGACGAGACCACCACCATGTTGGCGTACTCGGCCAGGAAGTAGAACGCGAACTTCATCCCCGAATACTCGGTGTGGAACCCGGCCACGAGCTCCGATTCGGCCTCGGGGAGGTCGAACGGGTTGCGGTTGGTTTCGGCGACGCCGCACACGAAGTAGATGAAGAACGCCACGATGCCGGGGATGAAGTACCAGACTCCCGCCTGCTTCTGCGCCTCCACGATCTTGACCAGCGACAGGCTGTTCGCCATCAGGAGAACCGTGACGACCGAGAGGCCCATCGGGACCTCGTACGACACGAGCTGCGCGGCCGAACGCAGCCCGCCCATCATCGAAAACTTGTTGTTTGACGCCCAGCCGCCGAGGATCACGCCGTAGACCCCGACCGAGGAGACCCCGAGGATGAACAGGATGCCGATGTTGACGTCGGTCAGGTACGGCGTCACCTCGTAGCCGAAGAGCTTGAAGGCGGGCCCGAACGGGATCACCGAGAACACCAGCAGCGCCGGCGCCACGACCAGCACCGGGCCGAGGAAGTAGACGAACTTCTCGGCGCGCGCCGGAACGATGTCTTCCTTGACCAGGAGCTTGAGCGCGTCCGCGATCGGCTGCAGCCAGCCGCGCGGACCGACACGGTTCGGCCCGATCCGGATCTGCATGTATGCCAGGATCTTGCGCTCGAAGAAACTCATGTATGCCGCGATCAGGATGACCGCCAGGAGGATCACGACGATCTTGATCAGCGGCACCAGGAGAAACGCTACCCAGGGGTTCGCCATGGCCGCTCCCTACCGGTCGATCTCGCCGAGGACGATGTCGAGCGTGCCGATCACCGCGATGAGGTCGGCGACCAACAGCCCGCGCACCATCTCGGGGAGGGCCTGCAAGTTGATGAAGCACGCGGGACGCACGTGCAGGCGGTACGGGTGGGCGCCGCCATCCGACACCACGTAGAAGCCGAGTTCCCCCTTGGGACTCTCGACCGAGAAATAGGCTTCGCCCTTGGGCGGCTTGATCACCTTCGGGACCTTGGCCATGACAGGGCCGTCCGGCAGCTTGGCGAGGCACTGCTGGATGATCCGCACCGACTGCCGCATCTCCTCCATGCGCACCAGGTAGCGATCGTACGTATCGCCGTTCGCCCCGACCGGGATCTCGAAGTCGTACTGCTCGTAGCGGTCGTAGGGGAACACCTTGCGGATGTCCCACTTCACGCCGGAACCCCGCAGCGGCGGTCCCGTCAGCCCCCACTCGACCGCGTTCGCGGCGGAGATCACGCCGACGCCGACCGTGCGCAGCTTCCAGATCCGGTTCGTCGTGAGCAGGCGCTCCCACTCGGCGACGCGCGCCGGGAACTGGTCGACGAACGTGCGGCAGCGGTCCGTCCAGCCGTCGGGCAGGTCGTAGGGCTGGCCGCCGACCCGCATGCTGTTCAGGGTGAGGCGGGCGCCGCAGTACTCCTCGAAGAGATCGAGGATCTTTTCCCGCTCCTCGAAGGTGTAGAAGAACGGCGACTGCGCACCGATGTCGAGGGCGTGGGTGCCGAGCCAGATGGTGTGCGAGGCGATGCGCTGCAGCTCGGCCAGGAGCACGCGGACGGCGGACGCGCGCGGCGGCACCGTCACCCCCATGATCTTCTCGACCACCCCGACGAGCGCCTGGTTGTTGGTGGCGGCCGCCGTGTAGTCGAGCCGGTCGGTGTGGGGGATCGTGCCGTTGTACGTCTCGCGCTCGAAGATCTTCTCGGTGCCGCGGTGCAGGTAGCCGATGACCGGCTTGGCGTCCACGATGCGCTCGCCGTCGAGCCTGAGGAGCACGCGCAGCACGCCGTGCGTGGCGGGGTGCTGGGGACCGAACGAGATCTCCATCTCCTCGCTGTCGGGGAACGGCTTGAGGGCCTCGAGGTTGCCCATCACTCCCCCTCCCCGCCGGCGACCGGGCCGCCCCCGGGCGGGAAGACGTCCGGGTAGACCGCGGCGCCGGTGTCGATCCCCTCGAGGGGGAAGTCCTTGCGCAGCGGGTGACCGGAGAACCCCTCCCAGGTCAGGATGCGCTCGAGGTTCGGGTGGCCCCCGAAGTAGATGCCGAACATGTCGAACACCTCGCGCTCCATCCAGTCGGCGACCTTCCACACCCCGGTCACGGACGCCACCTCGACGTCCACCCCCACCTGCAACTTGAGGCGGAGGCGGACGGAGTCGGCGTGGCGGTGCAGCCAGTAGACGACGTCGAAGCGCCCCTCGGGCCGGTCCTGCCAGTCCACCGCCGTGAGGTCCACGAGGAACGCGTACCCCAGCGTCTCCTTGCAGGCGCGGCCGACCTCCACGATGCGCTCGCGATCGACGGTGACCGTCACCTGGCCCGCGAACTCGACCGCTGCGATCACGGCGCCGGGAACGGCCGCAGCGATCTCCCGCACCTGAGCGTGTTCGCGCGCGTCCTGGGGAACCGGCGTCACCGGCTTCTCCTCCCAGGGCGGTTTGGGCGCCGCCGGGGGCTGGGCCGGGGTGTCCGCCGGGGCCGTCGGTTTGTCCTGTTCAGTCAAGGCCGCCTCCTCACGAGCGAGTCGCCAGTCAAGAGTCCACAGCTGCCTGGCGCATCCCGCTCAGACCGCCTTCTTGGCGATGGTCATGCGGTCGATCTTCTTCTGCAGCTGCATCAGCCCGTAGATGAGCGCCTCCGGGCGGGGCGGACAGCCGGGCACGTAGACGTCCACCGGGATCAACCGGTCGACGCCCTGCGTCACCGCGTAGGTCTTGTACGGGCCGCCGCAGGTCGCGCACGAGCCCATCGCCAGCACCCACTTCGGCTCGGGCATCTGGTGGTAGAGGCGCGTGACGATCGGCGCCATCTTCTCGGTCACGGTGCCGGCCACGAGCATGAGGTCCGACTGGCGCGGCGTGCCGCGGAAGACCTCCATGCCGAAGCGGGAGAGGTCGAAGCGCGGATCCATCGCGGCCATCATCTCGATCGCGCAGCAGGCGAGCCCGAACTGCATCGGCCACACCGAGCCGCGGCGGGCCCAGTTGATGACCGCGTCGTAGGTGCTGATCAGGACGTTGGATTCGAAGCGGTTCTCGATCACACCCATTGCAGCGCTCCCCGCCGCCAGGCGTAGACGTACCCCACGACGAGGATGCCGATGAACACCAGCATCTCGACGAAACCGAAGAGCGCGAGCTTGCGGAACATCACCGCCCACGGGAACAGGAACACGGTCTCGACGTCGAACACGACGAACAGGACCGCGATCAGGTAGTACCGCACCGAGAAGCGGTAGTCGTGGGCCTCGCTCGTGATCGGGTTGCCGCACTCGTACGGTTCGAGCTTGATCGGATCGTACCGCCCGGCGCGGAGGATCCAGGCGAAGACGAACGTGATCAAGGGGAACGCGATGGCAATGACGATGAAGAGCAGGACGGGTATATATGCGTTCACTCCCCCTCCCCAGCGCGTCATGATAGCGTCATGTTTCACAAAGTCAATCAACACAATGGAATTTGAGCATCATTCTCGGCAATGGGAGGGGTGGATGGGGGGCGCGCCGCCGGCTACAGCGACGGCAGCAGGCGGTTGAGCGACCCCGAGCGCAGCCCCTCGAGGTCGAGCGCGACGAAGGCAAAGCCGGCGGCGCGCACGGCCCGGACGACCTCGTCCGCGAGACCGTCCGCGAACACGCGCGCCATCTCCCGCTTCGGAAGCTCGATGCGCGCCGTGCTGCCGTGGTGGCGAACCCTCACCTCGCGGAAGCCGAGTGCGGCGAGCGCGGCCTCGGCGCGACCGATCTGCTCGAGCTTCGCCCGGGTGATCGGCTCCCCGTACGGCACGCGCGAGGAGAGGCACGGGCTCGAGGGCTTGTCCCACACCGGGAGGTCGAGCGCCCGCAGCGCCTCCCGCACCGCGGCCTTGCCGATCCCGAGCTCGGCGAGCGGCGAGCGCACCGCGAGCTCCGCCACGGCCCGCCTCCCGGGGCGGTAGTCGGTGCCGTCGTCGGCGTTGCTGCCGTCAAGCACGGCCGCAAGACCGCGGTCGCGCGCCAAGGCGGACAGTCGGCGGAACAGCTCCCCCTTGCACAGGTAGCAGCGGTCGGGCGGGTTGGCGGCGTAGCCGGGGACGGCGAGCTCCGAGTACGCGATCTCCTCGTGGGCGATCCCGATGCGTGCGGCGAGCGCGGCGGCGGCATCCGCCTCGCCCGGGGCGAGGCTCTCGGAGCGCGCGGTGACGGCGAGCGCCCGCCCGCCGAGCGCCGCGTGCGCGGCCCACGCCACGAGCGCGGAGTCGGCGCCGCCGGAGTACGCGACCAGCGCGCTGCCGAGAGGTTCGAGGTGGGCGACCAGCCGGTCGTGCGTTGCCATCCCAGCCAAGTGTAACCGCCGGTCAGACGGCGTTCATCCCGCGACGAGGCGGAGCAACCGCTCGCGCAGGAACGCTGCGAGGCCCTTGCGGCCCTGGCCCGCGCTCGCCACCGCCTCCTGCGCCGCCAGGTCCTGCTGCCGGGCGGCCATCCGCTCGGCGAGCTCCTCGGCGAGTTCCGCGTGCTCGGCGAGCAAGGCCGCGAGCGAGCGGCTGTCGACCTCCACCACGCCGAGCGCGCGGCCGGCCCGGACGGTGGCGGCGCGGGGAGCGCCGGAGAGAAACGCCATCTCGCCGAAGACGTCGCCTTTGCCGAGGCGCGCGACCTCCGCGCCGCCGCGTTCCACCACCGCCTCGCCTTTTGCGATCACGTAGAGGGCGCGCGAGTCCTCGCCCTCGCGCACGACCGCCTCACCGGGGACGTACTCCTGCCAGCGCGAGCTCCCCGCCAGCGCCGCGATCGCCCCGCCGGGGAGGCCGGAGAAGAGCGCGCAGCGGGCGAGCGTCGCCCGGCTCATCCCCAGGGGGTCCGCCTCCGCCTTGGTGGACGCGACCATGCGCACGCTGCGCTGCGGGAACGGGATCTCCATGCCCGCGCGCCCGAGGGCGGCGTGGGCCCTGGTGTAGAACGCGTCCGCCAGATCCGACGCCCGCCACGGCTCGTGCGTCCACAGCCGGCACTCGTACGCGACCGCGTTGTCCGCGAACTCGCGCGCCAGGATCTGGGGCGCCGGCCGGGCCAGCACCCGCGGCAGGTCGGCGGCGACGCGCGCGAGGAGCTCCTTGACGGCGTGCGGCGGCGCCTCGTACGCGACCCCCAGGCGCAACGCCACCGCCACCGCCTGGTCCCCCTCCCCGAGCAGCTGGACGCGCGAGCGCGCCACCTGGGAGTTCGGGATCAGCACGCGCTCCCCGAGGGTGGTACGCAACATGAGCGAGCGCCAGCCCAGCTCCTGCACCTCGCCGACGATTCCGTCGATCTCGATCCAGGCGCCGGCCTGGAAGCGCTGCTCCCAGGTGAGCGCGAGCCCCGACAGCAGTGTCCCGAGCGTCTCCTGGAGCGCGAAGCCGAGGACCACCGTGAGGACGGCGGCCGACCCCAGCAGCGTGCCGACCTCGATCCCGAGCGACGCGCGCAGGATCGCGGCCGCCAGCAGGAGGTACACGACCAGGGCGATCACATCGCGCGCCAGGCGCGGCACCTGGATGTCGAACCGCCGGATCAACAGCCACTCGAACAGGAGCAGCAGCGCCAGCCGCATCAGGAGGTAGCCGAGGGCGAGCAGGACGAGAACCGCGGACCAGTCCTCCCAATTCCCGCCCACCCCGGTCGAGCGTACGACCCACTGCGCGACCGCAGCAGCAGCGAGAAACGCCAGCCCGCCCGCCAGTCGGCGCACGAGGCCGGAGCGCAGCAACCGGCCGAGAACGAGGGTGGTCAACGCCGCCGCGCCGACGATCAGGATCAACGTGTCGCTCATGCTGGGCCGATTGTACGGCCAACCCCCCGCGAGGCCGCGGCCCCGGCGCCTCACCCTCGCTCTCGGCCGCCCCGGCCCACCTTGACAGGGGCACGAGCCGGGCCTAGATTACAAGGAGTGTAAACGTTTACATCACGTTCGTGGAGGAGCGATCGTGACCACCGGACGACCCAAGACGCCTGCCCCGCCCGGGCGCGGCCAACGCGCCACGAACGTCACCATCAAGCAGGTGGCCCTGGAAGCCGGCGTCTCCGTTGCGACCGTCTCCCGGGTCCTCAACGACAAGGGGCCCGCCAGCGACGCGACTCGCAGCCGCATCCGGTCGGTCGCCGAGCGGCTGCGCTACGTCCCTCACGGCGCCGCCCGCAGCCTGATCACGAACCGGACCAACGCCTTCGGCGTGTTGCTCCCGGACATCTACGGCGAGTTCTTCTCGGAACTGATCCGCGGCATCGACCTGGCGTCGCGCCAGCTCGGCTACCACCTCCTGGTGTCGAGCTCGCACGGCGATCGCGGCGAGATGGAAGCCGTGCTGCGAGCGACGAGGGGACGTGTGGACGGGCTGATCGTCATGTCCCCCGATCTCGACACCGAGATGCTGCACGCGAACCTTCCCGACACCTTGCCGGTCGTGCTGCTCAACTGCCGCAGCGACGGCTTCGGTTTCGACTCGATCACGATCGACAACTTCGGCGGCGCCCTGGCGATCGTCCGGCACCTGGCCGGTCTCGGGCACCGGCGCATCGCGCTCGTCAAGGGCCCGGCCGGCAACTACGACGCGAGCGAACGGCTGCGCGGCTACCGCAAAGCCATGCTCGCGTTGCCGTGCGGCTGGTCGGAGGAGTTGGAACTCGAGGGCGACTTCAGCGAGGAGTCCGGCGCCGCGGCGGGACGACGCGCCCTCGCGCTCCGGCCGGTCCCCTCGGCGATATTCGCCGCCAACGATTCGATGGCGATCGGCGTCCTGTCGGTGCTGTGGAATGCGGGTCTGCGGGTACCCGAGGACATCTCCCTCGCCGGTTTCGACGATATCCCGATCAGCCGGTTCACCGCGCCGGCGCTCTCGTCGGTGCGGGTCCCGATCGCCGACCTCGGGGAACGCGCCGTCGCGAGGTTGCTGCACGCGATCGCCTTGAAGAACCAGCACCGCCGCCGCCACGAGACGCTCCCGACGAAGGTCGTGGAGCGGCGCTCCTGCGCCGCGCCCGGCGCCGCGGTCGGCGTTTCACGGACTCCGGGTCGGGCCGCGCCGCGACGGTCCGGACCGAGGGGGGCGACGTGAGCCCCGCACCCCGCGACCGGGTCCGCCCGGCTCGCTGCTCTGTTCCCGGTCGCGCCGCGCGACGCCGCGCGGCGCACTGGCCGATTCCATCTTGTCCATCGAAAGGAGGAAGAGACATGCGAAGAAAGGAAGGGAACCACTGGCTAGTCGTAGGGCCGGCGCTGCTGCTGCTGACGCTTCTCGTCTGCAGTCAGGCCGGCGCGCAAGGGACCACCGCCAGCATCGGGGGGACGGTCAGCGACAAGAGAGGGCCGCTCCCGGGCGCCACCGTGGCCGCGAAGAACGTCCAGACGGCGTTCGTCTACAAGGTGACGGCCGGCGAGGACGGGAGGTTCCTGCTGGGCGGCCTCCCCCCGGGCACCTACGAGCTCATGGTCTACTCGGAGGCGTACAAGCCCGCGAGCCAGACCGTGACGGTGTTCCTCGGCCAGGCCAACAAGGTCAACTTCGTGCTGACGCCGGAAAAGGTGTTCGTCGGCGAGGCGACGGTCGTCGGCGAGGCGACGAAGGTGCTCGTCGACACGCGTTCGTCGGTCGTCGCCACCAACATCACCCCGGAGCAGATGCAAACCCTGCCCATGAACAACCGCAACTTCCTCGCTTTCTCCGCGCTCGCCCCCGGTATCTCGTTCACGCAGGACACGGACGCCCAGGGGCAGTACTTCAGCAGCGGCGGGGCGAAGCCGGAACAGGTGAACGTGTTCATCGACGGCCTGTCGTACAAGAACGACATCATCAAGGGCGGCGCCTTCATGCAGGACTCGGTCCGCGGCAACCCGTTCCCGCAGAACGCGGTCCAGGAGTACCGGGTGATGACGCAGAACTTCAAGGCCGAGTACGAGCAGGCCTCGGCCGCGGTGATCACCGCGGTGACCAAGTCGGGCGGCAACGTCTTCCACGGCGACCTCTTCTTCCTCTACCAGAACAAGAGCATGGTCACGCAGGACGACTTCGCCAAGGCGCGCGGCGACGCCAAGCCGCCGTACACGCGCAAGCAGTTCGGCCTCTCGCTCGGCGGGCCGATCATCAAGGACAAGCTGAACTTCTTCGTCTCGTTCGAGGGGACCAACCGCGACGTCGTCAGCTCGGTGTTCCACGGCGGGAGCTACGGCCAGGCGCCCGCCAACGTCAAGGCGATCCTCGACCCGTATGGGACCGGTGCCCTGTCCTCGCCGTTCACCTCGAGGCTCTACTTCGGCAAGCTCTCCTGGCAGCCGTCCACGGCGCAGACCCTGGACCTCTCGTACAACAAGCGCGACGAGAGCGACATCCGCGGCTTCGGCGGCCAGACCACCAAGGATGCGGCGCAGAACTTCAAGGTCAAGACCGACGCCGCCGTCCTGCGGCATCAGCTGATGGTCGGCAACAACACGCTCAACGAGGGCAGCCTCACCTGGCAGAAGATGGAGTGGATCCAGGGGACGCCCGCCTCGAACCAGCCCGAACTGAACTACCTCGGGCTGCTCCAGGTCGGCGGTTCGCCTACGACCCAGGACCTGACGCAGAAGAAGGTCGGGCTCCGCGACGATCTGACCTACTTCGCCGACTGGCACGGCAGCCACACGCTCAAGGTGGGGTTCACGGCCAACTGGATGAAGTACGACATGGTCAAGGACCAGGTCGGAAACCCGCTCTTCGAGTTCCGCAGCGACGACAACTGGCAGTACCCGTTCCACGCCCAGATCGGCTTCGGCAACCCCGCGCTCGCCTTCGACAACACCCAGTACGGGCTGTACGCCCAGGACGACTGGACCATCGCCAGCAACCTCACGATCAACGCGGGCGTGCGCTGGGACTACGAGACCAACATGCTGAACAACAACTGGGTCACGCCCGCCAGCGTGATCTCCGGCCTCCAGTCCGCTTGCCGCCACTACGACCAACCGATCGGCGGTAAGAACGACTGGTGCCTCACGGACGTCTTCAACATCAACGACTACATCTCGACCGGCAGCAACCGCAAGTCGTACAAGGGCATGGTGCAGCCCCGCCTGGGGTTCAGCTGGGACCCCAGCGGCAACGGCAAGACGGTGGTGTTCGGCGGCTGGGGCCTGTACTACGACCGCATTCCGCTCAACGACATCTACGACGAGCAGTTCCGGCACAGGTGGGGGATCTACGACTTCTGCTTCACGAACGACCCGGCCAAAGTCGGGGTGCCGGGGGCCGTGGGGGGCTGCAACGCGGCTCCGATCCTCTGGGATCCCTCGTACCAGTCCGCCGCGGGGCTGCGGGGATTGATCGCGAGCGGCGTGCAGCAGGGTTACGAGCTCTTCCTCCTCAACAACAACACGCACCCGCCGCGCTCCACCCAGTGGAACCTCGGGCTGCGCCAGCAGCTCGGCGACTGGCTCGCCTCGTTCACGTACGCGAACTCGCGCGGCTACAACGGCCTCGTGTGGAGCTTCGGCGCGCTGCCCCCCGGGACGCCGTTCAACGACCGCTGGGGCGACTCGATTCCGATCCCGGGGTACGGATTCACCATGCGCGGCTACGACCTCCGCAAGACCTGGTACGACGGCTACATCCTCACCCTCGACAAGCCGTACACCAGCGACTCGAGGTGGGGCTTCGACCTGGCCTACACCTATGCGGACGCCAAGCAGCAGGCCTCGACCGACGACGGCGTCGCGTTCGCGTTCGACTCCCTGCCGCCCCACTTCGCGACGTTCCAGTCCGTCTACACCGAGAAACAGAAGCTGATCATGAGCGGCACCGTCGGGCTGCCGGCCGGGTTCACGGTTTCCGGCATCGTCACCTTGAGCTCGGGCCTGCCGTTCTACTACACCGACTGCAGGAAAGGCTACGACCAGTGCTTCACGGCCGCTCAGGATCCTCCGAAGCAGAGCTTCCTCGGCATCAAGCAGTTCGCCTACCGCAGCGTGGACCTGCGCGCCGAGTGGGACGCCAAGGTGGCCGGCGACTTCCGCCTCGGCCTGATCGGCGAGGCGTTCAACGTCTTCAACTTCGCCAACGACAGCTGCTTCGACGGCTGGACGGGAGGGCCCGGGGGGCTCAACGCACACTTCTCGCAACCCACCTGCCAGTTCAACACGCGCCGCTTCCAGGTGGGCGCCAAGGTCAGCTTCTAGGGAGGCTCGACCGAAGCATCGCAGCGACCGGCGCGGCACGGATCCCGTCATTCGGGTCCGTGCCGCGCACCTTCGTTCGCGCCTCCGCGCCGGCTCGTTGGCTGGAGTAGCCTATGTCTGAGATGTCCTCCTCGACACCGACCGTCCCGCGGCCGCGCCCCTCGGCGGCGCGCCTGCTCGGGCTTTCCTTGGCGCTGCTCCTCGCCGCGTGCGGCGCCGCGCCGGCCGGCCCCGCCGCCGGCCGCACACCGGCCTCCCCGGCGGCGAGCGCGGAGTCCGGGCTCTCCTCCGCCGTCCGGAAGCCGCGGCTCAAGCTCACCGCCGTGCGTCTCGACCCGCTCCTCGACGACCTCGAGGCGCGCTCGTTCAGGTACTTCTGGGAACTGGCCGATCCCGTGAACGGGCTCGTGCCGGACCGCTGGCCCGACGGCAGGCTCCCCAACTTCTCCTCCATCGCCGCCGTCGGCTTCGGCCTCACGGCGTATCCGATCGGCGTGCAGCGTGGGTATATCTCGCGCGCCGAGGCGCGCGACCGCGTGCTCGCGACGCTGCGCTTCTTCACCCGCGCCCCGCAGGGTCCCGAGCCCGCCGGGAAAGCCGGCTACAAAGGGTTCTTTTACCACTTCCTCGACTCCGGCACGGGCGCAAGGTACGGGAGCGACGTCGAGCTCTCCAGCATCGACACGGCGCTGCTCCTGGCCGGGGCGCTCGCGTGCCAGAGCTTCTTCGACGGCGCCGACCCCGGCGAGACCGAGATCCGGAGCCTGGCCGACGCGCTCTACCGCGGGGCGGACTGGACCTTCCTGCAGCCGCGGCCGCCGCTCGTCGCCATGGGCTGGACGCCGGAGCACGGCCTGCACGACCACGACTGGCGCGGCTACGACGAGGCGATGATCCTCTACGTGCTCGCCCTCGGCTCGCCGACCCACCCGGTGAGCCCGCAGGCGTGGCAGGCGTATACCCGGACCTATACCTGGGCCGACTGGTACGGCCAGGAGTACGTGGCGTTCCCGCCCCTGTTCGGGCACCAGTACTCCCACGTCTGGATCGACTTCCGCGGCATCCAGGACGACTACATGCGGGCGAAGGGGATCGACTACTTCGAGAACTCGCGGCGGGCCGTCGTCGCGCAGCGGGCGTACGCGATCGCCAACCCGGGCGGCTGGGCGGGTTACGGCGAGAACGTCTGGGGCGTCACCGCCTGCGACGGGCCGGCCGACGCGACGCTCACCTACAAGGGCTCGCCGAGGAGGTTCTACACCTATGCCGGGCGCGGGGCCGGGGCCACGTTCACCATCGACGACGGCACCGTTGCTCCGACCGCCGCCGCCGCGTCGCTCCCGTTCGCCCCGGAGATCGCCGCCCCGGCCGTCCGGGCGATGTACGAGCGCTGGGGCAACGACCTCTGGTCGACGTACGGCTTCCTCGACGCCTTCAACCCGACGTTCACGTTCGACGTCAAGCCGGCGATGGGGCGCATCGTCCCGGGCGTCGGGTGGTTCGCCACCGACTACCTCGGCCTCGACCAGGGCCCGATCGTGGCGATGATCGAGAACTACCGCAGCGGGTTCGTGTGGAGCCTGATGCGCACGAACCCGTACGTCGTCTCCGGCCTGCGCCGCGCCGGCTTCGCCGGCGGCTGGCTGGACCGCGCGCCCTGAGCGATGGCCACCGGCGAGGGCACAGCGCGCCGTCTCACCGGGCCCGCGGCCAGGCGCGCGGTGCGTGCGGCCTTCGCGGCGGGCGCCGTCCTGCTCGCCGCCTGCGGCGGCGGGGGGCGCCGGACGACGCTGCAGTTCTGGGCGCTCGGGCGCGAGGGCGAGGTGGTCCAGAAGCTGATCCCGGATTTCGAGCGCGCCAACCCCGGCGTCCACGTCGAGGTGCAGCAGATCCCCTGGACCGCCGCCCACGAGAAGCTGCTCACCGCCTTCGTGGGCCGCTCCACGCCGGACCTCGCCCAGCTCGGCAACACCTGGATCCCGGAGCTGGTCGCCCTCGGGGCCCTCGAGCCCTTAGGCGATCGCCTCGCCGGGTCGCGCGTCGCCCCGCGGGATTTCTTTCCCGGCATCTGGGCCACCAACGAGATCGCCGGCGTGCCCTACGGAGTCCCCTGGTACGTGGACACGCGCGTCCTGTTCTACCGCAGCGACCTGCTCGCCCGGGCGGGCGTGCAGCGCCCGCCGCGCAGCTGGGAGGAGTGGCGCGCCGGGATGCGTGCGGTCAAGGCGCTGCCCGGAGGGGAGCACTACGCGATCCTGCTCCCGACCGACGAGTGGGCGCAGCCGGTGGTGCTCGCGCTGCAGGCGGGCGCCGATCTCTTGCGCGACGGCGGCCGCCACGCCGACTTCAAGGAGGCCCGCTTCCGTAAGGCGTTCGAGTTCTACGTCTCGCTGTTCGCCGAGCGCCTGGCGCCGCCGCTCGGCAACGCGCAGGTGGCGAACCTGTACCAGCAGTTCGCCGACGGCTACTTCGCGATGGTGATCACGGGGCCGTGGAACCTCGGCGAGTTCCGCCGGCGGCTCCCGGCCGACCGCCAAAGCGACTGGGCCGTGGCTCCGCTTCCGGCCGAGACGGCGGCCGACTACCCCGGGACCTCGCTGGCGGGCGGGTCGAGCCTGGTCCTCTTCGCCGCCTCGCGCCACCAGGACGCGGCGTTCCGCCTCGTGGAGTTCCTCGCCGACGAGCGCCAGCAGGCGAGGTTCTACGCGCTCACGGGAGACCTGCCGGCGCGGACGGCCGCGTGGGCGGACCCCGCTCTCGCCGGCGACCCCAAGCTGCGGGCGTTTCGAACCCAGCTCGAGCACGTGCGGCCGATGCCCAAGGTCCCGGAGTGGGAACGGATCGCCACCGCGATCGCGGAGGCGGCCGAGCGCGTCATCCTCGGGCGCCAGAGCGTGGACGGCTCGCTCGACCAGCTGCAGGCAGACGTCGACGCCATGCTCGCCAAGCGCCGCTTCCTCCTCGACCGCGCCGCCGGAAAGGGACCGCGGTGACCGCCGCCGGCGGGAACCGCTTCTCCCGGTCGCGGCGCGAGGCGCGCGCGGGGCTCGCGTTCGTCGCGCCGGCGCTCGCGCTCATCGCGGTCTTCTTCGTGGTCCCGGTCGTGGCGGGCTTCCTCCTGGCCGCGACCGACTTCGACATCTACGCCGTCGGCGACCCGGCGACGACGCGCTTCATCGGGTTCGGGAACTTCGCGACGCTGCTCCACGACCCGGTGTTCTGGAGAGCGCTCGGCAACACCTTCTACTTCGTGCTGGTCGGCGGGCCGCTCTCGGTGGCGGTGTCCCTCGGCGCCGCGCTGCTCGTCAACGCGCGCCTGGTGCGCTGCAAGGGGCTGTTCCGCACCGTCTACTTCGCTCCGGTGGTGACGACGATGGTGGCCGTCGCGGTGGTGTGGCGCTACCTCTACCACCCCCGCTTCGGCCTGCTCAACCAGTTGCTCGCCGTCGCCGGCATCGGGCCGGTCAACTGGCTCGGCGACCCGCGCTGGGCGATGCCGGCCGTGATCCTGATGGCGGTGTGGAAGAACTTCGGCTACAACATGATCATCTTCGTCGCCGGACTGCAGAGCGTCCCCGTCACGATCTACGAGGCCGCCCGCGTCGACGGCGCCGGCGCCTGGCAGCAGTTCCGCCGCCTCACCCTCCCGGCACTGCGGCCGATGCTGGTCTTCGTCGGCGTGATCACGATGATCGGCTACTTCCAGCTGTTCACGGAACCGTACGTCATGACCAACGGCGGCGGCCCCTTGAACGCCACGCTCTCCGTCGTGATGTACATGTACAAGCAGGGCTTCCGCTGGTGGAACATCGGCTTCGGGGCGGCCGTCGCCCTCGTCCTCTTCCTCATCATCCTGGCGGGCACGCTGCTCCAGCTCAGGCTGCAGAAGGGACGCGAATGAGGCGCTGGCCGGCACTCGTCGGCGTTCATCTCGCCCTGGTGATCGTGGCGGTCGCAACGCTGCTGCCGTTCCTCTGGATGCTCTCGGCGTCGTTGATGCCGGCCGGGGAGGCGAGCCAGTGGCCCCCGTCGTTCCTGCCGAGCCGGCCGACGCTCGCGAACTACCGCGCGCTGTTCCAGCGCCTCGACCTCGGCCGCTGCTTCCTCAACAGCGCGTTCGTCGCGGTGGTCTCGACCGCGCTCGCACTCCTCGTCGTCTCTCTCGCCGGCTACGCGTTCGCCAAGCTGCGCTTTCCGGGGCGGTCGCGGCTCTTCCGCACGCTGCTCACCGCCATGGTGATACCGGCGCAGGTCGCGATGTTGCCGCTGTTCCTGCTGTTGCGCGAGGTCGGCCTGGTGAACACCTACTGGGGCGTCATCATCCCGGCGCTGGCCCCGGTGTTCGGCATCTTCATGGTGCGCCAGTACGCCCTCTCGCTGCCCGACGAGCTGCTGGACGCCGCGCGCGTCGACGGCGCCGGCGAGTTCACGATCTACCGCAGGCTCGTCCTCCCGTTGTTGCGGCCGATCCTGGTCACGTTCGGGGTGTTCAGCTTCATCGGCGCCTGGAACGACTTCATGTGGCCGCTCATCGTGCTCACCGACGACCGCCGTTACACGCTGCCGGTGGCGCTCGCCAACCTGATCGGCGAGCACGCCCAGGACATCGAGCTCATGATGGCGGGCTCGGTCCTCACCGTCCTGCCCGTGCTCCTCCTCTTCCTCGTCCTGCAGCGCACCTACGTCGAGGGGCTCACGATGGGGGGGGTCAAAGAGTGAGAGACGTGGTCCGTGGTCCGTGGCCCGTGGTCCGTGGAGCGGCGGTCTGGCTGTTCGGCTTCGCCGTGGCGGCGAGCGGCGGGGCGCAGACGAGGGTGCTCGACGACTTCGCGAGCGTGGCGGGCTGGAAGGCGGCGCCCTCGGAAGGGGTGGCGCTCGCGCTCTCCTCGCAGGCGACGGCCGCGGGGCACGCGATGCGGCTCGACTTCGACTTCCGGGGACACGGCGGCTGGGCGGCCGTACGAAGGCCGGTGGACCTCGAGCTGCCGGCCAACTACGAGTTCACCTTCCGCGTCCGGGGCGAGGCGCCGGCCGAGAACCTCGAGTTCAAGCTCGCCGACCCGAGTGGGGACAACGTCTGGTGGTCGGTGCGGCGCGACTTCGCGTTCCCCCGCGAGTGGCAGACCGTCCGGATCAAGAAGCGGCGGATCTCCTTCGCGTGGGGCCCCGCCGGCGGCGGCGAGCTCAGGCGGGCCGCCGCCATCGAGCTCGCGGTCACCGCGGGGAGCGGCGGCAAGGGCGTCGTGTGGGTCTCCGACCTGAGGTTCACTCCGTTGCCTCCGGACCATCCGTACACCGGCACGCCGGTCGTGACCGCCTCGTCCTCGCGGCCGGGGCGCTCGCCCGCGCAGGCGCTGACCGGCGCCGGCGGCGGCTGGCACAGCGACCCGAAGACGACGGGTCCGCAGTGGCTCGCGATCGACTTCGGCGAGCGCCGGGAGCTCGGCGGACTCGTGATCGACTGGGACAACGAGCCGGACGGCTTCGCGGTCGAGACGTCGGAGGACGGCGCAGCGTGGACCTCGTCATGGCAGGTTCGATCGGCGCGTGGCGGCCGCTCGTTCGTGCCGATGCCCGAGACCGATGCCCGTTACCTCCGCCTCGTCCTCACGGGCGTTCCAACCGACGGCGCCGGCGTGCGCACCATCGGCGTCGAGCCGCTCGAGTTCGCGGCCACGCCGAACGATTTCATCGCATCGGTCGCGAAGGACGCGCGCCGCGGACTCTACCCCCGCGCCTTCCTCGGCGAGATGACGTCGTGGGCTCTGGTCGGGGGTCCGGCGCCGCGGCGTCCGCCCGGGCTGCTCGGCGCGGACGGCGCGTTCGAGCCGGCGCCGGGCACCTTCTCGATCGAGCCGTTCGTCTGGCTCGACGGCGCGCTCGTCACCTGGGCGGAGGTGACGACGGAGCAGACGCTGCGCGCAGGGTACCTGCCGATCCCCACGGTGACCTGGCGGCATTCGGCGTTCGACCTCGAGATCACCGCGTTCGGCGACCCGGTGCCGGCCGGCGGGGACCTCCTGGTTCGCTACCGCCTGACCGACCGCACGGGGCGCGGGATCGCGCCGCGGCTCTTCCTGGCCGTGCGGCCGCTCCAGGTCGACCCGCCGGCGCAATTCCTCAACCTCGCGGGCGGCGTCACGCCGATTCGCCGGGCCGTGAGCCGCCCCGGCGGGCTGACGGCGGCTGGTCTCGCGATCGAGCCGCTGACCGCCCCGGTTGCTGCGGGCGTCGTCGGGTTCGACGGCGGCGACGTCGTCGAAGCAGATCGGAAGAGC
>SCRJ01000005.1 GCA_004298115.1 Acidobacteriota bacterium
GACCCTCTTCATTTCGGTTGACCCGTACATGCGCGGACGGATGAGCCCGGTCAAGAGCTACGTCGCCCCGCTCCAGCCTGGCGACGTCATCGGCGGCACGGCGGTGGCCCGCGTGGCGGAGTCGAAGCACCCGGAGTTCGCCGCCGGCGACCTCGTGCTCGCCCCGCTCGGCTGGCGGACCGCCGGCGTGCTCGCGGGCGACCTGCTGCAGAAGGTCGCGCTGCCGGCCGAGCGCGCCTCGCTCGCCCTCGGCGCCCTCGGCATGCCCGGCCTCACCGCCTATTTCGGCCTGCTCGACGTGGGACGGCCCAAACCGGGAGAGACCGTGCTCGTCTCCGGGGCGGCCGGCGCGGTGGGGTCGCTCGTGGGCCAGATCGCCCGCCTGATGGGGTGCCGCGCCGTTGGAGTGGCGGGCAGTGACGACAAGGTGCGCTGGCTCACCGAGGAGCTCGGCTTCCACGCGGCGCTCAACTACAAGGCGTGCGACGACCTGCGGGCGGCGCTCGCCCCCCTGTGCCCGGACGGGGTGGACGTCTACTTCGACAACGTCGGCGGCGGGGTGAGCGATGCGGCGCTCGGCCTGATCAACCTCAGGGCCCGCATCGTGATCTGCGGCCAGATCGCGCAGTACAACGCCAAGAACCCGCCGCGCGGCCCGCGGCCGTTCGCCACGCTCCTCGTCCGCCGCGCCCGCGCCGAGGGGTTCATCATCTTCGATTTCAAGGAGCGCTTCCCCGAGGCGCAGCGGCGGCTCTCGACCTGGATCGATGACGGGCGGCTCCGCGTCCGCGAGACCGTGATCGAAGGGTTCGCCAACGTCCCCAAGGCGTTCCTGGGGCTGTTCGCCGGCGAGAACACCGGCAAGATGGTCGTGAAGCTGTAACGCTCCGCTTCACGCTCACTCGACGGTCACGTCGAGGCGCGGCGCTCGCCGCCGGTTCGGGCGGCCGACGGGGAGACGACGCCGGCCGCCTCGCGGCCCCAGAACGGGTAGAAGCAGTACCACTGCTCGGGGTACTGCCTGATCCGGCGCTCGAGGATCCCGGCCCAGGTCTTCATCGCGGCGCGGGCCCGTTCCTCGACCCCGTCGCCGCCGGCGAGATCGATCGCCGGTTCGTAGATCACGTGGAACCTCCGTTCGGGGGTGAGCAGGAAGAACGTCGGGACGATGAGCGCGCCCGAGCGCGCGGCGAGCAGGAACGGCCCGGGCGGCAAGCTGGCGGTGGCGCCGAAGAACTCCACCGGCCACCCCTGGTCGTTGAAGTCGCGGTCGCCGTGCGCGGCGACCACGCCGCCTTCCTGCAGGATGCGCAGCGCCGGGACGACCGAGAACGGCGAGGCGTCCACCGGGATGCCGTGGACGTTGCCGCGCAACCGCGCTTTGGTGCGGAACTCCTCGGCGGTGGCGAAGCGGTCGCGCCAGTACAGGACGTGGATCCGCTCGAAGTGCGTGCCCATCGCCACAGCGCCCACCTCGGGGTTCCCCATGTGCGCGGTGAGCAGCAGCGTGCCCCGCCCGGAACCCCGCGCCGCGGTGAAGTGCGCCTCGCCCTCGACCGCGGCGATGTGCGCGGTGAGGGTGTCCGGAGGCAGCTGCGACCAGCGGAAGAAGTCGATCCAGTGGTAGGCGTGCTCGTACCCCATCCGCCAGGCGATGCGGCGCACCTCGGGGTGGTCGAAAGGCAGCCCCAGGATGCGCGCGTAGTTCCCCTTGATCGCGCGCAGGTACTTCGGCCGCGCCACGTTGAACGGCAGCATCACGAGGTCGCGGGCCATCCAGTACATCAGGCCGAGCGGCCAACGAATCGACGCCCACACCAAGGTGGGGATCCAGAAGCCGAAGTAGAGGCGATAGAACGCCTGCAGGATGCGGGAGGAGCCCGCCATCTTGGACTGCATCGGCGGGGATTCTAGCAGCCGGGAGCGAACCCGGGCATGAACACGAGGACGGTGCCTCCCTCCACCCGCACCGCGACCCGCCCGCCCTCGGCCACGTTCGACACGCTGGTGCGCCCGGCGAGGTCCAACGGTCCGCCGTCGAGTTCCCAACGCAACCCCTGCGTCCACACCCGCTCGCAGCGGCCGAGCGGCAGCAGCGACACGGTCGCCCCGGCGGCCGCTGCGGCCTCGAACGTGCCGTTGACCGCGACGATCCGGTGCGCCTCGTCGCGCAACTCGAGCTCGCCCCGGTGGGCCCAGCGGCCGAGCAGCGCGAGGTTCTCGAAGGCGTGGTCGAGCCGGCCGGCGGTCGCGGCGAGGATCGTCACCTTGTCCACGTCCCGTTCGTCGAAGGCGTAGGCGAGGGTCTTGTGCAGATCGGTGAACTCCTGGTCCGGACGCGGCACCAGGCGCTCCTCCCCCACCCAACGGCGCACGCCGGGACGGATCGAGTCGAGGTCGCCCACCACGGCGGCCGGGCGCACCCCGATGCGCGCCAGGTGGTTGGCGCCGCCGTCGGCCGCCAACACGAGCGCCGCCCCGCGCACGAGCGTCACGGACTCCTCGCGCCAGCGCCACGGCGCGTTCGCCACGACAAGGGCGTCCCGCATTGGCCCATGCTACACTTTCGCCCGTTTGCCGAGCGCCCAGACGCCGCTCGTGGAATTGAACCGCCTCCGCGAGGGCTATCCAAGGATGATGGAGGGCCGCGATGTCTTCTCCTGACGCGACGAGGGTGCGCGAGCTCATGGTCGTCGGCGGCGACGTCGTCGTGGTGTGGGCCGACGGCCACGAGTCGTACTACCCCGGCGCGGCGCTGCGCCGGGCGTGTACGTGCGCCGAGTGCAAGGGGGAGGGCCACCTCTTCGGCCGGGCGACGCTGCCGACGTTGCGGCCGCTCGCCCCCGCCGCGTTCGTGCCTGTCGCGGCGGGGCTCGTCGGCAATTACGGCCTCCAGGTCACCTGGGGCGACGGCCACGACTACGGCATCTACACCCTCGCCGAGCTGCGTGCGGCTTGCCCGTGCGACTCGTGCCGGGCGGCCGCCGCCCCGGCCCGTTAGGCCCGGGCCCGCGCGCGGCCGCGCAGCTAGAATGCGCCGATGGACGAACCGGGCACCGTCACCGTCGACGGCGTGACCCTCACGCTGGTCGTCGTCCGCAAGCGGGTCAGGAACCTCAACGCGCGGCTGCGGGGGTCGACGATCAGCCTGAGCGTCCCGTACCACGCGAGCAGGAGCGAGATCGACGCCGCCATTCCCGAGCTGGCGCGCACCCTGCTCCGCCGGGCGCGCGCTCGCCAGGTCAACGGCGAGGAGGACGCCCTCGCCCTCGCCCGGCGCGTCGCCGCCCGCTTCCCGCAGCCGCCCGAGGTGCACGGGGTCGCGTTCGTCACCACCCAGCGCAGCCAGTGGGGGAGCTACTCGCCGGCGAGCCGGACGATCCG
>SCRJ01000029.1 GCA_004298115.1 Acidobacteriota bacterium
CCTCAGCGCCGGGGGCGCGGTGTCTTCACCCGCTCGCGAGCCGGGCGTACTCAGCGGAGCCCCGCGGTCGGCGGGGGTCGGGGCGGTGGACACGGCTTCAGTCTAGCCCGTGTGTGCGCCGCACGGAATCCCGCAAGGCGACCGCCCGCCACGACCACTTATGCGCGACAAGTCAGCAGCAGCCTCTCGATCATCGCCAGGAGACACGACCATTCGGCGAGCTGAACAGGAGTGCGGGACGTCGCGCCCACCCCGACCGGATCCAGCGGAAGCTCTCGTAGGCGTAATCACGAATCGCCGGTCGGCAAGACTCCCGGGGCGAACTCGGCGTCAGGGCTTGCTAAAGATGCAGATCTCATGGTGCAACCAGAGGCGTTCTTGTCGATCGACGATCCTCAGATGGGAGCGCGCCGCCAGCTCCTCCATGGCACGGTCGGTGAAAAGGAAGAGGTGCTCGACGTCATCGAACGCTGGTTTGAAACGCTCGCCGAAGGGAGGCTGAAAGTCGTAGCGATCGATCGGGGTCTGAATCACTGCAGTTCCACCGCGATCGAGAATCCGCGACGCCTCCGATAGGAAGCCCACCGGGTCGGGGCTGTGTTCGAGAACGTCGAAGGCCAGGAAGAGCTTGCAGGAGGGCATCACGACGTCGGGGAACAGGCCGCTGCGAACGTCGAGCCCCGTGGCGTTACGAGTCCATTCCGCGGTCTCCGGGTCGGGTTCCACGCCCACGCACTGATAGCCGAGATCACGGAGCCTACCGAGGAGAATTCCGTGAGCACACCCGATTTCGACCGCCGTTCCCGGCGGGCGCGAATAGCGGCTGATGAGCGTCAACCAGTAGTCCAACCGGCCGTCAACCAGGTCGTTCTCCGTCCGGCCGCTGATGTCGGGGTGACCTTTGAGGCGTTGTCGCGTGTGCCAGTAGCTCTCGAACGAATAGATGCGCCGGAGTTCCTCGCGCATAGGTGGTCTCCGGTTCACATACGTGCCGCAGCGCTCGCAGACGCCGTAGCCTCGATGCCAACGAAACGGGAGCAGGCTCCCGCCGCACCAGCATTGGGAGCGGACGTCTCGCTTCAGGCCTCTGAACTGGTGTTCGACCGCCCGGCGTCGGGCAATCAGCCTGAGACGGTCAATCAGCGAGTGGACCGCGGCGACCGGGTGGCGGAGGTGCCGCAACCGTGGCCTCACTCCGCCTCCTCGGTAGTGTTCCACACGAGCAGGGGCGCGAGGACGCCGAGGCGATTGTCGATGGAAGTGAGCGAGCGCGCCGCCATGACCTCGAACGTAACCGTCTGATCAACTTGGTCGTAGATGCTGCGTCCTGGCGTATGGGCCGAGAGGAAGAGCGAGTAGCGACCCGGTGCGAGGAGATTTCCCGGAATGCTGAACGTCGCGCGAAACGTCCCGGGCCGCTTTGCAAGAGCCGACGTCCCGGATGCATCCGCATCGGCTGTCGTCAGGATCGTAAGGCCCTCAGCGTTGTTGATGCGCACTCCGACCTGGCACGCGGCCAGGGGCCGACGGACCTCATAGCGGATCTCCGTTTCAACCCTCTCGTCACCGAGAAAGGCACTCTTTGCCTCTCCGTCTACACCACGGGTCGTGACCTGCTGGAAGACGACGGAATCGCCTCCCGGGTTGGACTTTGGCCGCAACCAGGAAGGATTCGCGCTCTGCATGCCCGCCAGGTAGCGCGCAACGATCGCGCTCGTCGGGCCATCCGCCGCCATGTGTCCGCCGACCATCAGCAACGCACGCCTACAGATCCGGGCTACGGCCCCCATGTTGTGGCTGACGAACACCACCGTACGGCCGGTGTGAGCGACCTCTCCCATCTTGCCCAGACACTTCTTCTGGAACTCGGCGTCGCCGACGGCGAGAACCTCGTCGACGAGGAGGATTTCGGGCTCGAGGTGGGCTGCGACGGCGAACGCCAGGCGGAGGTACATGCCGGTGGAGTAGTGCTTCACGGGGGTGTCGAGGAATCGCTCGATCTCGGCGAAGGCGACGATCTCGTCGAACTTGCGCTCGATCTCGGCGCGTTTCATGCCGAGGATGGCGCCGTTAAGGTAGATGTTCTCGCGGCCGGTCAGCTCCAGATGGAAGCCGGTGCCGACCTCGAGCAGCGAGCCGACGCGACCGTGCAACTCGACGCGGCCCTCGGTCGGCTCGGTGATGCGCGACAGGATCTTGAGCATTGTGCTCTTGCCGGCGCCGTTGCGGCCGATCACGCCGACAACCTCGCCGGGCTGAACCTCGAAGGAGACGTCCTTGAGCGCCCAGATCGTCTCCTCGGCGCGCCGGCCGCCACGGAACGTTCTCATGACCGCGTTCGAGAGGCTCTCGCGCAGCGACTTGTAGCGCACCCGCTCGCCGATGCGGTAGCGCTTGCCGAGTCCGTCGACGCGGATCGCCGGGGCGTTCACGAGCGCCCTTTCGAGCCCGGCCGGGCCAGTTCAGACCACATCGGCGAACGACCTTTCCATGCTGCGGAAGTAGAACGCACCGGTCACGCACAGGAGCACGGCGACGGCCGCGCTCGCTGCGATCAGGGCGGCCGGCGCGGCACCGCGGCCCAGCATCGCCCAGCGGAACCCCTCCACCACCCCCGCCATCGGGTTGAGGCCCAGCACCCACCCCGGCACGCCCAGCTTCTCGAGGTGTGGCGCCACGACGCTGGCCGGGTAGATCACGGGGGTGACAAAGAGCCAGAGCTGGACGAGGAACGGGACGACGAAGCGCACGTCGCGGTACTCGACGTTGAGTGCCGAGAGCCAGAGCCCGACCCCGATGGCGGTGAGCAAGGCGAGGAGGAGCACGAGCGGCAGGGCGACAATCGCGATGCCCGGCCAGACCTTGTAGTACGCCATCATGAGCAGGAGCAGCGGGGTCGCGACGGCGAGGTCGAGAAGGCCGGCGATCACCGCCGCGAACGGGATCACGACCCGGGGGAAGTACACCTTGGTGATCAGGTTCGCCGAGCCGACGACGCTGGCGGACGACTGCGCGAGCCCCTGCGCGAAGAACGTCCACACCAGCAGCCCGGCATAGGAGAACAGGGGGTACGGGAGTCCGTCCGAGCCGATGCCGGCCAGGCGCCCGAAGAAGAGGGTGAAGACGACGGCAGTCGCGAGCGGCTGCAAAATCGCCCACGCGGCGCCGAGCACGGTTTGCTTGTAGCGCACCTTGATGTCGCGCCACACCAGGAAGTAGAGGAGCTCGCGGAAGGCCCAGAGGTCGGTGAGGTCGAACGCCCGCCACCCCGGGCGGGGCTCGATCACGAGGGTGGGCAGGGGCGGCGCCGGAACGGCCGGGACAGGAGGCATCGGCTCATTATGTCGCATCCGGCGGCGAGGCGGCCGGTGCCGCGCGCGGTGCGCACCGCCGGCGAGGTCGCGGCGACGGGCGTTCAACGGTTCGAGCCGGGAGGCCGACGGCTCCCCCGAGGGGCGCGCCTGGGCGCTACGGCTGCTGCACCGCGTGCAGGTCCCACTGCCAGGTCAAGCCCGGGGTCGGGCTGGAGGTGCCGGTCATGTGCTTGCCGTCCGGGCTGACGGTGAAGAACGGGAGCGCCGGCGGGCTGGGCGGGAGGACGGTGAACCAGGGGCCGACGAAGGTCTGGCCCGGTTGACCCTGGCACGTGATGCCCACGGTCGCACTCTCGTAGCCCTGGCCCTTGTACGAATTCCGCGCCGGCGCGTCGGCCGGCACGAAGTCGTAGGTGGTGAGCGAGCTGGTCAGGCCGGAGAGCGGCATGGTGCCGCCGCCCGAGCACGTCCCACCCATCGTGACGGTGACGTCGCCGGTCGGGAGGTAGGTGATCGCCGGCGGATCCTGCGCCCCGTCGATCCGGGCCCACACGAGGTTCGCGACCGTGTCGGTCGGGCTTTCGTCGCTACCGACCTCGCTGTAGGTCGCGGTGCCCTGCCACGGTAGCACCCGAACCCGGAAACCCACAGGACCGGCGCCGTCCCCGGCGGTTTGAAGCTGCCGACCGGCACGCCGTCACGGCACACGTTAGAATGGCGCCGACTCCGGTGCCGCATCGGTTCATGCCGGGCCGGAGCCGCGAACGCCGATGCCGACAGTCACCTTTACCCTCAACGGCGCACTCACGACCGCACGGTACGAGGAGGGCATGCACGTCCTCGAGGTGCTGCGGGAGGAGTGCGGCGTCACCTCGCCGAAGGACGGCTGCGCGCCGCAGGGTGTGTGCGGCTGCTGCACCGTGCTCGTGGACGGCCGCCCGGCGCTGGCGTGTCTGAAGAAGCCGCCGGAGATCGCCGGACGCTCGGTGGTGACGCTCGAGGGAATCCCCGAGGCGGAACGCGCGGTGCTGGCGCGCGCGTTCGTCCAGGAGGGCGCGGTGCAGTGCGGCTACTGCACCCCGGGAATCATGGTGCGGGCGGCCTCGCTCGTCGAGCGTGGCAAGGCCGGCGACCGCGATGCGGTCGCGAAGGCGCTCGCGGGACACACCTGCCGCTGCACCGGCTACCAGCGCATCTTCGACGCGATCCGCACCGCGGGCGAGGCCTGGGACGCCGGCGGCGTGTTCGCAAGCGAACGGCCGCGCCGGAGATCGGAAGAGC
>SCRJ01000030.1 GCA_004298115.1 Acidobacteriota bacterium
AGCTCGCGACCAGCAGCGCCACCCAGAGAACGAGAAGGATGACGGAGGCTCGGCGCAGCGTGAGGAGCCGCGGGCTCACCGTTCGACGAACTGCCCCATGGCGCGGAACTTCGCGAAGCGCCGGCGGGGAAGGTCGTCGCGCTTGACCCGCCGGAGCTCGACGAGCGCCTTACGAACCGCGCCCCCGACTGTCCTGATCGCCAGGTTGGGATCCATCTGGGCGCCGCCGAGCGGCTCCGGGACGATCGCGTCGATCACGCCGAGCTGCAGCAGGTCCCGGGCGGTGAGGCGGAGAGCGCTGGCGGCCAGCTGCACCTGGGTCTGGTCCTTCCACAGGATCGCGGCACACCCCTCGGGTGAGATCACCGAGTAGACGGCGTGCTCGAGCATCAGGATCTCGTCTCCGATCGCGATCGCGAGAGCTCCTCCGGAGCCCCCCTCGCCGGTCACGACCACGACGATGGGGACCTTGAGAGCGGCCATCTCGCGCAGGTTGAACGCGATCGCCTCCGCCTGACCGCGCTCCTCGGCGTCGATTCCCGGGTACGCCCCCTGCGTGTCCACCAGACTGATGATGGGCCGCCCGAACTTCTCGGCCATTCGCATCACCCGGAGCGCCTTGCGGTACCCTTCGGGGCGCGGCTGGCCGAAGTTGCGGTACAGCCGCTCCCGGGTGTCGCGCCCCTTCTGGTGGCCCACCACCGCCACGCTCTCGCCGTCGAGCCGGGCGAAGCCGGCGATGATGGCGGGATCGTCGCCGTACGCCCGGTCGCCGTGGACCTCCACCCAGTCGGTGAAGAGGCCGCGGACGTAGTCGAGACAGTACGGGCGGTCCGGGTGGCGCGCCAGCTGACACTGTTGCCACGGCGTCAGGCTCGCCGTGACCCGCCGAGCCTCGTCCTCCAGGAGTCCCCGCAGGCGGGCGACTTCCGATCGGCCGGCCGGCCCGCCGGTCCGCTCCGCATCCTGGATGCGTTGACGCAAGTCCTCGAGCGGGGCGAGGAACTGGGGGGTCGGCGAGCCTGCCATGCCCCGAGACTGTAGAGATGTTGTCCGCGGTTGGCAAGGGAGGAGGGGGCCGCCGCCTCAGCTCCGCGCCTTCCCGCTCCACGACGCCAGCTGGCCCCGCAACCAGAGGGCGTGCGCCATCCGTCGCAGGATCGTCGCCTGGCGGAAGCGCCAGCGTGGCGTGTCCGTGGCCGGATTGTCCCGTCCGGGGGACGGGATCGCGGCGGCCAGCCCGGCCGCCCGGTCCGGCCCGACCGCCGCCGCGCCGACGCCGTAGTAATGGCGGGCCGCAGCCTCCACCCCGAGATACCCCGGCCCGAACTCGACGACGTTGAGGTACAGCTCGAGGATGCGCCGTTTGCCGAGGCGACGCTCCATCCACCAGGCCAGACGAGCCTCCTTCGCCTTGCGCCAGAGGCTCCTCTCACCCGAGAGGAAGAGCGTCTTGGCGAGCTGCTGCGAGATCGTCGATGCGCCGCGGAACCTGCCGCCGACCCGGGTCCCCTCGCGGATCGCCTCCCAGACGGCGCCGAAATCCACGGCTCCGTGCCCGAAGTAGTTGATGTCCTCGCCGACGAGCAGAGCGACCTGCAGGTCCGGGGAGATCTCCGAGAGGGGCACGTACCGGCTCTCGACGCGGCGGTGCATCCCCTCCTCCCGCCAACGCGCCTCCTGCCGCTCGAGCGCCGCCCAAGCGTGCGGCGGCGGTCCTTGCCGCCACGCCGCGAGGTCCTCCCCCGGGCTCATCCACCACGCCGCCCCGGCGACGCACAACAGCACCGCCGAGACGGAACCCAGAAGCAGCAGGCGCACCCCCCGTGTCGGTGCCACCCGACCATTCTAGTGGGGTGACGAAACCGCCGGACGGATGGGGCCCGAAGGTCCGGGCTCAGGGCTGGTTGCGGAGCGGGAACATGCCGACCTCGGCGAGGAAGCCGTCCGAGGTCAGCGCGAGAAGGCGGAACGCGCTCACCCCGTCGGTGTCACCGTCCACGAACGCGTAGCCGAAGGAAGCGTCGCCGTTGTCCGCGACGGGGACCAGCGTCCGGCGCAGGACGCTCCACCTCCCGTCGGCACCCGCCTGCAGCGCCTCGACGACGAAACCCTGCAGGCCTTCGTGACGCTGGGTCTCCCACGTCAAGTTGGCCTCGCCCTCTCCCGCGAGGAAGTCCCAGCGCTTGAGGCGGAGGGGATAGTCGTCGAGGACGCGGCTGTTGACGGCCACGCGGGCGTCCGGCCCGACGCCGACCGCGACGATCGCGGCCCACGAGGTGCCACGGAGCGGTACGAGGACTTCCCCTTTGGGGTTCAAGGCGACGGCATCGAACGAGCCCGTGAGCGCGTACTTGACGACCACCCACGCCGCGCCGCGCTCGCTCTGGAGCGTCTGCAGCGCGACCGCGTTCGCGTCGCCCGGCAGCGCGACGAGGCGGAGCCCCGTCTCGGGGAATCGCACGTCCAGTCCCGCCGCGCCCGGTGCAGGGGCCACCGCACCCGCGAGGGCGCGGAAACCCAACGCCTCGGGGTTGACCAATCCGGCCACCGCGACTTCCCCCAACCCCTTCACAGGCTCCACCCCGAGCGCCGCGAGCGCGGCGTACGCCGAGTCCGGCCAGGTCCCGCGCGCCGCCTCCCGGATCGCGGCGTCCCCGCCGCTCCGCCACAGGAGCTCCGGCAACGCCGTCGAGAGCAGGTCGCCGCTCCCCAGCCTGGCGAACCACTGCCGCTCCCATTCCGCGCGCCGGCTGCAGCCCGGGCTGCTCACGTGGGCGGCGACCGTTCGTGCCAGGACGCCGGCCACCTCGGGGTCGAGCGCGCGCCCGAGCTGACGCCCCACGAGGGCCGCGGCGAGGTCGAACGCGCTGTCCTCCGTCGCCGCGCCGGACCGGAGCACGACGTCGGCCGACGGCGAGGTCGCATCGAACGGGTTCGTCTGAATCCGGATCCGCGCGCCGGCGGGCCGCCATCCCCGCTGTTCGAGAAGGCCGACGACCTGAGAGCAGGCCGCGAACGTCGCCTGCCCCTGGGTGGTCGCTTCCACCTCGAAGACGACGTTGTTGTCCGACAACGAGTTGACGGCGGGCGCCGCGACCGCGCACACGGCAACCCCGAGCGCGAAAAGCGCGAGCGCCGCGGCTGGGCGCGTGATCGTCATGGCGCCACCATAGCGCGGGCGGGCCGGCGCGGTCAAGAACGTGCTCGAGCCAGGATCACGGTGATGTTGTCGACCCCGCCCTTGCGGTTCGCCTCGGCCACGAGTTGGTAGGCGAGGCGCGTCAGGTCGCCGCCGCGGGCGAGGACGGTGCCGATCTCCTCGTCGGAGAGCATCGTGTTGAGACCGTCGGAACAGAGGAGGAGGAGGTCCCCGTCGCTGAGATCCACGTCCTCCACGTCCACGGCCGGCTCCTGGGTGCCGCCGAGGGCCCGGGTCACGACGTTCTTGAGCGGGTGGTTGCGCGCCGCCTCCTCGGAGAGCAGGCCGGCCACGACCTGCTCGTGGACCCAGGAGTGGTCCGACGTGATCAGACGCATGACCCCGTCGCGGTAGAGGTACGCGCGACTGTCGCCCACATGGGCCACGCTCAGTCGGCCCTGCTCCCCCGCGAAGAGGGCCGCGACGATCGTCGCACCCATCCCCCGCAGGTCCTGGTCCTCCTCCACCGCCCCGGTCACCGTGCGGTGGGCGGACAGGACCGCCTGTCTGAGACGGTTCGCGTTGACCGAAAGGCGGAGGTCCCAGTCCTTGGGCCAGGTCGCGTCGTCGAATTCGCGGGTGGCCTCGACCGCGCGATCGACCTCCTTGACCGCGAGGCCGGCCGCCACCTCGCCGGCAGCGTGACCGCCCATGCCGTCCACCACGACGTACAGGGACAGATCATCGCGAACGAGGAACTCGTCCTCGTTCTGGTGGCGGCGTAGCCCCCTGTCGGTAACTCCCCGCGACTCGAGTTTCACGGCCGGTTCGTCTCCATCCCCCGCATGCTACCCGTTGCCTCCGGCCGCCATCGAGCTGCGCAACTGCTCGAGCCAAGCCTCGACCGCCGGGTCGCCCGGCGAGAGTTGCAGCGCCTGCTGTGCGAAGCGCGTCGCCCGAGCGAACATCTTGGCGCGCGCGAAAAGCTTCGACGCGTCGAGCAGGATGCGCACGTCGTTCTGTTCGAGCTTGACGGCCTGGTCGATCTGCCGCAGCGCCTCCTCGATCCCCCCGGCCTGCTTCGACAGAAACAGGCCGTACAGATGATGCGCCTTCGCGTTCTCGGGGTCGTGCGCCACCGCCTGGGCGAAGTACTCCCTCGCCTCCCCCGCCTGTCCCGCGTTCGCCAGGCCGGCGGCCTTCGCGAGCAGGGCGCGGGCGACCTCGCGCGGGTTGGTGAGCTGCTGCGTCTTCCGCACGGAGGCCGCCTCCGACTGGTCGTAGCGACCGCGCTGGTTCGCATCGGACAAAACGTTGTACGCCTCCGTGATCGCCTGGAACTCGAGCTCGGCCGCCGCGCGCGCCGCCCCCTGGAAACGATCGGGGTGGCGCTCTCGCGCCAGGCGGCGAAACGCGGCCCTGATCTGATCGCTGGAGGCCAACGGCTCCACCTCGAGAATCTCGTAGAACGTCCGCCGGTCAGTCATCCTACCCACCTCCGGGCCGCGGTCCCGGCCACGACCCGCACGGTCAACGACGGTGCTCCAGAATGTCGCGCGCCACCTTTCTGACCGTATCCGTGACGTTGCGGTCGCGGCTCATCAACATCAGGTCTCGCTGCGACAAGCGACGGAGCAATTGTAGCGCAATGCCCGCCGGCGTCTTCGGGTTGAACGCGAGGTTGCGCAGGACGGTGTAGCGGCGCAGCCACCGTCCCTTGCTGCCGATCATCCGGAGCGCCTCCTCGTTGCTGCTGCGCATGCCCGCGATCTGCTCGATCTCCATCTCGTTGAGCTTCGGGCTCAGCATCACGGCGCGGACCACGAGCGGGCTGCGGTCGCGGACGAGGATGAGCCTCTCCTCCCTCGTCCCCTTGAGCGCCTGCATGACGCGCCGCGCCGTGTTCATCAGCGCGATCCGCGCGTACGCGTCGTGAAGCTCGGGAGGCGCCGCCGCCTCCAACTCGGCAACGATCTGGGTCTCGAGCTCGCCTCCGGGCAGCCGCATCCCGACGGCCCTGAGCTCCGTGAGCACCTCTTCGATCGAAGGGCCGGCGGGGACCTCGAACGCAGTGCCCTCGGCCGCGGCCCAGACGATCGCCTTCTCGAGGAACTCCTCCTCGAACTCCCTGGCCCGGCGCAGCACGTCCTGGCTGACCTGCGGGTTGGCACGCAGGTCCTCGATCAGTTCCAGGCACGAGAGCACCCGGACCTGGTTGGTGATGATGACGTCCTGGACCGTGACGGTCGCCTGACGCGCGAGCCAGCGCAGCGTTTCGTTGGCGGTCTGGGCGTGCTGGACTGCGGCGACCCACACTCCCTCCTCGCGCGTGCACCGGCACACGAGGTCGATCTCGATCGGCTCGATGTCGGGAAGGTTCAGGACCTGGATGAAGTTGTCGGGCGTGAACGCGGTCAATGTCGCCTGCGCGGCCGCGGCGATTTCACCGTCGCCGTCGGCCGCGAGGATGAGCACCACACGGATGAGGTCCTCGCGCGAGACCGGCAGCAGCCCCTGCGCCGCGAACAGCCGGAGCGCCCGCGGCGCCATCCCTTGGCGGATGCGGGCGAGCAGCTCCGCCACGCTCCCGATGCCGCCCGGCGCGCCCATCACGGGGTGGCCGGGGGCGGCGCGGCTCCCGCCAGGTGAACGCGTGCCACCTCGCCCGGGCGTCCGACCGGACTGCGCACGCTGCCCATATACGCCACGCTCGCCGCCCCAGCGTCGCCGAGTACGAGATCGATCGACTTGCCGCCCGCGGGCAGCTCCCACGCCGCGCCGGCGGCGAGCAGACGGGAGGAGGGCTGCTCACCGGCGATGCGGACCTCGACCCAGCACGGAGCCTGCAGCGCCTTCACCACGAGGGTGGTGGCCGACGGCGGCGGGGCGCCGGCGGGCGCGGTGGCCGGAGCGGGCGCGGTGGCCGGAGCGGGCCCGACCACTGGCGTTGCCGCGGGCTGGAGGGGCGCCGTGGGTTCCGGCGCCGGCACCAGGACGGCGGAGCCGGCGGCCGGGGTTGCGGGGGCGGCGTCGTGGCGCCTCTCCACCAGGAGCACTCCGGCGACCCCTGCACCCACGAGGGCGAGCCCGATGATCCAGGGGCCGATTCGTCGCCTCTTCACCGGGATGGACCGGTCGAGCGGGAAGGACTGGCTCGAATCGGCGAAGCTGCGCCACGCGGCGTCGAACGCCGGCAACCACTCCGCGTGAGGCATGCCGACGAGGTCCAGGTACTGGCGCAGGAACATGCGCGCGAACACCTGGTTCGGTAAACGGCCGAACTCGCCGTCCTCGAGCGCGGCCAGCGTCCGGGTTCCGATCTTGGTGCGGTCCGAGATCGCCTCGAGCGGAAGGCCGGCGCCTTCGCGGGCGCCCTTGAGCGCTTGCCCGAACTCACGAGGCGTGGCCTTGGGGACCGGCGTCATTGGTATGCAGTGTAGAGCCTGCGCGCCGGAGTTCAAGGGCCGGGACGTCCCGGCCTAGCCGGTTTGGGGCCGTTTCCGCGCGGCCGCGAGCGTGCGGGCGGCCGCGCGCAGCACGGCCGGCGCCGCGTCGGAGGCGGCCACGCCTCGAAGGTCGGCCAGCGGCAGGGCCGGCAGGATTCCGAGGGCGATCCCGACCGGGACGGCGCCACGCTGCACGATCGCCGTGGCCACCCCGGGGCGGCGCCCCCACACCGCGTGGCGCAGCAGGACGAGCACGCAGGCCGGGTTGCCATTCGAGCCGGGGAGCCTGAGGGCGTCCGCCTCGGTGAACCGGGGGTTGTCGAGAAGAGCCTCGATGCACCTCGGGTCCCGGCTTCCCAGCAGCGCGGCGATGACGCCGCGGGGCGCAACCCGGGCGAGGGCGATCCGCTCGCCCGCCGTGAGGCTCACCAGCCGCTCGGTCAGTTTCGCCTCGCTCTGCCGGCGCACGGCGGGCGATGTCCTGACGTCGCGCGCCACCTCGAGCAGATCGTGCCAGCCGAGCCGCGGCAGGGCTGCGAGCGCCAGGTGCCGCGGACACCGCGGGTGGCGGACGACGAGGAGCAGGAGAAGGTTCGAGCGGGTCAGCCACCTGCAGCCGGCGAGGCGTTCCACGACCTCCCCCGGGCAGCTGGGCCGGCGGAGGACACGGGCGAGCAGCGCTTCCTCCGGTTGGCCGCCGGCGTCGAGAATCCGGAGGACGACTGCGGCCTCGTCACCCGAGCTCTGCTCCACCGCGGCATGGTAACGCACGGCCCTTTGCTAGACTCCGTCCTGGTGCCGGCGGGACCGTGGTGCCCGCGGGCCCGGCACAGGAGGGCTTACGCAGGGGTTCCGACCGGTTCGCCCGCCCCGCCCCACCGGCGTCGGCCGGCCGCGCGGCGCGGCGGGACGCTTGGGTGCGACGCTGGGCGTCCTCGTGCTCGCCCTCGGATGCCGCGGTGGGAGCGAACGGCAGGCGCACCTGGTGGTCGGCACCGTCTGGGCCGGCGCCGGGGCGCAGGCGCTGCAGCGCGAGCTCATCCGCATCGGCCACGACCTTGGCCCGGTGAACGTGGAGGTGAGGAGCTTCACCTCGAACGCGCTGCTCGACTATTTGAACCGCAGCCAGCCGCGGGAGGGCCGTGAGCCGCTCGACCTCGCCGTCGTTCCCCACGACTGGCTCGGCCAGCTCGTCCAACGGGAGATCATCGGCGAGCTCCCGGCGGAGAGGGTTCTCGTGCTGCGCCAGCGCCTCGTCGGCCAGGCGCTGCAGGCGGTGAGCGAGGGCCGCCGCGTCTTCGGTTACCCGATCAGCGCGCAGGTGCTCGCGCTCGTCTACGACCCGGCCCTTTTCGGGTACCCCCCGCGCTCGATCGAGGAGATCCTCTCCACTCGTTTTCCCCCCGGGGTGCTGCCGTTCGCTCTCGACATCACCGACCCGGCCGCGATGGCGCCCCTCGTCGGCTCTCTCCAGGGCACGCTCACCGACGCCGACGGCAGCCTTCTCTGGCGCACCGCTACGGTGGCCCAGGTCCTGGCCCGGATCGCTCCGGCCTGGCGGACCCCCGCCGGGTGGCGGGCGTGCCGGGGCAGCGACCTCGAGTCGCTGCAGGTCCAGCTCTTCGCGCAGGGCCGCCTCGCCAGCTTCATCGCCGGTCCCTGGCTCCTGCAGGCGCTGGAGGATTCCGGCCGGCCGTTCGCCGTCATGCCGATTCCACCCCTCGGTTCCGCCACGTCACCGGCCCGGGCGTTGGTCGGCTACCAGTGCGTCGTCGTCTCGCGCGAATCGCGGTGGGGGGACATCGCTCTCGAGATCGGCGCCCGTCTCCTGCGCGAGAGGACCGACGAGCGGATCAACCGCGCGACGCGCCGGCTGCCGGTCCTGCTGCGCGCCTACGAGTCGAAGCATGGGCTCGCCGGTCCGGGAAGTTTCGGTTTCCTCCGCGCGCTCGAACAGGGCCAGTTCGTCCCGGCGACCGAGCGGTGGAGCGAGGGGTTCGAGCAGGCCCGCCGGCAGCTCGAGAGCCTCGCCAGCCGATCGCTCCCGCCGGCGCCCGGGGACGTTGCCGCTCTCTTGGCGGGGAGCCGGCCGTGAAGCTGCGCTGGCAGCTGGTCGTTTCGCATCTGGTGTCGATCCTCACCGCGGCCCTGCTCATCGGCGCCGTCCACATCCTCCTCCTGCTGCACAGCACCCGGGCGCTGGAGCAGCAGAGCCTCGACGCCAGCCTCGCGACCGCGAGCCACCTGTTGACGCAAAAGGTCGCCGACCTCGAAGGCGAACGCGACGCGATGGCGGCGTTCGTCGCGCCGTCGCGCCTCACGCCGGAGGTCGAGGAACTCGGGCGCCTCCACGACCTGCTCGCGCTCTACCGGGTGGAGCGCATCGAGATCTTCGACGGGTTGCAGCGCGAGGCCGAGGCGTACCGCTGGGAGAGAGGGATCGGCAGCAGCCTGGAAACCACGTGGTTCCCCCGGAACCCCAGCGTCGCCGCGAAGATCGCGGGCGGGCGCAACGCGACCTGGGTGCACCGCGGCCTGGACGGCCGGGCGTCGTTGAAGTTCGCCACCGCCCTGCTCTCCTCCTCGGCTGCCGAGCACCGCTGGCTGGTGCTGAGCGAGCCGCTCGACGGCACGCTGGTCGGCGAGATCGTCCCGGTTCGGACGTTCGGAGCGATCGCGGTCTCCGGCCAGACGCTGGCCGTGTGGCCGGAGACCGCCGGCAGCCGCCAGCCCGACCTCGCCAGCCTGGCGACGTACCTGCCGCGAGGGACGTTCTCGTTTCTCTTCAAACCGCTCGTAGCCTCCCGGCCGGTGCTTCAGCTCGACGACGGCACCGTCGTCACCGTCGAGTTGATGACCTCGGCCGTGCGCAGCGGCGAGAGCCTGCTGGTTGGGCTGCAGGCGTGGCTCGTGGTGGTGGCCGGAGGCATGCTGCTCGCCTTCACCCTGGGGAACAGCCTCGCCAACCGCCTTCTGGCGCCGCTCTCGGCGTTGCTCGACGGCACCGCTGCCATGGCTCGAGGGCACCTGATGGTCAGGCTTCCTCCGGGCCGCAACGACGAACTCGGCGCCCTCACCCGGGAGTTCAACCGGATGGCCGACGAGA
>SCRJ01000031.1 GCA_004298115.1 Acidobacteriota bacterium
TGGCCTCGCGCCCGCCGAGCAGCAGCGGCGCCACGAAGGCGTGGACGCGCTGGGCCAGGCCCTCGCGCAGGAACGACCAGTGCACCTCGCCGCCGCCCTCCACGAGCGCCGAGATGATCTCGTGCGACCCCATCCAGCGCAGGACGTGCCGCAGGTCGCACCGGCCGTGCTCGTCCACCCCGACCTCGACGATGCGGGCGCCCCGGCGCTCCAGCTCGCGGCGCCGCTCGGCGGCCGTGCCCTCACGGCAGAAGAGCACGACGTCTTCGGGGTCGCGCTCCAACAGGGTGCAATCGGGAGGGGTGCGCAAGGCGGTGTCGAGCACGGCCCGCACCAGGTGGGGGTTCGGGTTGAGGCCGAGGCGCCGGGTCAGGTGCGGGTCGTCGGCGAGCACGGTGTTGACGCCGACCAGGAGCGCGTCGAATTCCTCGCGCAGCGCGTACCCCTCCCGGCGCGAGGCCTCGGACGTGATCCAGCGCGAGCGGCCGCCGCGCGCCGCCAGCTTGCCGTCCAGCGTCATCGCCATCTTGAGCGTCACGAACGGGCGGCCGGTCGCGACCCAGTGGAAGAACCGGCGGTTCGCCGCCCGGCACGCGTCCTCCTCCACGCCCTCGATCACCTCGACCCCGGCGGCGCGCAGCGTCTCGACGCCGCGGCCGTTGACCGCCGGGTTCGGATCTCGCGTGCCGATCACCACGCGCGCGATGCCGGCCGCGAGGATCGCGTCCACGCACGGCGGCGTCCGCCCCTGGTGGGCGCACGGTTCGAGCGTGACGACCATCGTGCCGCCGACCGCCTCGGCCGCCCCGGCCGCGAGCGCGGCGACCTCGGCGTGCGGGCCGCCGCAGGCCAGGTGCGCGCCGGTCGCCGCCACCTCGCCGGCGCGGGTGAGCAGCACGGCGCCCACCATCGGGTTGGGGCTCGCCCCGTACCGGCCTTGCTCGGCGAGCTCGAGCGCCCGCCGCATCAGCGGCGCCCAGGAGGCGCTCATGCGAGCGCCTCCAACAGCGCCGCGGCGAACACGTCCGGCGCGAACGGGAGCAGGTCGTCGGAGCCCTCGCCGATCCCGACCCACCGCACCGGCACCCCCAGCTCCCGCGCGACCGCCAAGACCACGCCCCCCTTGGCGGTGCCGTCGAGCTTGGTCAGGGCCACGCCCGTGACGCCGGAACGGGCGCCGAACTCGCGCACCTGCGCCAGGCCGTTGGTCCCGCTGGTGGCGTCGAGGACGAGGAGGACCTCGTGGGGCGCGCCGGGAACGGCCCTGGCGCAGACCTTGCGCACCTTCTCGAGCTCGGCCATCAGGTTGTGCTTGGTGTGCAGGCGGCCGGCCGTGTCGATGATCACGTCGTCGACGCCGCGGGCGAGCGCCGCCTGCAGCGCGTCGAACACGACGGCGCCGGGATCGGCGCCGGGCCGCTGCGCGACCACCGGCACCTCGAGGCGGGCGCCCCAGACCTGGAGCTGCTCGACCGCGGCGGCGCGGAAGGTGTCGGCGGCGACCAGCATCGCGACCCGCCCTTCCGCCTTCGCCCGGCCGGCGAGCTTGGCCGCCGTCGTCGTCTTGCCGCTGCCGTTCACGCCGACCACCAGCACGACGTGAGGCTTGCCCCGGCGAGCGCCGCTTCCGGCGACCGTCAGCAGGGCTTCGACCTCGGAGCGCAGCCACGCCATCTCGCCGCCCGGCGCCACCTTGCCGCGCCGCCGCGCGTCGTCGAACTGACGCGCCACGGTCTCGGCCGCCTCGATGCCGACATCGGCGGCGAGCAACGCCTCCTCCAGCGTCTCGGGGGTGATCACCCACCCGGTGGCCGAGAACCTCTCGCCGAGGAGCGAACGTGTCGCCCCCAGCCCACGGCGCAATCGCTGCAACAGATCCAACGCTCACCCCCCGCGGCCTCTCCAGCCGACCGTGCCTCTTACGGAATTTCCCGGTTGAACGCCGCGCTCGCCCTCGCCATCGCCTCGCCCGCCAACGCGGCCGGTGCGGCGGATTCGAGCACGAGGACCAGGTAGTAGCCGCCCTTGAGGACGCGGCTCATCACCTGCATCTGCGTCCCCGCGATGGCCAGCCGTTCCAGCCCCCCCGCGTTCATCAGGCCGGCGATCCGCGCGGCTTGCCGGAGGAAGATCCCGTGGTAGGCCCCTTCGAGCTTGAGCTCGTACGGGGTCGCGCTCCTGGACACGAACTCCACCGACTCACCCTCGAAATCCAGGAAGATCGCACCCTGCGCGCCCGGGACGTCGACCAGAAGGTTGTTCAAGAGGTACTGGAACGCCACGCCCTCACTCCAACCGAGCCCGCGCCTGCTGCGCCTCGGCCGAGTTGGGGGCGAGCGCGATCACGCGGCGGAAGAGCGCCATCGCCTCGTCCTTGCGCCCCTTGGTCTCGAGCAGCTTGCCGAGGGCGAAGACGATATCGGCGCGCTCCGGCGCCCGCGACATCGCGTCACGATAGGCGGTCTCGGCGCGCGCCGGTTGGCCCAGGCGTTCCTCGACCTGCCCCAACATGAAGTACGCCTCGACGGGGCCGGTGGGGACCGCCGCGCGGCGCAGGTTCTCCTCGGCCGCGGCAAGGTTCCCCCGCGAGAAGTAGAGCGAACCGAGGTTGAAGTAGACCCCCGCCCGGTTGGCCTCCGTCGGATCGCCGAGCACCGCGAGGAAGTCCGCCTCGGCCATGGCGTACTGGCCGAGCTGAATGTACGCCGCCCCGCGGTTGTTGCGGGCGTCCGAGTACTGGGGCGCGAGGGTCAACGCGCTGTTGAACGCGTCGAGAGCCTTCGCCGGCTTCCCGCTCTGCAACTCGGCCATGCCGATCAAGTTGTACACCGTCGGGTTCTTGGGCTGGATCGAGAGCGCCAGCTTGAATTTCGCCATCCCGTCGGGAATCTTCCCCTCGGCGACCAGCGCCTGCCCCTGCTGCATCAGCATCGTGGCCGCGAGAGGGTCGTTGGGATCGATCTCGGGAGGCAGGTTCGCGGGCGCCGGCTTGCTCGACGCGCACGCGCCCAGCAGCACGAGCGCCCCCAGAAGGGAGAGACAACGAAGTGGGTCTCGCATCGTCACGCCACCTCCACCTCTCCCAAGGGTACCAGGTCGCCCCCTCTGATCGCGGCGAAGAACGCCTGCACGACCACGGGGTCGAGCCTGGTCCCCGCCATCGCGCGCAGCTGCTCGTACGCCCGGTCAAGGCGCATCGCGGCCTGGTACGGGCGCTGCGTCGTCATCGCATCGAACACGTCGGCGGCGGCGATGATGCGCGCGACGAGCGGAATCTCAGCTCCCACCAGGCCGTCCGGGTAGCCGCCGCCCGACCACGACTCGTGATGGGATCGGATCCCCGGCAGCATCTCCCGCAGCCGCTTGATCGGGCTGACGATCGCGGCCCCCTTCACCGTGTGCACCCGCATCTGGGCGAACTCCGAATCGGTGAGGGCGTCCGGCTTGGTCAGGATCGCGTCGTCGATTCCGATCTTGCCGATGTCGTGGAGGAGCGCGGAGATCTCGACCGTCTGCAGCTCCCCGCCGGAGATGCCGCAGTGGCGCGCGACGGCGACGGCGTACTGGCTCACGCGCTCCGAGTGGCCTCGCGTGTACGGGTTCTTGGCGTCGATCGCCGCCGCCAGCGCGCGGATCGCGTCGACCAGGAGCTCCTTGTTCTCGGCGAGGGCTTCCTGCAACGAACTCACGGTGCGCTCGATCTCGACCGCCATGACGTTGAAGTTCTCGGCGAGCTGCCCCAGCTCGTTGCGCGAGGTGACCGGCACCTGGCGGGAGTAGTCGCCTTCCGCCACCGCGGTGCTCACCTCGGCCAGGTGGCGCAACGGCGTCGTCAAACGGCGCGCCAGCCCGACTCCGGCGACCATCGCCACGAGACCGGTCACCAGCGCGAGGAGCGCGGTCCTCTCCGCCATGCTGCGGACCGCCGCGAACGCCACGCCGACGTCGCGCGCCGTCACCACCGCCCACGGCGGGTTCTCCACCGGGCACAACGACCCCAGTACCTCGTCGTTCGCGGCCCGCAACGGGTCACGGTACGTCTTGGTCAGTCGCACCGGCGCCTTGAGGAACTGCGCCACGAGCGGATGCTCGGCCGCCGACCGCCCGACGTGACTCTGCTCGCTGGAGAACACGACGTTGCCGGCGCGGTCGACGATGTCCACGGTGACCCCGCGCCCCGTCTCCTCGGCCAGCCGCTCCACCAGACCCTCGAGCGAGACCACCCCCTGCATGGCGCCCGCGACCGCCCCCCCCGGCGTCCGCACCGGCAACGAGGTGAGCACCATCGGGTCCTCGCCCGGGAGCCGCAGCAGGTCGCGCCGGACCGACCGCCCCGCGAGGTTGGCCGTGAACGCCTCGCGCAGGATCGGCTCCAACTCCCGCTCGGCCTTGGTGGAAAGACTCGAGTTCTGGAAGAACGAACCCTTCCCGGCGGCGTCGAGCAGGCGCAGCAGCTCGATGCGGCGGTTCTCGTTGACGAGCTCGTTGAGCGCCTCGGATGCGGTCCCGGGGTCGAGCTGCCGGCCCGCGCCCGGCCGCAGCGCCTTGGCCACCATCTCGATCCGGCCCACGCTGTCGAGGAAGTAGAGCTGAACCTCGCGAGCGAGGCCGACCGCCTGCCTGGTCAGGTACTGCATCTCGAGGGTGGCGACCTGCTCGCGGTTCGAGCTCACGAACCCCCAGCCGGCGAGGGCGACCGGGAGCACGGCGAGAGCCACCAGCAACGCTGTCAAGGGGTAGAGCAGCGAGCGCGAGAACGGCCAGCGGGGCGCCATGGGACCGTTTGGACTATATCATGCAAGGGGATGGGAGGCACGTCCGACACCCGGCGCCGGGCCGCGGCCGCGCTCGAGGAGCTCGCGCTGCTCGCGGAGCTTGCCGGGGAGAACCCGTTCAAGGTCCGGGCGTACGCCAACGCGGCGCGCGCGATCGCGCGGGCCCCGGACGAGATCGAGGCGCTGGCGGCCCGGGGCGAGCTCACCACGCTGCCGGGGATCGGCAAGGGGATCGCGGCGATCGTCGCCGAGGTCGTCGGCTCCGGAGAACCGGCCCAGCTCGCCGAGCTGCGCTCGAGAGTGCCCGCCGGCCTTCCCGAACTCCTCGCGCTTCCCGGCCTCGGCCCCAAGCGGGCCCGCACGCTCTGGCAGGCGCTGGGGATCGCCTCGCTCGGGGAGCTCGAATACGCCTGCCGCGAAAACCGGTTGCTGTCCCTGACCGGTTTCGGTCCGGCGACGCAGAGCAGCATCCTCGGCGCCATCGAGTTTCGCCGCCGCGCGAGCGCCAGCCGCCACCTCTCGGACGGCTGGCAGGCGAGCGAGGAGGTCGCGGCCGTCCTCAGGGGCGCGGCGCCCGACGCACGGGTCGCGGTGGCCGGCGAGGTCCGCCGGTACTGCGAGATCGTGAACGAGGCGGTGGTCGTGTGTGCCGGGGCGCCTCCGGCGGCGCTCATGCCGGTCCTCGCCGGGCTGCTCCAAGACGCGGCAACCGACGCCTCCGGCGGCGTCGCCGGCCGTCACGCCTGCGGCCTTCCGGTCCGCGTCGTGACCGCCGCGCGCGACTCGTTCGGCGCCGCCCTCGTCTGGTACACCGGGAGCGCGCGCCACCTCGAGCGGCTCGCCGAGCGCGCCGCATCCAGCGGCATGACCTTCGCGGCCGGCGCGCTCACCGAGGCGGCGGGGAACGCGGTCGCGTGCGCCGAGGAGACCGACCTCTACGGCCGGCTCGGCCTGCCCTGGATCCCTCCCGAGCTGCGCGAGGCCGAGGGCGAGATCGAAGCCGCTGCCGCCGGCGCCCTGCCCCGGCTCGTCGCGGCGGGCGACGTCCTCGGCGCCGTGCACGTTCACACCACCGACTCCGACGGCGCCGCCTCGCTCGACGCCATGGCGGCCGCGGCCGCCGCCCTCGGCTGGTCGCTGCTCGGGGTCGCGGACCACTCCCAGGCCGCGGCGTACGCCCACGGGCTCGACGCCGCCCGGCTGCGGGCCCAGGGCGAGGCGATCGCGGCGCACAACGCTCGCGGGGGCAAGCCGCTGATCCTGCGCGGGACCGAGGCCGACGTCCTTCCCGACGGCACCCTCGACCTGCCGGAGGGCGTCGAGCTCGACTTCGTCGTCGCGTCGGTGCACTCCTCGTTCCGGCAGAGCGTCGAGGCGCAGACCGCGCGCCTCGTGCGTGCCGTCTCGCGCGGCCCTGGCACGATCCTCGGCCACCCCACCGGACGCCTGCTCCTGGCCCGCGACGGGTATCGGGTCGACCTCGAGGCGGTCCTGCAGGCGGCCGCCGCCAGCGGCGCGGCCGTCGAGATCAACGCCCACCCGTTCCGCCTCGATCTCGACTGGCGCTGGGTGCGCCGCGCCGTTGCGCTCGGCGTTCCGATCTCGATCGGACCGGACGCCCACGACCCCGCGGGCCTTGCCGACGTACGCTGGGGGGTCGGCATCGCCCGCAAGGGGTGGGCCACGGCGACCGACGTGCTCAACGCGCGCGCTTGGCCGTGGTGGCCGTGAGGCGGGGCGCGGGACATCGCAAAAACGTCGTCCGTGGTCCGTGGTCCGTGGTCCGTGGTCGGCGACGCGGGTCAGGCCGGATTCGACGCCGCGGACATGGTGTCGAGGATGAGGTCGGCGGCGGCGGCGATGTCGTCGTCGTCGACGTCGAGGTGGGTCACGAAGCGGACCGTGAACGGACCCTCGTCGAGGCAGAGGAGGCCGCGCGCCGCCAGGAGCTCGACGACCGCGGCGGCGCGCAGGCCGCTGCGGCGGGTGTCGGCGAACACCATGTTGGTCTCGACGGCGGCGGGCTCAACCGCCAGGCCGGCCGCCGCGGCGATGCGTGCGGCGAGCAACCGGGCTCGGCGGTGGTCCTCGGCGAGGCGCTCGACGTTGTGTTGCAGGGCGTACAAGCCGGCGGCCGCCACGATGCCCGCCTGCCGCATGCCGCCGCCGAGGAGCTTGCGGGCGCGAAGGGCGCGGCGGACGAACTCGCGAGATCCCAGGAGCACCGAGCCGACCGGTGCGCCGAGCCCCTTCGAGAGGCACACGCTGACCGAATCGAACGGCGCCGCCAGCTCGGCCGGGCGCAGTCCGGACGCGACGGCGGCGTTGCACAGCCGCGCCCCGTCGAGGTGTAGGAGCAGGCCGTGCCGGTCGCAGAACTCGCGCACGGCCAGCGTCCGGCCCCGATCGAGGACCCGGCCGCCGCAGCGGTTGTGCGTGTTCTCGAGCGCCACCAGCCGGGTGGGCGCGAGGTGGGGGTCGTCGTCGGCGTGGACGAACTCCTCCATCAGATCGGGGTCGAGCATGCCGTCGGCGGAGGCGAAGCAGCGCGTCTGCAGCGCGCCGTGCACGGCCGCGCCGCCCTGTTCGTACATCAGGATGTGCGAGCGCTCGTGGAGGAAGATCTCGTCGCCGCGCCGCGTGTGGGCGATCAGCGCCGCTTGGTTCGACATCGTCCCCGAGGGGAAGAAGAGTCCCGCATCCTTGCCGAAGAGCGCGGCCGCGAAGCCTTGCAGGGCGTTGACCGTCGGATCGTCGCCGAAGACGTCGTCGCCGACGGGCGCCTCGGCCATCGCCCGGCGCATCTCGGCCGAGGGCTGCGTCACGGTGTCGCTGCGCAGATCGATGGTCCGCATGCCGTTTCCCCGTCGCGTCGGAGCCGCCGGCTACCCCTTGTCCTCGTCAACCATGAGGCGTGCGCGCAGCTTCTTGAAATCCGCCCAGGAGTCGCGCTTGGCGGCGGGGTTGCGGAGCAGGTAGGCGGGGTGAAACGTCGGCAACACGTCGCGCCCGGCCCAGGTCGTCCAGCGGCCGCGATAGCTCGAGATCGGCGCGGTGGTCCCGAGGAGGTGGCGGGCGGCGACGCGGCCCAGGCACACGATCACGGCCGGGTCGATCAGCTCGATCTGCCGCTTGAGGAACGGCAAGCACGCCGCCGCCTCGTCCTGCTCCGGGTCGCGGTTGCCGGGCGGGCGGCACTTGACGACGTTCGCGATGTAGACGTCCTCGCGCTTGAGACCGATCGAAGGCAGCATCGCGGTGAGGAGCTGGCCGGCCCGGCCCACGAACGGCTCGCCGGTCCGGTCCTCGTCGGCCCCCGGCCCCTCACCGACGAACACGACCCGCGCCCTGGGGTTGCCGACGCCGAAAACGACCTGGGTCCGACCCTGGTGCAACCGGCAGCGCCGGCATGGAGCGAGCGCCCGCCCCATCGCCGCCAGGTCGGTCGAGGCCAAAGGATCCTCCCCGGCGGCCGCGTCCGGCGCCGCCGCCCCCGCGGCGCGCTTCGTCCCGGCCGCCGCGGGTTCCTCGACGTCGCGCCAGGCGAGGTCCTGCAGGTACTCCAGCAACTCCCTGCGGCTCATCGGCGCCGCGCCGCGACGACCTCGCCGGCGAGGGCCAACAGCAGCTCCCGCGCGAGCGCCTCCTTGCCCTGCGCCGCGAACTCGCGGCGAATGCCGAGGCGCGTCAACACGACCGCGCGGTTGCGCGCCTCCTCCATGCCGAGGCCGGGCTCGTCGATGGGATTGGCGACGACGGCGTCGGCGCCCTTGGCCGCCATCTTCGCAGCGGCGCGCGCTTCGAGGTCCGCCGCGCGCTCGGCCGCGAAGATCGCGAGGTAGGGCCGCCCCTGCGCGCGCGGCATCGCCGCCGCGAGGTCCGGGACGGGCTCCAGGGTCAGCTGCAACGGCCCCTGTCTGCGGTCGAGCTTCCCCTCGGCCACGGCCGCCGGACGAAAATCCGCCACCGCCGCCGCGTGCCACACGACATCGGCGTCGGCGCCGTGCACGCCGAGCAGCCGTCCGAGGTCGGCCGCCGTCTCGAAACGGTCGATCGCGATCCCGGGCGGCGCCGGCACGGCCGGGCCGGCCAGCAGCCGCACCTCGGCGCCGAGGTCGCGGGCCGCCACGGCGAGCGCGACCCCCATCCGCCCCGAGGAGCGGTTCGTGATCACGCGCACCGCGTCGATCGGCTCCCGGGTCGGGCCGGCGCTCACCAGCACCCGCACCCCGGCGAGCGCGCCGCGCGGCGGCAGCGCCGCGAGCGCCGCACCCACGATATCGTCCACCGCCGCGAGCTTCCCGAGGCCGGTCTCGCCTTCCGCGAGGAAGCCGCTCACCGGCTCGACCACGGTCGCGCCCCTTTCGCGCAGCGTCGCGAGCGCCCGTTGCGTCGCGGCGTGACGCCACATCGCGGTGTTCATCGCCGGCGCCACGACGAGCCGCCCGCGATGGGCCAGCGCGTAGGTGGTGAGGGCGTCGTCCGCGACCCCGGACGCCATCTTGGCGAGGACGTTGGCGGTGGCCGGGACGACGAGCAACAGGTCGCTGCCGCGCCCGAGAGCGACGTGGTCCACGCCGGGGTTGGTCGGGTCGCTCCAGAGCGACGCCTCCGCGCCGTCGGTGGAGAGGACGGCAAATGTGCGGGGGCCGACGAAGCGGGTTGCGTTCTCGGTGAGGATCGTGTGAACGCGGCAGCCGGCCCTGACCAGCCCGCGCAACACCTCGACGGCGCGGAACGCCGCGATGCCGCCCGAGACGCCGAGGACCACCCGGCCGCGCACTTACTCCTCCGCGGGGAGATCCTCGGTCAGCAGCTCGTCGGCGACCGCCTCCTCGACGACCTCGAGGTTCTCGTCGAACTTGGGGCCCTCGAGCTCCTCGTCGAGCTCGTCGTCCTCGTCCTCTTCGTCCAGGACCTCGGGCTCGACGGCCAGCGGCGCGACCGGCGGGACGGCCGGGAACAAGACCGCGACGTGATGTTCCTCGGCCTCGCGCGCCGCGACCTCCTGCTGCAGGAGCGCCTCGTACTCATCGGCGGTGACGCTCCGCCAGGGCACCCGGTCCGCAGCCAGCTCCGACAGCGCGATCGTCGTCGGCTTGACGTGGCGGCCGGTGACGCGCGGGCGCGCCCCGGAGATCAGTTGCTCCGCACGCTTCGCGGCGATCAGGATGTAACGAAACGTGCTCTCCACGCCCTGTGGCAACTCCGGCATCACTCCTCCTTCTTCACCGCACGCTCGAAACCCTCGAGGATCGTCTGGACCCTCGAGCGCATGCGGAACGGCCGCATCCTGGCGACCGCGACGACGCTCGCGAGGGCGCGGGTCGCGTCCTCGAGACAATCATTGATTATAACGTAGTCGAACTCCGCGTACTCGCGCATCTCCTGCACCGCGTTTTTGATCCGGAGCGCGATCGCGTCCTCGGCGTCCTGGCGGCGGGCGACGAGGCGGCGGTAGAGCTCGGCGTGCGACGGCGGGAAGATGAAGACCTTGACCACGTCCGGGACGGAGGCGCGGACCTGGCGCGCTCCCTGGACGTCGATGTCGAGGAAGACGTCGCAACCGCTCTCGAGCTTGCGCTCGACCTCGGCGCGCGAGGTGCCGTAGAGGTTGCTGTGGACCTCGGCGAACTCGAGGAACCCGCCAGCGGCCGCCATGCGCTGGAACGTGGACCGGTCGACGAAGTGGTAGTCGACGCCGTCGCGCTCGCACGACCGCGGCGCGCGGGTCGTGTGCGAGACCGAAAAGTGCGCCTGACGACCCTGCGCCGCGAGTTCCTGCATCACCCGCCGGATCAGCGTGGTCTTGCCGCCTCCCGACGGCGAGGCCACGATGAACAACTCTCCCCTGCTCGCGCTCACATCCCCTCCCGCACCGGAATCATACTCGGGTCCGCGCGCGCTCGGCTACCGGCCGGCGTCGCGCCGGGCTAGACTGCGGCCATGGCTTCGCGGCTTCGCGCCTTGCGCGACGACCTCGGCTACGTCGGCATCCGGGCCCTGCTCGGCGGCTCGCGCGCGCTCCCCCTGGCGGCGTTGCGGGCGGTGGGCCGCGCCGCGGCCCGCTGCGCCCTGGCGTTGCCGGGACGGGATCGCGGCCGAGCCCGCCAGCACATCGCGATCGCCTTCTCCGACCGCCCGGAGGCCTGGCGTCGGAAGCTGCTCGGCGCCTGCGCGGGGCATCTCGGCGCCGTGCTCGGCGAGGTGGCGTGGCTGTGGTCGGCGGCGCCGGAGGCGATCCTCGCCCGCACCGAGTTCGTCGGGCTCGAACACCTGACCGGCGCGCTCGGCGCGGAACGCGGGGCGCTCCTGGTCACCGGTCACTGCGGCAACTGGGAGTGGCTCAACCTCGGTCTGGGGGCGTCGGGGGTCCCGATGACCGTCGCCGCCCGCCAGGTCTACGACCCGCGCCTCGGCGAGGTCGCCCGCCGCCTGCGCGGTCGCTTCGGCGGGGAAACGGCTCTGCGCGGGCAGGGGGCCGGCGCCAAGCTCCTGCACGCGCTCCACCACGGCCGCGTGATCGGCCTGCTGATCGACCAGGATATCGAGGCGCCCGGGGCGTTCGTCGAGTTCTTCGGCCGGCCGGCGTGGACGCCCACCGGCGCCGCGCTGCTCGCGGTGCGTACCGGGCGCCCGATCGTGACCGGGTTCGCGGTCCGGCTGCCTGACGGTACGATGCGCCTGGAGTTCGACCCGCCGACCGCGCCGCCGGCCGGGGAGGACCTCGACGCCGACGTGGCCACCCTCACGGCGGCGCTGACCGCGCGCATCGAGCGCCAGGTGCGCGCTCACCCCGAGCAGTGGGTGTGGATGCACAAGCGCTGGCGGCACCAGCCCGGCGACGGCGAGCCCGTGTGGCGGGACGCGCCGTCCCAACCGCATCCCGCCCACGCCCCGCCCGCCGCCCGCGTGGGATAAGATGGGGCGCATCGCGTCCGGGGACGGGGCCGATCTCGCCTTGCTTCCGGCTCGCGCCGGGGAGGTCGCATGAAGGGCATCCTGCTGGGGTGCGTGGTCGTCGTGGCGGCCGCAGCGCTGGTCATCGGTCTGGCGGTTGCGGGCAGCTACAACACCCTCGTCAAACTCGACGAGAACGTCAAGAGCAAGTGGGGCCAGGTCGAGAACGTCTACCAGCGTCGCGCCGACCTCGTCCCGAACCTGGTGGAGACCGTCAAGGGAGCGGCGGCGTTCGAGAAGGACACCTTCACCGCCGTGACCGAGGCGCGCGCCAAGGTCGGCCAGGTGAACTTCAACACCGTCCCGAACCAGCAGGAGATGCAGAAGTTCCAGGCGGCGCAGGACGGCCTCTCGTCGGCGCTGTCGCGCCTCATGGTCGTGGTCGAGAAATACCCCGACCTCAAGGCGACGCAGAACTTCAAGGACCTGCAGGTCCAGCTCGAGGGGACGGAGAACCGGATCGCGGTCGAGCGCAAGCGCTTCAACGACGCGGCGCAGGAGTTCAACACGGCGCGCCGCCGCTTCCCGACCGTGTTCGTCGCATCCCTGCTCGGATTCGCCGAGAGGCCCTACTTCCAGGCCGCGCCGGGTTCCGACAAGGCGCCGCAGGTGAAGTTCTGACCCGTCACGCCGCCGGAACGGGCGGACCCCGCCGGATGCGGGCGATCGCCGGGGCCGTCTGTGCGGCGCTGGTGGCCGCGGCCGCGGCCGGGCTCGAGGTGCCGCCGGCGCCGACCGCGTACCTGACCGACCTCGCGGGGGTGGTCCCCGAGAACCAGGTGGCCGCGATCGAAGGCCGGCTGCAGGGTATCGAAGAGCGCACCGGCCACCAGGTGATCGCCGTTCTCTTCCCCTCGCTCGACGGTGAATCGCTGGAGGACTTCACGATCCGCTGCGCCGAAAAGTGGAAGGTCGGCCGCAAGGGCCTCGACGACGGCGTGATCTTCTTCGCCTTCGTCCGCGACCGCAGGATGCGCCTCGAGGTCGGCTACGGACTCGAGGACAAGCTCCCGGACGCGCTCGCGGGCCGCTTGCTCGACGAGTTCGTCAAGCCGGCGTTCGCGAGAGGCGACTACGGCGGCGGCGTGGCGGCGCTCGCCGGCGCGCTCGACGCGACGTTCCGCGGCGCGCCGCCGCCGCGGGCGGCCCGCCACCGCGGCTCCGGCTCGCCTTCGCTGACCTTGATCGTGTTCGTCGTCATGGGCCTTCTCCTCCGGGTCCTGCTGGGCGGATGGGGCCGTTCCTGGCGGGGCGGGTACGGCGGCTGGTACGGCGGCACCGGTTTCGGTGGCGGCGGCGGTTTCGGAGGCGGCGGATTTTCCGGCGGCGGCGGCTCGTTCGGAGGTGGAGGCGCGTCCGGGTCGTGGTAGCCGGCCGTGCGGCCGGCGGTTGACACCCACCAGCGCAAAGCCGGAAGCTTGACCGCGAGGGTCGCCGCCCCGGACGCAGCCGGGGCACGATCCGTCGCGTCCGAGGTGCAGGGAGGCAACGTGGACTTCGATCTGATCATCAAGGGCGGCACGGTGCTGCCGATGACGCCGGGGAGAGCCGCGATCCGCGACGGCGCGGTGGCGGTGCGCGGCGGAGCGATCGTCGCGGTCGGGCCCGCGGCCGAGATCCTCGCCCAGGCTCCCGCGGCGGAGGTGCTCGACGCCGGCGGCGGCCTGATCATGCCGGGCTTCGTCAACACCCACACCCACCTCGCCATGACGCTGTTGCGCGGCGTCGCGGAGGACCTCCCGCTCAAAGAGTGGTTGGAAGCGCACATCTGGCCGGCCGAGCGGGCCCTGATGAACGCGGACACGGTCGAGCTCGGCACCCGCCTCGCCGCGGCCGAGTCGCTGCAGGCCGGCGTCACGTGCGTCTGCGACATGTACTTCCACGCGGCGCGGGTCGCCGAAACCGTGGCGGCGGCCGGGTTGCGGGCGGTGGTTCCCGAATCGCTCATCGACTTCGCGACCCCATCGTGCCCGACCCCCGAGATCGCGCTCGAGCGTCAGCGCGCGCTTCTCGAGCGGTACCGTGGGCACGCGCTCGTGGTCCCGGCGGTGGCGTCCCACTCGCCGTACTCCGTTTCCGCCGCGAACCTCGTCAAGGAGGCCGAGCTCGCCGAGGAGTTCGGGGCGCCGCTCGTGATCCACCTCGCCGAAACCCGCTGGGAGGTCGAGAAGATCACCGCCGAGAAGGGCGTCACCCCCGTCGCCTACCTCGCCGACCTGGGTATCCTCTCGGACCGCACCGTGGCGGCCCACTGTGTGCACGTCTCCGACGACGACCTCGGTCTGCTCGCCGAGTTCGAAGTCGGCGTCGCGTCGAACCCGGTGTCCAACCTGAAGCTCGGGAGCGGCGTGGCGCCGGTCCCGCAGATGCTCGCCCGCGGCATCAAGGTGGCGTTCGGAACGGACGGGGCGGCCTCCAACAACACCCTCGACCTGCTGCGCGACGCGCAGCTCGCGGGACTGCTGTACAAGGGCCTCAGCGGCGACCCGACGTGCATGCCGGCCCACTCGCTGCTCGAGATGCTGACCATCGGCGGCGCTCGGGTGCTCGGTCTCGCCGACCGCATCGGGACGCTCGAGGCCGGCAAGCGCGCCGACCTCATCTGCGTCGCGCTCGATCGGCCTCGCGCCGTGCCGCTCTTCGACCCGTTCGCGCACCTGGCGTACGCCGCTCGCTCGGCCGACGTGCGCCACGTGGTGGTGGATGGCCGCGTCGTGGTGCGCGACCGCGAGCTGCTGACGATCGACGCGCCTGCCCTGCTGGCCGACGTCCGCGCGGTCACCGAGACCGTGCGCGCCGGGGTCTCGGGTTAGTCGCCGTCCTTCGCGCCGCCCAGCGCCTTGCGCACGGTCTCGGCGGAGATCCGGATCTTGACCCGGCCGGCGGCGTGGGGCGCCCGGGCGGCCGGGGCTTCGGCAGCCGGCTGCGGATCCGGCGCGGCCGCCTGGGCATCGCAAGCCGGCGCGACCGCCGCCGCAATTTCCTGCGGGGCCGCCTGCTCCAGCACCGCCGTGACCACCCGGACGAGCGCGTCCGGGGGAGCGTTCTCGAACTCGAAACCGGCGCGGTAGAGGAGCACACGCTGGTCGCGCTCGTCGAGGCCGAACCCCCAGGCCCGACAGCGCCGCACGACCCCGTGCACGATCACTTCGCCCTGGTCGAGCTGGATCCTCAGGTCACAGGGGACTTGCGGCCGCAGGCTGGTCGCCAGCTCGATCTGCACCCCGCGCGAGGACAGATCCACGATCCGCGCGGGAAGAAACGCCTTCACCCGCGCCGACAGCGGGTGCTGCGGCTCGACCCTGGGCACGGATCTCCTCTCGGTCATCACACCCCCACTCAAGCGACCATGTGCAGAACAAATATAGACGCATCAAGGGGGTTTGACCAGTGCCCGCGGCGCGCCCGAGCGGGAATGGCGCCGGTGCGCCCGGCCGTTGTCGGGGCGAGGGCCGAACCGGAGACTGAGACCGAATCGTTTCCGCGGCCCGGAAAGCGGAGGTTGCGACGATGGCCAAGTTGACGCTCCCGCCCCTGCCCTACGGGTATGCCGCCCTGGAGCCGTGGATCGACGAGCCGACGATGCGGGTTCACCACGACAAGCACCACCAGGCGTACCTCGACAACCTGCTGAAGGCGATCACCGGCACCGAGTTCGAGAACGTGCCGCCGGAAAAGCTGCTCGCCGGCCTCGGCCAGATCCCCGAGAAGATCCGCGCCGCGGTGCGCAACCACGGCGGCGGCTACGTCAACCACAACCTGTTCTGGGAAACCATGGCCCCACAGGCGGGGGGCGCGCCGGCCGGGGAGCTCGCCAAGGCCGTCGGCAAGGAGTTCGGGAGTTTCGACGCGTTCAAGGAGAAGTTCGCGGCCGCCGCGGCGGGCCAGTTCGGCAGCGGCTGGGCGTGGCTCGTGGTCACGCGGGCGGGCGCCCTCGCGGTGTACAGCCTGCCCAACCAGGACAACCCCGTGACCGGCGGGGACACGGCGATCCTGGGACTGGACGTGTGGGAGCACGCCTACTACCTGAAGTACCAGAACCGGCGTGCCGAGTACATCGGCAACTGGTGGAACGTGGTCAACTGGACGAAGGTCGGCGAGTTGTACGGGCGCGCCCGGAAGTAGTCGGCGCGCCCCGCCCCCGCGATCGGACTGGGCGATCGCCGGCGTCTCAGGCCGGCGGGAGGTCCTTCGCGGTCCGCCCGACGCAGTCGTACTCGAACCCGAGGGCGCGCATCTTCTCCGGTTCGTAGACGTTGCGCAGGTCCACCAGGCGCGGCGATCGCACCGTTTGCCGCAGGCGCTCGAGGTCGAGCGAGCGGAACTGGTTCCACTCGGTGAGGACGACGAGGCAGTCGGCGGCGGCCGCGGCCTCGAACTCGTCGGCACAGTACGTCACGCCGGCCGGCAGCACCTCGCGCGCCGTTTCGGACGCGGCGGGATCGAACACCCTGAGCTTCGCCCCGTCGGCCGCCAGCGCCGCGAGGATCGGGACCGCCGGCGCTTCGCGCATGTCGTCGGTCTCGGGTTTGAACGAGACCCCGAGCACGCCGATGGTCAGGCCGGCGACCGAGCCGCCGCACATGGCGCGAACCTTGTCGGCCATCCGCAGCTTGATCCGCTCGTTGACCTCGACGACGGTGTCGACGATCTCGAACGGCCTCCCCGCCTGGCGCGCGATGTCCGACAGCGCCTTGGTGTCCTTCGGGAAGCAGGAGCCGCCGTACCCCGGCCCCGGGTGCAGGAACTTGGGGCCGATCCGCCGGTCCAGACCCATCCCCTTGGCGACGTGGTGCACGTCCGCGCCCAGCCGCTCGCACAGCTCCGCCACCTCGTTGATGAAGGTGATCTTGGTGGCGAGGAACGCGTTCGACGCGTACTTGATCAGCTCGGACGACTCGACGTTGGTGATCACGAACGGCGTCTCGATCAGGTAGAGCGGGGCGTAGATGTCCTTCATGATCGCGATCGCCTGGGGATCGCGCGCGCCGATCACCACCCGGTCCGGTCGCATGAAGTCGCCGATCGCGGATCCCTCGCGCAGGAACTCCGGGTTCGACACCACCGAGAACGGCTGCGTGCCGTTGCGCTCGGTGATCACCTTCTCGATCAGCTGGCCGGTCCCGATCGGGACGGTGGACTTGGTGACGACGACCTTGTAACCGTTCATGTGGTCCGCGATCGCTTCGGCCACCTCGACCACGTACGTCAGGTCCGCGGAACCGTCCTCCTTGGGCGGCGTTCCGACGGCGATGAAGATCGCGAGCGACTTCTCGACCGCCTCCTTGAGCTCCGTGGTGAAGTGCAGCCGGCCGGACTTCTCGTTCTTGGCCACCAGCGCGTCGAGGCCCGGTTCGTAGATCGGGATCTGCCCCTGCTTGAGCATGGCGATCTTGCGTGCGTCGTTGTCGACGCAGGTCACGTCCATGCCGAAGTCGGCCAGGCATGCGCCGGTGACCAACCCGACGTATCCGCTGCCTACCACCGCGATGTGCATGCTCCCTCCCGCTGGGCGCCCGACGGCGCAGTCGCAAAGTCTAGCCGCAGCCCGGCGATCCGGCAAGACGGGGAGCCGGATCCGAGACGCGGCTTACGGCGTCAGCCACCGTTCGAAGTGCGCCGCGATCCGGCGGAAGAGGTGGGTGCGCGCCTCGCGGCCGAGGATCGAGTGGCTCTTGTTCGGGTAGACCTGGAGGTCGTACGGCTTGCCGGCCATGTAGAGCCGGTCCACGAACTCGAGGGTGTTTCCCCAGTGCACGTTGTCGTCCCCGGTGCCGTGGATCATGAGCAGGGCGCCCGCGAGGTTCGCGGCCCGGTTCACCGGCGAGGACGCTGCATAGCCGGCCTCGTTCGCGGCCGGCAGGCCGAGGTAGCGCTCGGTGTAGATCGAGTCGTACAGGCGCCAGTCGGTCACCGGCGCCACCGCCGCGCCGGCCGCGAAGACGCCGGGGGCGTTGGTGAGCGCGTAACAGGTCATGAAGCCGCCGTACGACCACCCCCAGATGCCGATCCGCGAGCCGTCCACGTACCGCAGGCTCTTGAGGAAAGCGACGCCGGCGAGCTGGTCCTCGAGTTCGACCTTGCCGAAGCGGCCGAGCAGTGCGCGCTCGAACTCGCGCCCGCGCGCCGCCGAGCCGCGGTTGTCGAGTGAGAAGACGAGGAATCCACGGCTCGCGAGGACCTGGTGGAACAGCGCGATCTGCTTGCCCCAGGCATCGCGCACGACCTGCGCTTGCGGGCCGCCGTAGACGTACACCACGACCGGGTACTTCTTCGTCGCGTCGAAGCCGGCGGGCTCGAGCAGCGAGGCGTGCAGCGTCGTCCCATCCCCGCCCTTCACGGTCAGGAACTCGGTTCTTCCCAGTGCGAAGCCGTCCAGCAGCGGCGCCTGGACCGGCTGCACGGTCCGCAGCACGCGGCCGTCGCCGGAGAGCAGCCGAAGCTCGGGCGGGCGGGTCACGGTCGAGAAGGTGTCGAGGATGAACGCCCCGCCCGGCGCGACATCGGCCGAGTGGGTGCCGGCCTCGCGGGTCAACCGCGCGAAGCCGCTGCCGTCCGGCCGCACGCGGTAGAGCTGGCGCTCGAGGGGTCCGGCGGCGGTGGCGGTGAAGTCGATCCACCCCGCCCGTTCGTCCACCCCGTCGACCGAGGTGACCTCCCAGGGGCCGCTCGTGATCGGCCGCCGCGTCCCGTCCGCCGCGATCATCACGAGGTGCCGATAACCGCCGGCCTCGGTGCTCCAGAGCAGCCGCCCGTCCGCGAAGAAGCGCTGTTCGTCGTGGAGGTTGATCCAGGCGTCGTCGCGCTCGGCGAACAGCGTCACGGTCCTCCCGGTGAGGACGTCCTCGCGCACCATCTCGAGGCGCCGCTGCGGGCGGTCGAGCAGCTCGTACCACAGCGAGCGGCTGTCGGGGGTCCAGCCGAAGCGCGGCACGTACTCCGCGCTCCCCCCGCTCCAGACGCGGTCGCGGCGGGCGCGCGCGCCGGGCGCGCCGTCCACCCGGACGACCGACACCCCGACCACCGGGTTCGGGTCGCCGGGCTGCGGGTAGTGCTGCCACTCGGTCTTCGGGTGGACTCGCAGGCGGTCCTCGATCGGGTAGCGCGGCACCTTGCCGTCGTCGAGCGTCAGGTAGGCGATCCAGTGCGAGTCGGGCGACCAGGCGTACCCGATCGGCTTGCGCCCGGCCAGTTCCTCCTCGTAAACCCAGTCGAGCTTGCCGTTGCGCCGTTCGTCCGAGCCCGTGTCGGACAGGCGCGTCTCGGCCCCGCTCGCGAGCTCGGTCGCATAGAGGTCGTTGTCGCGCACGAACGACACCCACCGGCCGTCGGGCGAGAACTCGCCGAGTTCTTCGGCCGCAGGCGTGGCGGTGAGGCGGCGCACGCGCCCGTCCGCCAGGTTCACGAGGAAGAGGTCGCCGCCGACGACGAGCAGAGCCGTCCCGCCGTCGGGAGCGAGGCGATACCCGGCCAGCCGCGGTTTGACGGCGTCCTTGCCCGCGCCGAACGAGGGGAGCGTGTCGTCGTCGAGGAGGGCCCGGCGCGCCCCGGTGGCGGCATCCTCGACCCACAGCGACGCCGGCGCGTCCGCCCCCGAGCCCCGTTTCGCGATGAACGCGAACCTCGTTCCTCCCGGGAGCCACTGCACCTCGGCCGGCAGCACGCCGTCGAGCGGCGGGTCGGCACAGATGCGTTCGACCGTCAACGTCCCTCCACCGGCGAGGAGCGGGGCTGCGGACAGCACGAGGATCGACGCGAGACGGCGCATGCTTACCTCCGGGACGGCGGCACAGCGGCTCGCATGATACTCGCGCCTTGACGGTTGCCCCCGCCCGGACGAGACTGGCGCCGTGTCACGTCCATCGACAGAACGCTGGCGCTGGGGCGGGCTCGCGCTTGCCGCGTTCGTCCCGCGGATCGCCGGCGCGGTGCTGCGCCAACCCTGGCACGACGAGTACTTCACCGCCTGGGCCGCGCGCCTGCCGTTCGCGGACCTCGTCGCCGCCCTCCGCCTCGATTCCGGGCCGCCCCTCCCCTACCTGCTGGTGAAGCTCGTCGCGGGCATCGGCCTCCCGCCGCTGGCCGCGGCCCGGGCCATCTCGGTGGTCGCCGGCGTCGCCGCGGTGCTCCTGGCCGCCCGCGCCGCGCGGCGCACGTTCGGCCCCGCAGCGGGATGGTGGGCGGGCGCGCTCCTGGCCGTCCACCCGCTGGCGGTCGCCTGGTCGTGCGAAGGGCGAGCGTACGCGCTCGTGTTCCTCGCCGCGGCCTGGGCGTGGGAGAGGATCGCGGCGCTGGCGCGCGAAGGGCGCGGCGCGGTCGGCCTTGCCGCCGCGGTGGCGCTGGCGTGCTGGAGCCACGGCCTCGGGCTGCTCCTGGCCGGCGTCCTTGCCGTGGTGGCCGTCACGCTGCGTCCGCCGGAGCGGACGCCCGCGCTGCTGGCCGTCGGCGCCGGCCTGGCGAGCCATCTGCCGTGGCTGCCGGTCGCGCTGCACCAACCCCCCGCCGCCATCGCCTGGATGGCCGCCGCCTGGCGCGCGCTGCCGGCACCCGAGCGCATCGCCGCGCCGGTGCGGCTGCTGTCGCCGCTCGGCGGGTTCGCCGCGGCGCTCGACCTGCCCTCCTCCCCGTGGTGGGCGGAAACGGCGGCGGCGGTCGCGCTCGGGGCGGTCGTCATCGCGGGCTGTCGCGTCGCCGGCGCCTGGCGCCCGACGATCGGGGCGGCGCTGCCCCCGGCGGCGCTCTGGACGCTCGCGGCGCTCGGCGTCCCGGCGTTCTACCCGGGGCGCGGCGAGGTGCTCGCCCTCGCGCCGCTGGCGCTGCTGGCCGGCGCGGCGGCCGGGCGGTGGCGCCCCGCCGCGCTGGCGGTGCTGGCGCTGGCGGCCGGCGGCGCCGTGACCTCAGGGCGGGCCCTTGTCGCCTGGGCCGGCGCGCCGCCGAGCGGCGAGCAGCGCATCGCGGCGTCCCTGCGCCGGGCGCTGCCCGATGGCGGGACCGTGGTCATCGGCGGCTACTGGCGTCTCGGCGTCGCGTACCACCTGGGGGCGGCCGCCGCCCGCGACACGCTGGTCAACGTACCGGCGGAAGCTGCGCGCCATCCCGGTTGGTACGACCCGCGCGCCGACGTCCCGGCCCCGGACGAGGTCGCAACCCTGGCGCGGCGCCTGCTCGCCTCCCCCGCTGGGGTCGCCATCGTCGTCACGCCCGGGCTGGGTACGGCACCCGTTCTCGAGCGCCTGGCCGCGGTTCTTCATCTCCGTGCGGCGCTCGCGATCCCCGGCGCCGTCGTCTTCCTCCCCGACGCCGGCGCTAGGTGACGGCCGGGGGCGCGGGCCGCTTCCGCCACATCAGGGCGAGCAGGGCGACGCCGGCGAGTGAGAGTGCGATCCCGGCTATGTCCTCCGGCAGCAGCGTCTGGCGGGCCACGATCCGGTGCGGGCCCGGCGCGACCACGACCGCGACCAGGCCGCGCTCGCCGCTCCAGCCGACGCGCCGCCCGTCCAGGGTGACCTCCCAGCCGTCGGCGGCGAGCAGCGGCAGGCGCACGGTGCCGCCGACGGAGGGGTCGCAGCGGAACTCGAAACGATCGGGGGACGAGGGCCCGGCCCGGGTCACCAGCGCACGGGCGTGCGCGGCGTCGGCCAGCGCGGCCGGCAGGTCGACGCCGCGCGGGAGGTAGGCGGGGAACGACGGCAGGATCGGCGGCACCCCGTACCGCGCGGCGGCCCGCGCCACGACGACGCCGGGGTCGCCGGGGCGCAGCGGCGCCCCGGGTGCGAGGCGCCAGCGCGCCCAGGTCACGCCGGCGAGCGGCAGCACGAGCGCCACGATCGCCGCGGCGCGCAACGGCCGCCGCGTCGAGCGCAACGCCGCGAGCGTCGCCAGGCACGCCGCCACCCCGACCCATCGCCACGGGAACTGCAGCAGCGCCATGCCCGGCAGATACCGGTACAAGGGGCCGGCGAGCGGTGTCGCCATGATCGCAGCCGCGACCGCCGCGACGCCCAGCCCGCGTGCCGCGCCGCGGTCGAACACCGCCAGCGCCAACCCGGCGGCGGTCGCTCCGGCCAGGGCGAGGAGGAGCTGGTGGGCGAGCCGCGGGTCGTTCGCCAGGCCGCCGGGGAGGAACTGCCCGGCGAACCCGAAGGCGCCCTCGGTGAGGAAGCCGGAGGCGGTGCGGCCGAGCGCCGCGAGGTTCGGCACCCACGAGACCGCAGCCACGGCCGCCCCGAGCGCGCCCGCCCCGGCGATGCGAGCCAGACGTTCGCGCCCGGGCGCCGCAAGGTGGCCCGCCGCGACCACGCCGCACGCCATCGCGGCGAGCGGCAGCTGGGTGGCGAGGAGCACGGCCCAGGCCAGCGCCGCCGCGGTCATCTCCCGTCGCGACGCCGGTTGCGGGGGGAGCGAGGCGTCCAGCACCCATGGGAGGACGGCGAGGCCCCACCCCTCGGCGAGCGAGACCCGTTCGTGCAGGGCGATCATCAGGTAGGGGCTGGCCGACCAGGCCATCGCGGCCACCGCCCCCCATGCCCGCGGCACGTTCCGGCGGTCGCCGGCCCGCAGCATCGTCATTCCCGCGACGACGGCGATGAGGACCGTCGCCAGCGAGGTCGCGGCGACGCCGTCGTCGGCGGCCAGCGCGAGCGCCGCCTGGAGCGAGAGCGGAAGCAACGGGTAGGCGCGCGCCTCCGGACCTCCGAGACCGGCGTTCAGGTCGGGGTACCAGCGCGGCAGCGCCACGCCGCCGAGCCAGCAGCGCGCGTGCTCCTCGGCGCGCATCGCGTGGTAGTACGCGTCGTCCCCACCCGGGGCCCCGACCAACAGCGGCCCGCCGCCGACGATCAGGCCGAAACCGATCACCACCAGCACCCGCCAGCGTCCCGGGCCGTGCGCGACGACCGGAGGAGAATGACGCGTCACCACTGCGGCCGACCTCCCGCCAGCATCGGCGCCCGCCCTACCGCAACCGATTGGCGCGGAACCACTCGACGAAGCGCGCGATCCCCTCCTCGATCGGGACGCGCGGCTCCCATCCCCACAGGCGCTTGGCCTTGCGCACGTCCGCGTAGGTGATCGGCACGTCGCCCGGCTGCAGCGGCAGCTCCTCGACCCGAGGTTCGACCCCGAGCGCCGCCGCGACCAGCTCGATCAGCCGCGCGAGGGTCGTCGTCCGCGAGCCGCCGAGGTTCACGATCTCGAAACTTGCGGCCGCGTCCAGCGCCGCCAGCGTCCCGGCCACGATGTCGTCGACGTACGTGTAGTCGCGGGCGGTGGACCCGTCGCCGTAGCGCGGCACGCTCTTGCCGTGCGCGAACCTGTCCGCGAACAGACAGATCGCCATCTCGGGGCGCTGCCGCGGGCCGTAGACGGTGAAGAACCGCAGGCAGGTCACCGCCAGCCCGTACAGGTGGTGGTAGGTGAACGCCATCAGCTCGGCGCCCCGTTTCGACGCGGCGTACGGGGATACCGGGCAGGTGATCGGGTCCTCCTCGGCGAACGGCACCTTGGAGTTGATCCCGTACACGGACGAGGTCGATCCGAAGATGAAGGTGTTCGCGCCGGTCTTGCGCGCCGCATCGAGGAGGTTGAGCGTGCCGGTGCCGTTGACCTCCTGGTAGAGCCGCGGCTCCCGGATCGAGGGGCGCACACCCGCGCGCGCCGCCAGGTGCACGGTTGCCCTCACGCCGAAGCGGCGGTACGTCTCCTCGACCAGCGCCGCATCGCGGATGTCCCCCTCGACGAGGCGGAAACGCGGGTTCCCCCGGACCGGCTCGAGATTGCCGCGCTTGATCGCCGGATCGTAATAGTCGTTGAAGTCGTCGAGACAGACGACCTCGGCCCCGCGGTCGAGCAGTGCCGCGACCACGCCCGAGCCGATGAAGCCGGCCCCTCCCGTGACCAGAATCGTTCCCATCGTTCACTCCTTCGCTTTCGGCGTCGGCACCCCTTCAGGGCCGAGGGGAGCGTTCGGGCGCGCCGCGGCACGCTCCCCGGCCGCCCGGCGGTTGCGCACGAACCATGTCGCGAGCTTCGACTCCTGCACCCCGCGCACCACGTTCTCGAGGTCCGTCACCAGCGTCGGGTCGTTGATCAGGCGCGCGGCGCTGCCCCGGCCGTGGTCGAGCTTGTCCGCAACCTGGCGCAGCGAGGACGTGAGCCCCGCGAGATCGGTCAGGAAGGAGCGGGCATAGTCGCCGTCGTTGAGGAGGCGCGGAAGCACCCCCTTGCCTTCCGTGAGGTCCTTGCCGGCGGCGGCCGCCGCCGTCCCCGCCTCGGCGATGCTGTCCAGGGCGCGCTGCAGCCGCTGCCGCCCTTGCGGGTCGCGCAGCAGGCCGGCCGCCACCGAGTCCTCGCGCGCCAGGTCCCGCTCCAGCGCCTCGCCGACCTGACGGCCGGCGTGCGCCATGCCCGAGAGGTCGGCCACCAGCTGGTCGCCGAGCTTGGGATCCGCGATGAGCTTGCCGAGCGCGCCCTTTCCCTCCCGCAGGTCCTTCAGAATTCCGTCGGTCTGCTCGAGGACCGAGCTCAAGCGGTTGACGACCTGGCGCCCGCTCTCAGGGTTCACGGTGAGCTCGCCCAGGACGCCCTCGCCGCGCTCCACCCGATCCAGGATCTTCCGCAGCGAGGTCGAGATCGCGAGAACGTTGGTCATCGCGTCGCCGCCCCGCGAGAGCACTGCGGCGACGTCCGTCGGCTCCTCGCTCGGGATCACGCTGCCTGGGGGGAGCGCCGGCTGCGAGATGCTGCCGGAGGAGATCTCGATGTAGCGGTCGCCGAGCAGGCCCAGGGTGCGGATGCGCACGCGCGAATCGCCGCGCACCCGCGCGGCGAGGCGCGCGTTGATCCGCAGGACCACCGTGATCTCCGGCTGTTTGGGGTCGGACGGCAACTCGACGT
>SCRJ01000032.1 GCA_004298115.1 Acidobacteriota bacterium
CGCCGGCGGGCGCGGGGACGGGCAGCGCCGGGCGAGGGGGGTGGGAACATGGAAGTTCCCCGGGCGAGCTACCACATGACCCCGGACGAGTTCAGAAAGCACGGCCGCGAGGTCGTGGACTGGATCGCCGACTACTACGAGCGCGTCGAGTCGCTGCCGGTGCTCTCTCGGGTCGAACCGGGGGCGATCCGCGCGGCCTTGCCGGCCCGACCGCCGGTCGAGGGCGAACCGTTCGCGGCGATGTTGCGCGACATCGATGCGGTGATCCTGCCCGGCATCACCCACTGGCAGTCGCCCAACTTCTTCGCGTTCTTCCCGGCGAACGCGTCGGGACCGGCGATCCTGGGCGAGCTGCTCGCCGCCGGGTTGGGCGTGCAGGGGATGCTGTGGGCGACGAGCCCGGCCTGCACGGAGCTGGAGACGCACCTGCTCGACTGGCTCGTCGACATGCTGGCCTTGCCGCCGGCGTTCAAGTCCTCGGGGGCGGGCGGGGGTGTGATCCAGGACTCCGCCAGCAGCGCGGCGCTGGCGGCGCTGCTGGCCGCGCGCGAGCGCGCCACCGGTTCGCGCAGCAACGAGAGCGGGTGCGACGGACGTCTCGTCGCCTACGCCTCGACGCAGGCCCATTCCTCGGTCGAGAAGGCCGTGAAGATCGCCGGGATCGGTCGGGCCAACCTGCGGCTCGTGGACGTCGACGAGGCGTTCGCGATGCGGCCTGCGGCCCTCGCCGAGGCGATCGCCCGCGACCGGCGCGCCGGCCTGGTGCCGTTCTTCGCGGCGGCGACCGTCGGAACGACGTCGTCGAACGCGGTCGACCCGCTCCCCGAAATCGGCGGCATCTGCCGCGCCGAGGGGATCTGGCTGCACGTCGACGGCGCGATGGCGGGCACGGCTGCGCTCTGCCCGGAGTTCCGCCGCCTCCAGGACGGGCTGGAGTGGGCCGACAGCTACTGCTTCAACCCCCACAAGTGGATGTTCACCAACTTCGACTGCGACTGCTTCTGGGTGGCCGACCGGGCGGCGCTGGTGCGGGCGCTCTCGATCCTCCCCGAGTACCTGCGGAACACGGCGACCGAGTCGGGCGCGGTCATCGACTACCGCGACTGGCAGGTGCCGCTCGGGCGGCGCTTCCGCGCCCTCAAGCTCTGGTTCGTGATCCGCCACTACGGGGTTGCCGGCCTGCAACACCACGTCCGTCGCCACGTCGAGCTGGCGCAACGCTTTGCCGCGTGGGTCGAGGCCTCCCCGGCGTTCGAGCTCGCGGTCCGCCCCCCGCTCAACCTCGTCTGCTTCCGCCACGTCGCGGGCGATTCGTTCAACCGCGAGCTGCTCGAACGGCTCAACGCGTCGGGCAAGGCGTACCTGACGCACACGACCCTCGCCGGCCGCTTCGTGCTGCGCCTCTGCGTCGGCCAGACCGCCACCGAGGAGCGACACGTCGCCGACGCGTGGCGGTTGATCGAGAAGGAAGCCGCCGAGCTCGAACGCGGCGGCCCGCCGGCGCCGCGCGGGTGATTCGGCGTCGCGGTGCTAGGCTTGGGCCGGTGAACGCGATCGTAACCGAGGTCAAGCGGCGGGGGCGGGTGAGCTTCGCCACGTTCATGGAGCTGGCGCTCTACCACCCGCAGGCGGGTTACTACACCAGGCCGCGCACCGGGCCCGGCCCGGCGGGCGCCTGCGGCGACTTCCTCACGGCCCCGACGGCGTCGCCGGTGTTCGCCCGCACCATCGGCACCCTGGTGCAGCAGCTGGCGGCGGCGCTCGGCGAGGCCGTCACGTTCGTCGAGCTGGGCGGGGGTGAAGGGATGTTCCTGGAGGCGCTCCTCGCCCATCTCGGGACGCAGCGGCCCGCGGCCGTGCGCCGGGTGGTCGTCGCCGAGGCGGGCGCGTGGGCCCGCGCCCGGATCGCCGAGCGGTGCCGTGACGTCGAGGTCGTCGCCGGGCTGGCGAAAGCCCGCTGGCCCGAGGGCCCGGTCGTGCTCTTCGCGTCGGAGCTGTACGACGCGCTCCCGGTGCACAGGATCACCGTCCAAGACGGTGCGCTCGCCGAGTTCTTCGTCGAGGCCGACGAGCGGGGAGGCTTGCGCTGGCGCTTGGGCGAGCCCAGCGCGCCCGGGATCCTCACCTATCTCGGCGATTGCGGCATCTCGCTGGTGGAGGGCCAGGTCGCCGAGATCCGCCCCACGGCCCGCGAGGTTCACGCGGCGCACCTGCGCTGGTGCGGCCACGGCGGGCTGGCGCTGGTGCTCGACTACGGCCACCCCGGACGCCGTCTGTACGACCCGCGGGCCCGGCGCGGCGGGTCGCTGGTGGGCTACCGGCACCACGCGCTCGTCGCCGACGTGCTCGGCGACCCCGGCGAGACCGACATCACGGCGCACGTGAACTTCGACGACCTCGAGCGGGGCGCCGCGGACGCCGGCTGGGAGCGCGGCGTGCTGCGGCCGCTCGGTTCGTTCCTGACCATGCACGGGGCGCTCGCCCTCCTGCCGGCGCGGGTCGCCGGCGGCGAGCCGCTCTCCCCGGACGAGTGGGGGGCGCTGGGGGAGGTCAAGCGGCTGCTCCTGCCGACCGGCATGGGGAGCGATCTCAAGGTGTTGGCACAGGGGAGGGGTCGGCCGTGGCAGGCGTACCAGCGCCTTGCAACTTCGCCCCCGGCCGACGCGTAGGAGATCGTGACGCCGATGAGAACCAGGCCTCTCGCCGTGCTCCTCGTCCTGGGCGCACTCGTCGCGGCTTCGGCCGGCGCCGCCAAGGTCGCGGAGTTGCCGGAGAAGTGGCGGAAGTGGCTCGAGGACGAGGTGTACCCGCTGATCACGTCGGAACAGCGGCAGGCGTTCCTCGCTCTGGCGGACGACGCGCAGCGCGAGGCGTTCGCCGAGCGGTTGTGGGTCGTCTGGGGCGACCTGTACGGCTTCGGCGCCGGCTTCCGGCGCACCTACGAGGACCGCCTCGAGCAGTGCCGCAACGAGTTCAGCAGCACGGTGGACGATCGGGCCCGGGTGCTCCTGATCCACGGCCCGCCGGACGCGCGCAAGAGCGTCGACTGCGACAGCATCTTCAACCCGATCGAGTTCTGGCAGTGGTCGCGCCTCGAGGGGCTGGGACAGAACGTCGTCATCCTGTTCTACAAGCCGTACGGGATGGGGCGATTCCGCCTGTGGGACCCGGCCGCCGAGAGCCGCAGCGTGCTCTACAACTTCACCGGTTGGAGCCAGCTGCAGGCGTGGCTGGCCAACCCGGCGGCCCGCATGTACGAGCTCTCGCGCCCCGAATACCGGTGCGGCGAGCCCGAGATCATCCGCCTGCTCGACATCGCCGAGTACTGGCTGCGCGACCTCCGGACGCGGGAACTGATGCAGCACGCCGCGATCCCCCCGACGGGGTCGGCGGACCGGGAGTCGGCGTCGGCGCGCTTCCTGCAGTTCTCCACGGTCGTCCCCAAGGGGTCGTCGGCGTTCGCGTACGGGCTCGCCGTCACCCCGGGACCCCGGCGCGGCAGCAGGGTCGCGATGACGTTCGCCGCGAAGGTGCCCCGGGCGGGGCTGGGGAGCAACAAGGTCGGCGACGTCGAGGTCGTGCAGCTCGACGTCACCGGCGAGGTGTCAAAAGACGGCGAGATGGCGGACCGTTTCCGCTATGCGTTCACCTTCCCGGTCGCCGGCGCCGACGCCTTCCCGGTCCTCGTCGAACGCGAGCTGCACCCGGGCAAGTACCACCTGCGCATGAAGGTGCAGGACGCCAACTCGAACCGCGCGGCGCTGCAGGAGCTGGACTTCGAGGTGCCGGTCCCGGAGCTGCCGGCGGAGCCGGCGCCCGACGCCGCGGCCGAGAGCGCGATCCGCAAGGTCGCGGCGGGGCAGGAAGCGACGCTCTTGCTGCAGGGGCCCGAAGGCGAGGGGATCACCGGGGTGCAGCGGTTCACCGCGCTGGTCGGGCCGCGGGTGGCGCGAGTCGAATTCCTGCTCGACGGGCGGCCGGTGATGACGAAGAACCGGCCGCCGTTCGAGGTCGAGCTCGACCTCGGCCCGCTCCCCCGTCTGGCCTCGGTGCTGGCCGTCGCCCTCGACGCCAAGGACCAGGAGCTCGACCGCAGGCAGATCGACCTCAACGTCGGGCGGGAACGCTTCTTCGTCCGCCTCCAGCCGGTGAGCGCGGCCGACCGCGTCGGCGGCAGGGTGCGCGCCCAGGTGGCGGTGAACGTCCCCCCCGGAAAGAAGTTGACGCGGGTCGAGCTGTATTGGAACGAGCTGCGAACGGCCACCCTGTACGCTCCGCCGTTCGAGGCGTGGCTGCCCGTGAAGGACGACGGCTCGATCGGGTACCTGCGCGCGCTGGCGGTTCTCGCCGACGGCGGCCAGGCCGAGGATGTGCAGTTCGTCAACGCCCCCCAGTTCCTCACCGGCGTCGCCGTCCACACGGTGGAGCTGCCGGTGACCGCGCTCGACGGCGGCGGCAAGCCGGTCGAGGGCCTGCGCGCGGCCGACTTCGAGTTGCGCGAGGACGGCGTCAAGCAGGCGATTTCCCACTTCGCCCTGCAACACGAGCTTCCGGTCCGCATGGGCATCGTGCTCGACACGTCGGGCTCGATGGAGAAGACCCTGCCCGAGGTCCAACGCGTCGTCATCGGCTTCCTGCGCAACCTGCTGCGGCCGCGCGACCGCGCCTTCGTCGTCGCGTTCTCCGAGAGGCCGAACCTGGTCGCCGGGTTCACGGCGGAGTTCAAGTCGCTGGAGACCGCGATGATCGGCCTGCGGGCGGACGGCGAGACGGCGCTGTACGACGCGACCGTCTACGGGTTGTTCCAGTTCTCCGGCGTGCGCGGCCGCAAGGCGATGGTGCTCCTGACCGACGGCGAGGACAACGCCTCACGCATGGACTTCGACAAGACGCTCGACTATGCCAAGCGGAGCGGCGTCACGATCTATGCGATCGGCATCGACCTCCCGATCACCAGGGTGAAGATCCGCTCGCAGCTCACCCGCCTCGCGCGGACCACGGGCGGCGACGCGGTGTTTCTCCCGCGGGGAGCGGCCCTCGAGCCGGTGTACGATCGGATCAACCGCGAGCTGCGCAGCCGGTACCTTCTGGCGTACACGTCGACCTCGGAGTCGCCGCCCGACGTCTTTCGCAAGGTGGAGGTCAAGGTCGACAGGCGCGGCGTCGAGATCCGCACGATCACCGGTTATTACCCCGGCGGCTGAGCCGGAGCCGGGCCGCCGGCCGTGCTCTCCAACATCTTGAGCAGGGAGTCGGTCCAGTCGGGGTCGAGCACGGTGCCTTTGTGCTCGGCGATCCAGGCGACGGTCCCCTCGCGGGTGAGGAGCCCGCGGCCCCCGCGCGCGGTGAAGAGGACGACGAACGCGTCCGCCAGCGTGACGAGCCTCGCCGCCGGGTGCGGCCGGCGCGGGCGAGCCAGGCGCGGCGTACCGGTGCCGTTGTAGTTGAGGTGGTGTTCGAACGCCACGACGAGCGCGACGGGCGGGACCTCGGGGTTGCCGAGAAGCGCCTCGAGGCCGATCCGGGGATGGTCGAGCATGAGCTCGAGCTCGTCCCCGGTGAGCTCGAGCTCGCGACTCGCGATCTCCGGTGGAAGGAAGAGCTTGCCGACGTCGTGCGCCAGGGCGGCGACGCCGAGGTCGGCGCACGGTCCCGCCCCGGTTCCGCCGTCACGGGCGAGCGCCATGCTCAGCACGGCGACGTTGTGAGCGTGGACGGCGGGCCAGCGCTCGCCCCCGTCCCAGGGGGCGAACTGGCGGAGCGGGTCGGGCTCGGCGGCGAGACCGGCCGCGATGGCGTGCGCGACGCGAGTGAGGTCGCCCAGCGCGAGGCCGCGGCCGGCGGCGAGCTCCGCGAAGGAATCGTGAACCAGCAGGACACGGTCACGCACCGTCGCGGCCTTGCGTCCCCGCGCGCCACCCTCGGTGTCGTCCGGGCCGCCGAGCTCGCGCTCCGACAGCTCGATCCGCCCGACGTGGAGGTGAGGTCTGGACCGCACCGCCGTGTCGTCCGTGAGCGCCAGGTCCGAGAGGAAGCCGAGGACCTCCTCGGGCAGCACGCCGGGCTGCACGGTCACATGCTCGATCTCGCGGCGGCGGAGGCGTCGAATGAGCGAGGCGGAGTGACGCGATACGCGCGTGAACGGACGGCCCTGCACGAACAGCTCCTCACCGAGGAGGACGAGCGCCAGCTCGGGCTCCGCCGCGAGCAGCGCGGCCAACTCCGAGGAGATCCGCCGGACCGCTTCGTCCGCGCGCGGGTGCGAAGCGCCATAGAGGCCGACCGCCGTGGCGCCCCCCGCCAGGTCGCCGAGGAGGCGATCGACGAGCACCTCCCACTCGGTGCGCACGCTCACTCCCCGTCCTCCCCCGGCTCGCGAGGGTCGCGCGGGTCGCGCGGGTCGCGCAGCACGGCGCGCGCCGCCTCGGCGACGTCCGCGTCGCGGCTGCGGACGAGGGCCGACGCCAGCCGGCGGGCATCGGCGCCCTCGAGGCGGGCGATCGCCGCCGCCGCCTCCCGTCAAGGTTGGGTCAGTGAAAACGGATAGCGCCACTGCTTGAGGGCGACGATCTCCTGCAGCACGCCCAGGGCGGCGGGGTCGCGAAGCCGGCCGAGAGCGCGGATCAGATCCAGGCTCGAGGCCTCGCGCAGGCGTCCGCCGATGCTCTCCTGCAGGCGTTTCACGAGCGCACCGACCACGTCGGGATGGCGGATCCGGGATGCCACGTCGATCGCGACCTGCCGTCTGGAATCGTCGTCCGAGTCCATGCACTGCACGAGCAGCTTGAACCAATCGGGGTCCTGCAGTTCGACCAACGCCTTGAGGAGCTCGACCAGGACCTTGGGTGGCGCGCCCTCGACATGGGACTTGAGCAACCCCGACACGTTCGGGCCCCCGATACGGCGGAGCAGGAACACGGCGTTGCGGACGACGTACCAGCGCGGGTCGTCGAGCAGCGGCTGAACGTAGGGAAGCGCGCGAGCACCCTGGCGCGCCACGACCTCCAGCAGGCGCTTCCTGACGGCGAGGCTGTCCTCGTCCGCGAGGGCCTCCAGGACGGCGGGCAGGGCCGGCTCGCCGAGGGCCGACAGCGCCGCCGTCAGGTCGGGGTGGTGCCGCTTCTCGAGCGTCCTGAACGCCCGCACCGCGGCCGGCACGCCGTTCTCGGCGATCGCGCGGTGCGCGGCGGGGTTGCGGATCGAACCCAGGAGCGGAGCCAGCCGGACGGCCGTCTCGAGGTGGCCGGCGTCGAGCGCCGCCGCGAACTCCTCGGCGAGCCGGACGGCCGCCCGCTCCGCGATCGCGGTATCCGGCCAGAGCATGATCGCCTCCTGCAGCAGGCGCACGAGGTGCGGGCGCAGCCGCTCCTCGCCGAGTTCCGCGGTCAGCTCCCGGCCGCAGGGCGTGCCTTCCGGTTCCGCGGTCGCGGACACCTCGGGGGGAGCGGGGCCGCCCGCCTCGGGCGCCGCGGCGGGGAGGCGGGCGAGGAGGTGGCGCGCGCGGACCGCGAGATCCTCGGGCACGCCGTCGGGTTGCTCCGAAAGAGGCGCCGCCATGCGGTGAAGGGCCCTTTGCACCACCTCCGGCACCGTCACGCCCGTCAGGAGCATGCGCTCGACCGCGTCGAGCATGAGCTCGCCGGCGACCCAGGGGTCGTCCGGATTCGCCAGCGGCAGGTGGCGGAGGCCGGTCACGACCGCGAGCACCCGGCGGTCGGGGTCGAGCAGACGGATCAGCTCCGCGAAGAACTCCCGCACCTCGGCCAGCAGCGCCGGACGGCCGGGGAGGTCGCCGGAGCGGCCGATCTCGGCGAGCTGGATGAAGAGGTGGTCGAACAGCGTCTCGGGATCGCGGGCCGCGGCGAGCGCCTCGGCCGCGGCGCCGGGCGCCAACTCGCCTTGGTTGATCCGCCCGGCGGTGGCGAAGGCGCCGTCGCGGGACAGCCGCCGGGCGAGCTCCGCCCACACCGGCCGTCCGCCCCTCGCCCCGCGCGCGTCCTCGGAGTCGAGGAGCTGGACTCCCGAGAGGTCGAACGGGACGAGCTCGACGCCGGCCGGCGCGGTGGCGCCGAGCAAGCCGGCGCGATCGGCCTCACCCGGGGGATCGTGGAGCGTCGCGAGCCGGTCGGTGAGCTCGACGAGTCCGTCGGCCGCCAGGGGAAATGAGAGGTGGACCGCGGCCAGGCCGAGGTGGAAGAGGAGATACGCCAGCCGTGCGGCCGGCGTCGCCGGCCCGAGCACGATCTCCTCGCCCGCCCAGAACAGGCGATCCGGTCCGAACGACGCGGTGACGACGCCGCTCCCTCCCGCCAGGGCGAGCGCCCGTTCGCGCACCCTGGCGCGGGCGGGCTGCAACGCGGGGTGCGACGGCGGGTACAGCCGCAGGCCGCGGCGCAGCGCCTCCACGTCGCTGAAAAGCCGCACCACGGCGGCGCGATCCACCTCGGTCATCGCGACATCCCCGCTCAGGATTCTAGCGCCTGCAGCAGGCGGCCGAGCTCGCGCACGTCGGCCAGGGGCAGGAGCGCAATGTCGGCGTCGCCGGTCGGCTGCACCGAAGCGGGGACGGCGCAGCGGGCGAAGCCCAGGGCGCGCGCTTCGCGCAGCCGCTCGCTCGCGCGGCCGACGGCGCGGATCTCGCCGAGCAGCCCCACCTCCCCGAAGAACGCCAGGTCGTCGGGGAGGGGACGGTCGGCGGCGGAGGAGATCACCGCAGCCGCGACGGCGACGTCGAGGGCGGGCTCCTCGACGGTGACGCCGCCGACCAGGTTGACGAACACGTCGCGGTCCCCGAAACGGCCGCCGGCCCGCTTCTCGAGCACGGCGAGGAGGAGCGCGAGACGTCCCGCGTCCACGCCCTGCACGACGCGCCGAGGGTTGGCGAGCCCCGAGCGCGACACGAGAGCCTGGACCTCGACCAGGAGCGGGGTGGAGCCCTCGATGACCACCGCGACCGACGAGCCCGGAGCCCCCGGCCGCCGGTCCGCGAGCAGCACGGCCGAGGGGCTGACGATCTCCTCGAGGCCGGCATCGGTCATCGCGAACAACGCCAACTCCATCGCCGATCCGAACCGGTTCTTCGTCGAGCGCAGGATGCGGTGGGGGTGGTTGCCGCCGCCCGAGAACTCGAGCACCGCGTCGACCAGGTGTTCGAGCGCCTTCGGGCCGGCGACGAGGCCCTCCTTGGTCACGTGGCCGACGAGGATGACGGGAGGTCCGTCGCGCTTGGCGAGCTCGAGGAGCTGACCGGCCACCTCGCGGACCTGGGTCACGCTCCCCGCCACCGCCGGGACGCGCTCGGAGTACATCGTCTGCACCGAGTCCACGATGACCAGGGCCGGCCGCAGCCGCCGGGCGGCCGCCACCGCTGCCTCGACCGACGGCTCGGCGAGGAGCAGGACGCCGTCCTGCACGCACCCGAGGCGGTGCGCCCGCAGCGCGACCTGGTGCGCCGACTCCTCCGCGCTCACGTAGAGGACCCGCCCGAGGTCCGGGCGCCGGGCCGCGGCCTGCAGCAACAGGGTCGACTTTCCGACGCCGGGCTCGCCCGCCACCAGCACGACGCTGCCCGGGACCAGCCCGCCGCCGAGCACCCGGTCGAGGCCGGCGATGCCGGTGGCGACCCGCGGCGCGTCGGTGAGCCCGGCGGCGGAGAGGGCGACCGGTTCGGCCGCGGCGGCGCCGGCGCGCGGCGCGCCGCGCGGCTCCCCCGGGACCTGCTCGAAGGTGTTCCAGCCGCCGCAACCCGGGCAACGGCCCAGCCACTTCTGGGAGCGCTGGCCGCACGCGGTGCACTCGAAGACGGCCGCGTCGCGCCCCACGGCTACTTGCCCGAGCCCATCGACGAGACCGTTCCGAGCAGGTACTTGACGTCGTCGTCCCGCCAGGTGACGCCGCCGCCGAACAGCACCGAGCGCTGCTGCGCCCAAACCGGGTCGTCCAGCCCGGCGAAGGCGAACAGGTTGCGGGTGAGGAAGTAGCGCGTCTCGAAGCGGATGTGCGGCGGCTTGACGTCGCGGCTGAAGTCGTACGCCTCGAGGGTCAGGCGCAGCCTTCGGTTGAGGAGCGCCCGGTCGACGCCGACCCCGCCGCGCGACTCGAACAGCCCGGCGCGGAACGTGTAGTCGTTGTACTCGAACCCGACCTGGGCGTTGACGGTGTTGTTGTCGGCCACCCGCTTCGTCTCCTCGACCACGGTCTCGGAGTGGCCGTCGGGGTAGACCGTCGTGATCGTCTGGGTGTTGTTGTTCAGCCGTCCGACCGGCGAATCCACCAGCTCGAGGCGGTAGAAGCGGTCGGGCGTGGTGTGCAGGTCGAACCCGAAGGCGCTGCGCGAGTTCTTCTTCACGTTGAGGCCGGGGGCCAGCTTGAGGTCGGGCAGCGCCTCGGCGCGCATGTTCATGTCGAGGCGCCAGCGCTCAGCCCGTCCGATCGTGTTCTTCAGCGAGTCGGCGGCGCCGCGGGCGGACGTCAGCGTCGAGTTGAGGTTGTCGACGGTGGCGTCGTCGTTGATCAGCTTGCCGACCGAGCCCTGCCCGGAGGCGATCTTGCCGGTGATCTTGTTGATGTTGTCCACGGTGACCCGCATCTCCGCCGTGACCTGCTTGACGTTGGCGATCGACGCGTCGACGTTGCCGCGGTTCTCGGCGACCAGCGCGTCGAGGTGGTCGGCGAACGCGGCGAGCTTGTCGGCGAGGCGGGGAAGCTCGGTCTTCAGGGAATCGGAGAACGCCCGCATGTTGGCCACCGTGGCGTCGACGTTGGTCCGATTGGCCTGCACCAGGTCGCGGACCGACGCCGTCAGCTGACGGACGTTGTCCAGGATCTCGTCGAGCCGCTTCTGGCCGTCGGGGCCCGCCAGCGAGCCGCGCAGCGAGCCCGCGACGGCGTCGATGTTCGAGAACGCGGAGTTGAAGCTCTTGAGAGCCTCGTCGAAGCCGATCGGGCTCGTGCCGTTGAGGGTGGCGCCGGCGGGGAGAAGGGGACCGGAAGGCGAGCCGGGATAGAGCTCGACGTACTTGTCGCCGAGCATCCCGAGGCTCGTCACCTCCGCGCGCGCTCCCTGGTGCAGGGCGACGCCGCGCTCGAGGGCCAGCGTCGCCAGCGCACGGTCGCCCTGGAGCGTGATCCTCTCCACGATCCCGACCCGGACGCCGGCGATGCGCACGGCGCTCTTCTCGTCGAGTCCCGCGACGGAGGGGAAGACGGCCTTGAACTGCACGCGCCCACCCTTCGCCCCGAGCGGGATCTCCTCGATCTTGACGATGAACACGCCCAGGACGACCAGGGCGGCCAACATGAAAACTCCGACGCGCGCGGTGTGACTCATGCCACCTCCTCCTCCAGCGGCTCGCCCGCGAGGAACTTCTGGATGTAGGGGTCCGCCAGGGAGCGAAAGGCATCCGGTTGGGCAATTGCCGTGATCTGCCCGTTCCGGAGCATGGCGATGCGATCGGCGATTCGAAACGCCGACTTCATGTCGTGAGTGATCGTGACCATGGTGACGTCGAGCCGTTCGCGCATCTCCAGGATCACGGCGTCGATGACGGCCGAGGTGATGGGGTCGAGGCCGGTGTTGGGCTCGTCGAAGAGCAGGATCTCGGGTTGCAGCGCGATCGCGC
>SCRJ01000033.1 GCA_004298115.1 Acidobacteriota bacterium
GCTCTTCCGATCTGCCGGATCACCGAGTTGTGCTCGATCGTGGTCGAGATCGCGTGGTCGCCGGCCTCGAGCACCCCCTGGATCAGAAGGTTGAGCGCGTCGGTTGCGTTGGCTGCGAACACCAGCCGGTTGGGGTCCCCGCCGCCGAAGAAGCCCGTCAGCTCCCGGCGGGTCTGGGCGACGAGGTTGCCGGCCGCGAGGCACAGGTCGTACCCCGACCGTCCGGGGTTGACGCCGTAACTCGCGTAGGCGGCGAGCGCCTGGTCCAGGATCTCCTTCGGCTTGGGAAAGGTCGTCGCGGCGTTGTCGAGGTAGACGACCTTGCTGGCGTCGAACGACAGGTCCATGGCGAGACCCCTTCGGGAGGCGTGCGCGGCACCGGGTGGTCCGGCGCCGACGGATCGTATCACGGGCGGCGTCCCACCGGCGCGGGGTCTTGACAGGCCGCCCGACAAACGTAGACGTGGACTCACGATCGGTTGATGGAGGAGGATCCGTATGGGACGGACGCCATCATCAAGGCGATGCGCACCGGCCGCCACTTCGGCGGCGGGCGGGCCGTCCTCCCGCCGATGCCGTGGACCTGGGTCGGCACGATGACCGACGAGGACCTCGAGGCGATCGTCGCCTGCCTGCAGTCGATCCCGCCGATCAGGAACCGCGTGCCGGTCCCGGTACCCCCGGCGCCCGCAGGCGGGGCCACGTAGCTCGCGCCACGAGACCCCCCGGGGCCCGGCCGCGCCGGGTCTATAATCCGCAGGTGCCGTCCGGCACCCGGGGGTTGCGATGCGCTGGTTCCTGCCCAAGAAGGTGGACTTCCTCAACTTGTTCGACAGCGCTTCGGCCAACATCGTCCGCGGGACGAAGCTCTTCCGCGACATCCTCGACGACCCCAGGGAGTTGCAGGCGAAGGTCGAGAAGTTGAAGGAAGTCGAGCACGAGGGCGATCGCATCACGCACGAAGCGCTGGCCAAGCTCAACGCGACGTTCATCACGCCGTTCGACCGCGAGGACATTCACTCGCTGGCCAGCCGCCTCGACGACATCCTCGACTCGACGGACGCCGCGGCGCAGCGCCTGCTCCTGTACAAGATCGGGACGATCCCGCCCCACCTCAAAGCCATGGCCCGCCTGCTCGTGGCCTCGGCCGAGCAGGTGCACAAGGCGGTCGTCGTCCTCCACGACGGCAAGCGCTACAACGAGGCGATGACCGCGTGCGTCGAGATCAACCGCCTCGAGAACGAGGCCGACGTCCTCCACCGCGAGGCGCTCGGCGAGCTCTTCGCCAACGCCACCGACGCCATCGAGGTGATCAAGCTCAAGGACCTCTACGCGTTTCTCGAGGAGGCGACGGACCGCTGCGAGGACGCGGCGAACTCGATCGAGACGATCATCCTCAAGAGCTCGTAAGGCGCCCTTCCCGGGCGGACCGACCCGGGGCGGCCCCGACTTACACGTTCAGGAACAGGCCCATCGCGTGGAACACGAGCGCGGCCATCACCGCCGAGCACGGGATGGTGAGCACCCACGCCCAGACGATCCGGGTGGCGACGCCCCAGCGCACCGCCGACAGCCGCTGCGTCGCCCCCACCCCCATGATGGCGCCGGTGATCGTGTGCGTCGTCGAGACCGGAATCCCGAGGTAGGAGTTGGCGAACAGGGTGAGCGCGGCCGAGGTCTCGGCGCAGAAGCCGCCGACCGGCTTGAGCTTGGTGATCTTCGAGCCCATCGTCTTAACGATCCGCCACCCGCCAGAGAGAGTTCCCAGCGCCATCGCCGCGTGGCACGCGATCACCATCCAGAACGCGACGTGGATATCGGTTGGGTGGCGCCCGATCGACTTCTCATAGGTGAACGCCAAGATCGCGATGATCCCCATCGTCTTCTGCGCGTCGTTGCCGCCGTGGCCGAGACTGTACAGGCCCGCCGAGACGAGCTGCAGCTTGCGGAAGAGCCTGTCCACCCGGCCGGGGAGCGAGCGGCGGAACAGCCAGGCGACGCCCACCATCAAGCCGAAGCCGATGACCAGGCCGATGACCGGCGAGATGAACATCGAGGCGATCGTCTTCGTCCAGCCGCCGTAGATCACCGCGCCGAACCCAACCTTGGCGATCGCGGCGCCGGCGAAGCCGCCGATCAGGGCGTGCGAGGAGCTCGTGGGCAGGCCGAAGTACCAGGTGATGATGTCCCAGGCGATGGCGCCGACCAGGCCGGCGAGGATCACGTACTCGGTGGCGGCCGCGGGGACCACCAGGCCCTTGCCGATCGTGGTCGCGACCTTGAGCGGGAAGACGAACGCCGCGACGAAGTTGAAGAACGCCGCCCAGACCACCGCGAGGCCCGGCGAGAGCACGCGCGTCGACACCACGGTGGCGATCGAGTTGGCGGCGTCGTGGAAGCCGTTGAAGAAGTCGAAGACGAGCGCGACGATGACGATGGTGACGAAGAGGAACAGGGGAACGCTCACCATTTGCGGCCACTCCTCCCGGCTATCTGGGCTGCGCTGATTGGCGCCGGCGCGAAACGGCCGCGGCGCTGTGGGGTTCCAGCCCTCCGGCTGCCAGCAAAACGAGGGGTGGACGCACGGCCGGGAGTCTAGCACGCACGGGGGAAGGGGCGGCCGGGAACCGCGGACCTCTAGTGCGCGAGGAGGAGCAGCGGGAGCAGGCCGGCGCCCGCCAACCCGGCCAGCGCCGCGAGGCCGCGGATCCCCGTCGGGCGGTCGGAGAACGCGAAGGCGTAGACCCCCTTGACGAGGTTGTTGCTGGCGGTGGCGACGATCACCGCCGCCGCGGCGGCGGCCGGCGGCGTCGCGACGCCGGCGGTCTGCGTCAGTCCCATGATGAACGGGTCCACGTCGGTGACGCCCATCAGCGCCGCGAGCGCGAGAACGCCCGGCGTGCCGAACGCCTCGAGCACGAGCTTGGTGATCACCAGCAGCGCCACGAAGACCCCGGCGAACAGGAACGCCGCCCGCATCTCGAGCGGGTTTCTCGCCTCGTACTCGCGCTCGAGCGCCCCGTGCGCCGGGTCGGGCCGGCGCGACCACAGCAGGCCGCTCGCGATCGCCGCCACCCCGAGCAGGAGGAACGGGGCCGCCAGCCGGGTCGCGAGCGCGCGGCTGAAGATGGCGAGGAGGACGAGCACCCGCAGGTACATGGTGCCGGAGGCCAGCAGCATGGCGCCGGCGAACAGGTTCGGCCGGTTCTCGCGCCGCGCCCGCCGCGCCAAGGCGACGGTCATCACGGTCGAGGAGTAGGCGCCCCCGAGCAACGCGGCGAGCACGACGCCGCCGCGCTTGCGGGTGGCGCGCTGGAGGATGTAGCTGCCGTAGGAGATACCGCTCACCGCCACGACCACCAGCCAGGTCTTGAACGGGTTCACCTGGAACGGCCCGAACGCCCGGTTCGGGACCGCCGGCAGGATCACGAAGGTCAGGAGCAGGAACTTGGTGAAGGTGATCACGTCCTCCGAGGGGAGGCGCTCGCTCAACCCCTCGAGGGCGGTCTTGAGCTCGAGCAGCAGCATCGCGAGCACGACGACGGTCACGGCGACCCAGTAGTAGCCGTAGAAGACGAGCGCACCGAGCAGGTAGGTGACCAGACCCGAGATCTCGGTGGTGACGCCGGCGTCCTCCGCGCTCGCGAGCTTGTGCCGGTAGGAGACCAGGAGAAACGCGCCGACCACGGCGAGCCCGAGCGCCACGGGCAGCACTTGGCTGCCGGCGAGGAGCGCCATCGTGTACCCGACGAGCCCGATCAGCGGAAACGTCCGCACGCCGCCGAAGATGTAGTGGCCGGCGTGCGCCTTGCGCCCCTCGCGCTCGAGCCCGAGCAGGAACGAGAGGAAGAGCACCAGCACGATCTTGAGCGCGTCAGGGGGTGCGAGCGCCGCGAGCTGCCGCAACGACGTCGGTTCCATTGGAATCGACGGTACACCCGTCCCATGTACCGCTCAAGCGTCGCGGTCGCTCAGACGTGGTTGCGAAGCATCAGCTCCTTGGGGTGCGGCTCGAGGTAGGTCTGGCCGGCGAGGTAGGCGACGTCGAAGAGGCGGACGTAATGGCGGATCAGCGTGACCGGCACCACCAGCGGCACCAGGCCGGTGCGGTAGTCGTCGATCAGCCCGAGCAGCTCCGCGCGCGAGCCGGCATCGAGCCGGGTCTTGAAGTAACCGAGGATGTGGTGGAGCACGTTGGTGTTGCGCTTGGCGGTGGCGATCGCCTTGAGCCCCGCCATGAAACCCGCCTCGTAGCGTCGCCGGAACTCGTCGCGCGGCGCCGTCTTGGCGCCGGCGACGAGGGGGCCGAGCGCCGCGTACGCCGCCGGGGCGTGCGCCATGAGCTGCAGCTTGTGGGCGGTGTGAAACGCGACCACCTCCCCCACCGTCCACCGCCCGGCGAAGAGGCGCCGCAGCCGGTGGTAGGCGAACACCCGCTCGACGAAGTTCTCCCGCAGGCGGGGGTCGCCGAGGCGCCCCTCCTCCTCGACGGGGAGGTTGGGGTAGCGCGCCAGCAACGCCGCGGCGAACACGCCCCGTCCGGACCGCGCCGGCGCCCCGGCGCCGTACACCTTGACCCGCTCCATCCCGCACGTCGGCGAGTCCTTCTTCAGGACGTAGCCGCAGAGGTCCTCAGCCGCGAGCGCTGCGACCCGGGCCGCGGCGAACGCGGTCATCGCCCCGGTCCAGTCCGTGCCGCTCGTGGGCGCGAGCACGCGCACCCCGCCGGGGGTGGAAACCAGCCGGATCGACTCCCGGGGGGTCCCCATCCCGACCTCGACCTCGGGGCAGACCGGCACCCACTCCACCCAGTTGCCGAAGGTGTCGACGAGGAAGTCGTCCCGCTTGTGCCCCCCGTCGAAGCGAACCTTGCGCCCGAGCAGGCACGACGAGACCCCGATCCGGATCGGGCGCTCGGAATCCCCCATCGCCGCATCCCCTTCGTCCATCATTTCAGGTTACCCCCGCTCGGTTTCGACCCGCGGCAGCCCTCCGGGGCGAATGGGTGTAGAATGCACGGCTCAGCCCGAGGGGCTGCGCCTGGAGCATGACCAGGCGGCAAGGACAGGCCCATGAGCAACGAGAACAACCCCACTCCCACCGACCAGAGCTTCGCCGAGGCCCTGGCGCAGTCGTTCCAACAGGACGAGCTCGAGATCGGACAGCTGGTCACCGGCACGATCATGGCGGTCCACGGCGACATCGCCCTGATCGCGGTGGGCGGCAAGTCCGAGGCGGTCATGGACCGCACCGAGCTCGGCGAGCTGCGCCCCGGCGACGGCCTCGACGCCGTGATCATCGCGCTCTCCCCCGAGCTGCGGGTCTCGCACAAGCTCGCCATCGAGCGGCGCGAGCGCGAGGCGCTGCGCGGCGCGTACGACAACGCCGTGCCCGTCGAGGGGAAGGTCACGGGCCGCAACAAGGGCGGCTACGACGTCTCGATCGCCGGCCTCCGGGCGTTCTGTCCGATGTCGCAGATCGACCTCGGCTTCCCGCGCAACGTCGACGCCTACCTCGGGAAGAGCTTCCTCTTCCGCATCACCGAGCTGGCGGACGACCTCGCGTCGTTGGTCGTCTCCCGCGCCCAGGTGCTCAAGGACGAGCGCGAGGCGGCGGCCGAGGCCGCCTGGTCGCGGATCGCCGTGGGCGCCGAGATCGAGGGTGCGGTCAAGAGCATCCGGGACTTCGGCGTGTTCGTGGACCTCGGCGGCGTGGACGGCATGGTGCACATCTCCGAGCTCTCGCACCGGGTCGGCGTCCGCCCCTCCCAGGTCGTGAAGGTCGGCGACTCCGTGCGGGCCAAGGTGCTCGAGGCCGACCGCGGCAAGGGGCGCATCGCGCTCTCGATGAAGGCGCTCGAACCGGACCCGTGGACCGAGGTGGCGGATCGCTTTCCCTCCGGCACCGCGTTCGAGGGCACGATCGCGCGCAAGACCGACTTCGGGATCTTCGTCGAGCTCCTCCCCGGCGTGGACGGTCTGATCCACGTCTCGCAGTTGCCGCCCGGGATGAAGCTGGACGACCCGACGCTCGCCGCCGGCGCCCCGGTCCGCGGCTGGGTGCGCGAGCTCGACATGGAGCGGAGGCGCCTGTCGCTGACGCTGCGCGAGGTCGCGACCTCCGACCCGTGGGCCGACGCCGCGAGCCGCTACCCCTCCGACACGATCGTGGAAGGAGTCATCGAGCGGACCGCCAATTTCGGCGTGTTCGTCCAGCTCGAGCCGGGCCTCACCGGCCTGATCCCGGCGTCGGAGACCGACGTCCCTCGGGGCGGCGACCTCGCGGCCCATTTCGCCGCCGGCAGCCGGATCTCGGCGACGGTCCTCTCGGTCGACCCGGCGCGCAAGCGCATCTCGCTCTCCGTCAAGAAGGCCAAGGAGGGCAAGGCGGTCAAGGAGTTCCGGCGCTGGAACGAGGAGAAGAAGGTCGAGCGCAAGCCCGAGGTGAGCGCGTTCGGCGCCGCCCTGATGAAGGCGCTGCAGCAGCCGAAGGAGTGATCCGACCCCGTGGTTTCGATCGGAGGCCCCCACGGGGGCCTTCGCGTTTCCGGGCTCATGCCCCCGAGCCGGCCTCCGGAAGCACCACCGTCACCGTGGTGCCAAGGCCTTCGCGCGAGGCGAGGGTGACCGTTCCCCCGAGCGCGTGCACCAAGTGTTTCACGATCGCGAGGCCCAGCCCGTTGCCCCCCGAGCGTTCCGCCTGGCGGCGCACCCGGTAGAAGCGCTGGAATACGAGCGCAATCTCCGCCGCCGGGATCCCTACCCCGTCGTCGGCGACCTCGATCCGCACCCCGTGCGCCCCGCGACCGGTGGTGACCGTCACGCGCCCGCCCGGCCGGTTGTAGCGGATGCCGTTGTCCACCAGGTTGGCGAGCACTTGCGCCAGCCGCAGCGCGTCGGTGCGCACCGGCGCCGGGCCGCCCGCGTGCGTCAGGGTCACGCCGGCCTCGCGGGCGGCCGTGCCCAGGTCGGCGAGCACCTGCGCGACGACGGTGACGGCGTCCGTCTCGGTCAGGTCGAGGCGGACCTGGCCGGACTCGATCCGCGCCAGCTCCTCGAGGTCGGCAGCGAACGCACGCAGCTTGCCCACCTGACGGGCGAGGGTCGCCGCGAGTTCGGCGTTGGCGCCGGTCTCGCCCAGCTCTTCGGTCAGACCGGCCAGCACCGTCAGGGGCGTCCGCAGCTCGTGGGCAAGGTCCGCCACCAGCGCGCGGCGCGCCCGTTCGAGCTGGCGTTCGCCGCGCACGTCGGTCAGCACGACGGCCGCCGCCAGCACGGGGTGCGCCAGTGCCGCCGCCCGGACCGCGAGCTCGAGGCCGTCGGCGCCGGTCGCACTGGTGTGACGCGTCCCCCCGCCCGCGAGCACCTCGCGGACGGCGCCCAGCACCTCCGGGATCCGTACCGCCTCGACGAACGCGTGACCGGTCGGCGGAGCCCCGCCGAGCAGCGTCGCGGCGGCCGGGTTGGCGTAGCGCACAACCCCCTCGCGGTCGAGCAGCACGACGCCCTCCACGACCTGGTCGAGGGCGGCGCGGGTCGCCTCGACCTCGCGGGTGAGCCTCTCGCGCAGGCTCCGGAAGCGCCGGTCGACGTCACCGGCGATCGTCTCCAGGCCGGCGTCCGCCGGCAGGTCGCTCCACGCGGCCAGGTGGCGCACCACTGCGTCGTGGCGCCGCCGCTCCCAGCGCGCGGCGAGGGCGCCGGCGAGGATCGCGGCGGCCACGGCCGCGACCGCGCCCGCCCACGGCGACTCGTCCGGGGCGTCCTCCTGCGCCAGGCGCAGGAAGCCGAGGGGGCGAGCCGGCGGCCCGACCTCGCGGGCGAGGTACGTCGTCACGCGTCCGGTGGTGGCGGAGCGCCGCCGGCCGACACCCACGCCGGCGCTGCGGGCGGTGGTCACCTCGGGCCGGCCGGCGTGGTTTTCGAGGCGGGGCAGCGGCCCGAAGAACGCCCACGAGTCGGCGTGAACGCCGCCGTCGGCATCGATGAGGGTGACGCGAAACCCGCTCAGCGCGGACCACCGCCGGATCGTGGCGTCCGCTTGCTCCGGCGTCATCGCGAACAGGGCGGCGGCATCCGGCGCGAGCGTCCCGGCCGCTTGCTGCAGCCGCTGCGCGACGGCCGCGGCGGATTCGCTCCGGCGCACAGCGTGATCGACCAGGAGCGCGGCCAGCGCCGCCAGCATGGCCGCGAGGCCGACCAGCACCCCGAGCGGGGAGCGCGGTCTCATCCCTGACCTCGGAAGCGGTAGCCCGAGCCGATCAACGTCTCGATGACGTCGTCGCCCAGCTTCTTCCGCAGCGTGCGAATGTGCGCGTCGACCGTGCGCGGGTCGACGCTGGAGGCGAGGCCCCACACCGCGTCGAGGATCTGCTCCCGCGAGGCGACCCGGCCCCCGAGGGAGATCAGGTGCCAGAGAACCGCGAACTCCCTGCGGGTGAGGTGAACCTGCGCCCCGTCGCGGGTGACCTGGAAGCGGGACGGGTCCACGGCGAGGCGGGCGTCGGAATAGACGCCGTCGGGGGTGCCGCGCTCCCAACCCACCCGCCGCAGCAGCGCCGCGACCCGCGCGGAGAGCTCGCGCAGCGAGAACGGTTTCGTGAGGTAGTCGTCGGCGCCGAGGTCGAGACCGGCGACGCGGTCGCTCTCCGCGGCCCGCGCGGTGAGCATCAGGATCGGCACGGTACGGGTCGCGTCCCAGCTCCTCAGCTCGCGGCAGAGAACCAGCCCGTCGGTGTCGGGCAGGTTGAGGTCGAGCACCACGAGATCCGGCGTCGCGATCTCGCACGCCGCAAGGAACTCGTCGCCGCGCGCGAAGGTGGCGACCGCGCACGCGGCCGTCCGCTCGAGCTGCCGCCGCACCATCGCCGCGATGTCGGCGTCGTCCTCAACCACGAACACGCGGGTGGCGAGGCTCACTCCTGGCTCTCCTCCTCGCCGTGACGGTGGCGGATGTCCG
>SCRJ01000034.1 GCA_004298115.1 Acidobacteriota bacterium
ACCGCCTTGCCGATCCGCGCGAACTGCCCGTAGGTGGCATCTTTGTACCGCCGTTCCACGCTCATCGGTTCCGCTCCTTTACTATTCTACAACCCTGTTGAATAGTCTGCCTATTCCCGGGCCGATTCAAGGGGCTCGGCGTCGCCGCCATCGCGATCGAGACGATCGCCCGCCTGGCGGCGGCGAAGACCGCGCCCCGGGGTCCGGGCTCCGCGCCGTAAGAGACCGTGGTCCGTGGTCCGTGATCCGTGGTCCGCAGCCGGAGGTTACCGGCTACCCTGTTGTCGTCGTTCCCGCGCACGCGGGAACCCAGCCTCGGTCATTGCGGGCCGTCCCCGGCCGTCCAAGCGCCGCATTCATCACGAAGGGCAAAAGGATGACTTCGCGCCCGATCGCCAGCGGGACCGGCATCGACCGACCAGCGAAAGAGATACCCCCGCCCCTACGCTCTTGCCCCGCGACGCCTCTGCGCCTCAGCGGAGACGAGCAAGCCTCGGATGAACGAGTGGAGCAGCGTTTCCAGCCGACGTTGCGTGCTGTCGGACCAGCTCCGCCTATGGCCGTCACCGGCCGACCCACTTTCGATCTGCAGCGAGAGCGCCCCGGTTGGACGGCGCGAGTAGAAGGGGCCCTTCGTCTTCCAGGGGTTGCGCCTCATCGCCGCCCGCTCCTTGTCGTTGGGCGGGCGTTCCACGCGCTCAGTCAGCTCAACCAGGGCAAACGGGACCCGCTCGCCCTCAAGGACAGCATAGGTTCGGCCGCCGGTGGAACGCTGGGCCCCGGCAGGGCCGGAGGCGACCTCGACGCCGAACCCTGCGCCCTCGAGCGCGCAGACGATCGCGTTCACCATGCGAAGCGCCCGAGCCACGCTCCCCTTTGAGACCTCGACATCCAGCCCGCCACCCGCTCGTGCGCCGATGATCCCATCCTCACCGCTCGCGGCCTCTTCGAGGGCGCGCCGAGTCTGAACGACCAGGACGTGTTCGTGATCACTGAGGTCCGGAACCGGTATCGCCCTGGGGAAGCGCTCCAGACCGCTGATGCCGGCGGGTGTCGGACGTTTCTCACGGCTTGGGTTGGGACGGCCGACGTACATCGGCACGCCCAGGGCGCGGGGCCGCAGCGGCGACTGCCGGAGCGTCTGTCCCGCGGCCTTGCACGCCCAGTAGCCACGGCCCGGCCGAGGGACGTCCAGCTTCCTGCACCACTTCGCGACAGCGACGTCCGAGATGCCGTAGCGTTCCGCGACCTTGGTGACAGGATCGGCCCAGACCTCCGCGTAGAGTTGCTCCCTGCTGATGTGCTGGCGCAGGAAACTCGCCCTCTGCTCGGCGGGAAGGTTGTCGAGCCACTCATCCTCTGAAGTTTGCGCTTGCAGGTCCGGCTTGCCTCCAGCCCTCTCTCGCCGGCGCCCTGCCCGGATGTCCGTAGGCCGTGATGGCAGCAACGCATCGAGCCCCAGGTGCGCCATCTTCTGCCGTATTGCCGGAGTGCGGACCAACTCCGCGAAGATCTTCTCGGCGCAGTGCTGCGGTTTGGAGAGCTTGCCGAGCAACCAGGCGAGATCGCTGCTGGATTCCAGCTTCAGGAGACTCCCCCGCATTTCTTGACAGTCCCTGGGACTGAGCGTGCTCAACCGCCCCCAGAAGTGCTCGAAGAGGCGCTCCAGACAGGCCCGATGGTCCGAGCGGTCCCAGTACCACCAACCCATCCGCCAGATGTTGCGCTCGATCGCCTTGGACCAGTCTCGGGGCGGGCGGCGGTCGTAGAGGAAATCCGCCGTGTCAGGGTCGCACACGTCGCCCCACAACGCCTCCCAGTCATCACGGTCCGGGTCGGGCTTGAGGTATTTCACGAGCTTCCCCCGCCCCAGCATGACGGCGAGCTCGATCGCCGAGCGGTGATCGTCATCGGGATCGTCGTCGTCCTCGGTGTACCTCAGACTCGGCACCTGGAGATGGGGATCGGCGCCGGCCCACACGAGCAGCGCCACACCCTTCTCGCGGTTCTCCGACACCGCCTCGCCCAGCGCGAGTGTCAGCGCGCGGGCGACCCGAGGGTCCGCGTTGTGGCGCTTGGCCCATCCGTACGCCGGCTTGTTGCTCGTCGACCCGGCAAGGTAGTACGCGAGGTGCCGGTCGCGCGTCAGGTCCAGCCCGAGGTCCCAGAACCGTTCCATCGTCGAGACCTGGTAGGTGTCCAGCACAGCGTCCGGATCCGCCGCCTTGGGATCCGTGCCCCAGGCGAGGAGCAGATCGACGTACTCCCAGGCCCGCTCTCGAAGCGCGAAGTTCAGGGGCGACTGGGGCTCCAGCTCCGGCCGATAGCCGTTGCAGAGCAGGAGCAAGGTCAGGTCGTGCTGGCCGGACTCCATCGCCACCGAGAGTGGCGTCGCCGGGGTGCGCCAGGCGTCGAGCTCACCGTACGCGACCTGGATAGGGCGCCCCGAGGCGAGCCAACGCTCGACTGCGTAGATCCGCCCAACCTGGCAGTGCTCGATCAGCTCGGCAATGGCAGCGGGATCTTCCGTGGCCCTGACAGGCGGCTTCTCGGCCGGTGGCCGCGGATCGGTCCGCGGATCAACCCACGTGACGGCGCCGATAACGTCTCCCATGAGAGGTCGGCTCCTTTCACAGCGCCCAGCTCGCGGCGTGGGGCGGATACGGACCGGCTATCACCAACTCAACTGACTCCAGTGGGGATGATCGGCCACCTTGACCGTCGCCTTCGTCAGGTTCGGATCATGAGTGGGCGTCCAGCGGCATGCCCAAGCCTGCCAACAGGTCGGCCACGCGTTCATACGCGGCCCGTTGCCTAATTGCGCGCTCCTCGAGGTCCGTGAGGTTCTCGAACTCTGCGCAGGCGCGGGGGCCGTAGTGATCAGGTGAGGCGAACTTCTCCCCGATGGTCCGCAAGGCTTCCAGGACGATGCCCTGTCTGAGGTGAGGCCTGAATTCCAGAGCGAGAGCCCCAAGCCCCCCTGGGTAGTGGGTCAGGCAGAAGTCGATGTCCCAGGCGTCCTTGGCCTTCATGCGGTCACCGAGCGCGATGCCCTTCATGACGAGGAAGGGGACGATCGATGCGACCCGGACTGTGCCGCTGTCCTTTCCTCCGCCAGGCAACGTCCCCTCGAGATGGATCTCGACTGGGTTCTCGAACGCCAGGTCACACCCTCTCGCCTTGCGCGGTCTGACGTCCTGGACCCTCTGCGTTCGGTGAGCACGACCGGTGCCTCCGTACTCGCCGGCCAGGAGGTCCACCTCAACGGTGACCGTCCGACCCCCGATGACGACGCTCCTGAGGAAGATGAACGGTTGAGGGCCCTCCACGTATCCACGAGCTAGAAGACTCCGGAGAATCGTCCGATAACCGGCGTCGGCGAGCTTCCTGTGGTCAAGGGCGAGGTCCACATCGACGCTGCCGACGTGGTGGCTGGCAACGTGCGGGAACAAGAGGGGCGGGACCCAACCGCCGATGAGAACGATCCGGTCCCGGTACACTCCGAGGAGGTGGATCAGCTCGAGGATGACTGACCGCGCCGCTTCGACGGCTTCGGCCGTGTAGTCCTTGCCGGTTTCTCCCATGTCTTCTCGATGACCTCCCTGAGCAGGAAGCCTGAGGCCTCCTCGCCTCGCGCTCGAGCGCTCTGCAGGTCGAGGAAGACCTGGATTGCGCTGGCCACCGCAATGCCGTCGATCAACTGGCTGCGGTAGAACACGCCTTCGTCGTAGGGCTCGAGGATACGGACGTTTGCACCACTGTCCACCTTCTTAAGGCCGATCTTCCCGGCGACCGACTCGGGGTCGGTGCCGACGTAGATCGTCGCTTGTTGGTAGCGAACGAAGGGAGCGTACCGGGCGGCCCCCGAGAAACTGGTCAGGGCGTACGTTACGTCGTCTGCAGCGCAGCGTTTCGCCACCGCTCGCTCAGCCTCTGCAACCGGCAACGAGCTGTAGTAGCCCCGTTCCGTGCTCCGTTCGAGGCGGTAGGACCGGCTCCAATCCTGAAGCAACGCCTGTGGATTGCTGAGGGTAAAGCCGTTCTTCCCGATAGCGATCAGCTCCCGGTCCGCGAGCAACTGCTTCACCTTCGCGACCTGCCCGATGCTCACGCCGGCCTCGATCGCCAGCCGGATCGTCTTCCAGGCCGCCCGTGGGTCCGCCAGGAGGACCCGCAGCACCCGCTCCGACTTCGGCGCGTAGAGCGAGCGCAGGCCCCGCCGCTTGGCGAAGGGGTTCGGCCTGCCTTCTCGACGAATGAAGACCTCCCCGAAGCTCAAGAAGCAGTTGCCCGCGAAGTCGATCGTCCCGACGCCTTCCGTGGCGCAGAGCGCGGTCGTCTCGGGTGAGATATAGGGGGCGGCGAATACGAGGTAGGCGCCCGGTCTGGCTTCGCGGTACCGCAGCAACTGGTTGATGGCGTCACGGGCGTATCGGGGCTCTCCGCTCCTCTTGACCTCGACAAGGACGAAGAGGGGGGCCCGATTCGACACCGGCGTGATCCGCAACTCGAGGTCCGGTCTTCCGGTCGTGAGCTCGGCCACACGCAAGCCCTTCTCCGCGTCGGGCCGCAGAAACGGCACTTCGGCCAACGCGCCCCTGAGGGCGGCCTCGGCTCGTTCCGTGAGATCCGGCACCTTGAGTTTCACGACAAGTGATCCTTTCACCAAACGGTGAAAATGATCATAAGAGTGAAAGGCCCGGATGTCAAGCTTCAGGACGCCGCGAGCGGCAAGGTCGAGGCCGGAGCGCTCCCGCTGCGGTCGGTGCACGCCTGCTGCCTCGCGCCTCCGTTCGCTGACACCGCCGCCTGGTCCGGGACGGGCAAATCGGTTGGTCTGGCCTCAACGCCCAGGCCCCACGCCCGGCTCGTCCTCCCGCTCTCCGCGTGCGCTGCGGTCGTGACCCTGGCTTTTCGGCTCGGCGGCTCGGCCGTCTGGAGGCTCAACCAGGCCGCAGGGAGGGCGTACCTCGAGCCCTACGCCGAGGAGCTACGAGCGCTGCTGGATGAGATCCGGTCGGAGCCGGGAGAACGGCGGGCGATAACCGCGTCGCATTCGTACCACCTCCACGCTTGGTGGCAGCTCGTCGCCGCGGCGCTTGCCGCCAACAATACCGATGTCGATTCGCATGGACGTGGTATCCATGCTGCGGGACGTCACCCGATAGGCCGACGCCGGCGAGCGCGCCGAGCGCCCGGCCAGCCCCGGTCGCCGTCTTGCCAGGAGCCACACCGGCCGAAGGGCGGCGGCCACGGATCTGCTGGATGCGCACCTCATGCTGTTGAGCGCCACAGCACCCCGCGTCGCACTGGAGAAAGGCTTGCCTCAAGGCGCCGCATTCACCGCGAGATCGAGATGGCGAGATGGCGGTATCTGGTCCGTAAATGGTCGTGGCGCTGGGACGCCAGATCGGTGCGCCACCCGTTTTCATCCACCGTGGCGACGATCGCTCGTCATGAACGACTGGTACAGATCAAGCGGACGATAAGTCTTGTCAGTTCTGCCTATTGACACGCGACAGTAAGCACGTAAACATTAGTTCAAATGAGCGACACTCTCGTCAACGCTGGGTCTGGATCCCGATCCGCTTTGAGGTGTGCCGCCTCTCTCCAGAAAGGAGCCAGGGGATGAACCGGATCAGGATAACTCTCGCACTTTTGGGACTCGTTTTCGTCCTCTGCCCTGCATCGGGGCAGCCCGTTCCGGTTAACCGTGGGACCGCCCGCCCGACCCAAGCATCGTGGGAGTGGATTCCGGCGGCAACTGCATTTACGTCAGAGGGGGACTTCAGGCCTGACCTCTTCTCGCCAGCTTTGGAGCGGGTCTTCGAGAAGCAGCGCTGTGCGAACCCGACGAGTTGCACGCAATGGCTCGCGCCGACGGACGGCGAGCCGGGACATATGGATGCCTCCTTGGATCAGGTGGTGTCGGCGTCGTGGCTCATCGTCAGGGGACAGCTGTCTCACGCCGAATCCGGTTTCTACATCCACGAGGCAGGAACCCTTTTCACGCTCATTCCCTCGCAGGTGCTCAAAGGAGGCCGTCGCATCGCCGGGCGCACTCGACTCTTCATCTTCATTCCAGAGGCAACGATTCAGACCCCCAGGGGGTTAATTTGCTTCCTGGCCGGCGCGCCGCCTCTGGGGAACGCGCCGGTTCCCGTCGTCGGCGAGGAGGTCCTCGCGTTCGTCTTCCGGCCGGCCGTCAACATCGCCGGCGACATCCTCAGGGTCGGCGGCTGGACCCAACTCGTAGTTAAGCGCGGAGCGAGCGTCCTCGCCCCGGCTTCGATCGAACCCTTGACCGACGGAGTGCGAACGCCCTACGCGTCGCTTGACGACCTTGCCTTTGAGATCGAGAGGAACCCCGCGGTGTTGGATCCCCAGAACGGACAAGAGCGATGAACCGGGCGCTCGCTTGCGCGGGTGCGATCGCGCTCTCGACGTGCTCACTGCTCTACGGGCAGAACGATTGCGTGAACATCATATACAACGGACTTGCGTACCGGGCACCAATTCTGGTACCGAAACCACGCCAGCACGGCCAGGCCGTCCCTCTTCTTGGCCTCGTGTAGGAGGCTCCGGAATCGGCAAACCTCGTCCTGGGCTTGAATGGCGCTTCACCCCGCCCCGCCCGGTGATACACCTCGTAGATGAGCCCCTCGACGAACACCTGCGGCCGCCGTGGCATTGTCTTCGCTTGCCAGTCACGCCAGCACACTTCAGCTACTTGCGTACCGGGCACCTATTTTCCCCTCCTTGCGGACCGAGCACCTAAATCGGTAGGCGGTAGAGCGCGTATCCGTTCTTTCCATCGCACTGCTCTTCGACCGAAACGACCACGTCGCCCGACGGTTCTTGCCAAGCGCTCCGCATCTCCAGCACCTTGCACGGGAACGCGGAACGCTGAGCACTCTGAGCCGAGACGTTCAGGCCATTTCGGAATTGGCCCTCAATCACCTGCTTCTCCGACTTGTCGTAGTGTGGCGCTCCAGTGTCGACCTTCTTTAGGGTCCCGCTAACGAGCAGTCGCCCACCCGATCCCCGAACGACGCTCTCGATCCCGTCCGCGCGCCCAACGTTCTTCACTCCCTCCACCGAGAGCTCCTTCAGCACATAGTCGCGCACCAGGTGGCGCTGCTCCGTGTAGATTGACTCTGCAACGTAGAACGAGCGCGCGCCGACGCGACCCAGGAGTGCGCCGTCGGTGTCGCCAACGACCTTACGAGTGTCGAGATCCACAAGCTGTGTCTTCGCCGTCAACGAGTTCCCGGTCAGGAAGGAGTTCGCAAGCAACCTGCCGTCCTCAGACGGCACTACGGTACCCACCGTCGGCAAGTGCACGGCCTCCGGGAATTCCGGGCCGCGCTTCTCGCCGAGGCAATGAACCTCGCTGGGCTCCAGGATAGCCTCGCTCCGTGTCGGAGGCCATTGGAGATCGTGAATGTAGACGGTCGTTGTCGCGCAGTCGTAGCCGCCATCGGTGGAGACGATGACGAGCTTCCTCCCTTCATCAACAAAGAAGAGGTCAAGGGAGACGTTCGTGACGCTCGCCCACTCCAAGAGCCTCTCCACGGGCTGGCCGGACTCATCCAACGTCTCAATGAATGGGCCAATGGTCGAGGACCCGATCCGGGTACCGCCTCCAATAGGGCCGAAATGGGTGTATTCCTGCAACCGAAGCGGTCGGTGACGATACTCGTCCCACCATAGTCCACGACATTGGTGGGAACAACGGTAAATGAGTGTCGGCCCGAGACTCCCCGGCTCCAGTGCGAACAAGGGCACAGTAGCGAACGATGCACAAAGCAGCGCCACGAGGAGAGTGTTGCATCTCATTGTTGGCCTCCAAAACAAGTGCCAGCCAAGAAGAGGTTCAGGCACGCAGGTGGCTGAAGTGAGGGGCGCCCGCCCATCTCATCGCTCGCGCTCTCCGGCCAGCATCCGATCGAGCCGGTCCGGTCGCCGTGCGAAGGCCGATCTGTACCTGCATCACCATCCCGTCTGCTCGGATGAGCCACCGACCTCGTTGCATGTCGAGCGTTCCTCCAGGGCGGGGGTGCGCGAATGGATAGCATCGTCCTTCCGTTCGCAGGCCACGACACGTGCCAGCACCCGGCTCACGCTCCCCGCGTCCATCGCCACCCCATCCGCCAGATTTCGTACATCCACACCGTACACCCTGCCGGCCACCAAGGCCACTTCCGGCGCCACAGCCAGGAATTGACCCCCGCCGGTGACTCGTGTCGGCGGTAGCGATCCGGGGTCCGGGGCCCGGAACAACGGAGTCCGGGGACCGGGGCCCGGAAGACCGTGGTCAGTGGTCCGTGGTCCGTGGTCCGTGAACGACAAGACGTGACTGGCAGGGCGGAGGGCTCACGGCGTGTAGCCGCGCCGCCGCCAGGCAGGGCGTCGAAGCATGGGGCGTGTAGCCGCGCCGCCGAGAGTGGGCCAGATGCTAGGAAAGCGAGGCGGTCGGACCGGAGCGTAGCCGGAGGCTACGTGAGGATCCGAACCGCCGAAGGCCGACAACGCAGATGGTCCGCTATCGGCGGCGCCCCAGGCGAGGTCCAACGCTACTGGAAGGTCTTGCGCCTCCCGTCGGTTACAATCCGCGAGGGGGTCAGATTGAATCCAGACGAAATCCGCGCCGCGCTCGACCGTATCCTGCCCGGCGTGCAAAAGCCTGGCCGCTACCTCGGCCTCGAGCGCAATATCGTCATCAAGGATTGGGACTCGGCGGCCGTGCGCCTGCTCCTCGCCTTCCCCGACGAGTACGGGATCGGGATGTCGCACCAGGGGACCCGCATCCTCTACCACATCGCCAACTCGCGCCCCGACACGCTCGCCGAGCGGGCGTTCGCGCCGTGGCCCGACATGGCGGCGGCGATGCGCGCCGCCGGCGTGCCGCTGTACGGGCTCGAGAGCTACCACCCGGCGCGCGCGTTCGACCTCGTCGGCATCACGCTCCAGACCGAGCTGAACTACGTCAACGTCCCCTACCTGCTCGACCTCGCCGGAATCCCCCGCTTCGCCCGCGACCGCGTCGAGGGCGACCCGATCGTCGTCGGCGGCGGGCCGTGCATGGCGAACCCCGAGCCGGTCGCCGAGTTCTTCGACGCGTTCGCGATCGGCGACGGCGAGGTGCTGCTGCGCGCGCTGCTCGACGCGGTCAAGGACGGGAAGGCCGCCGGGCTGCCGCGCGCCGAGGTGCTGCGCTCGCTCGCCCGCGTCCCGGGGATCTACGTGCCGCAGCTCTACCGCTGGACGCCGGCGGCGTCGCCCGCCGAAGGCGGCTCGTTCGAGGTCCTCGACGAGGCCGCGACGCTCCCCGTGCTCCGGGTCTTCGCCGAGACGCTCGACCCCGCCGACGTGCCGCCGCTGCCGATCGTACCCGCGGTCGAGGTGGTGCAGGACCGGCTCGGGATGGAGGTCGTGCGCGGCTGCACGCAGGGCTGCCGCTTCTGCCAGGCCGGGTACTGGTACCGGCCGGTGCGCGAGCACGACCCGGCGACCGTCCTCGCCACGCTACAGTCGCACGTGGACTCGACCGGCTACGAGGAGGTCGGCCTGCTGTCGCTGTCCACCGCCGACTACTCGCAGATCGAGCCGCTCGCCTACCACCTCGCCGAGACGCTCGCGCCGCGCCGCGTCGGGGTCTCGCTCCCGTCGCTGCGCGCCGACGCGTTCTCGGTCGCGGTCGCCGACGCGGTGAGCCGGGTGCGCAAGTCTGGGTTCACGTTCGCGCCCGAGACCGGCTCCGACCGCCTGCGGCGCGTGATCAACAAGACGTTCACCAACGCCGACATGGTCAAGGCCGCGGAAGTCGCGTTCGCGCGCGGCTGGAACCTGATCAAGGTGTACGCGATGATCGGCCTGCCCACCGAGACCGACGACGACCTCGAGGAGCTGGCGCGCCTGGCCGAGGGGATCCTCGAGGCCGCGCGCCGCGTCGGCAACCGCAAGGCCGAGGTCAAGGTCTCGGTCGGGCCGTTCGTCCCCAAGGCGTGGACGCCGTTCCAGTGGGAGCCGTTCGTGCCGGTCGCCGAGATGCGGCGGCGGATCGAGCTGCTGCGCGCCCGCTTCAGGCGCATCCGGTGGTCGAAGCTGACCTGGAACGAGCCCGAGGAGTCGGCGCTCGAGGCGTTGCTGTCGCGCGGCGACCGCCGGCTCGGCGCGGTGATCGCCCGCGCCCACGACCTCGGCGCGGTGTTCGACGGCTGGGGCGAGTGGCTGCGCCTGCCCGCCTGGAACCAGGCGCTCGCCGAGGCCGGGGTGGACGTCGAGAGCGAGCTCGGTCCCCGCGACCTGACCGCCACGCTGCCGTGGGACGTAATCGACGCCCGCGTCCGCAAGGGGTACTTGAAGGCCGAGCGCCGGCGCGGGGTCGAGGAGCGCGAGACCCCCGACTGCCGCTGGGGCGACTGCATGCGCTGCGGCGTGCCCGGCGACGGCGCGGACACGCAGCTTGCCGCCCCGACGCTTCCGGTGGTCGGCGAGGCGGCGCCGGAGTTGGCCCGCGCGAAGAACGCGGCGTACCGCCTGCGGCCGCTGCCCCGGGTGCTGCCCGACCCGCCCCCGCTCACCCAGCCGGAGCGCGTCGCCCGCGCCCGGTTCACGTTCGCGAAGCTCGGCGGCGCGCGCTTCCTCTCCCACCGCAACGTGATGGACCTGCTCGAGCGCGCCCTGCGCGCGGCGGCGGTCCCGGTGCGCTACACGGAAGGGTATAACCCTCACATCCGCCTCTCGATGGGCCCGGCGCTGCCGCTCGGCGCCGAGGCTCTCGCCGAGCGTTTCGACGTCGAGTGCCACGGCGACGTCGAGCTCGGCATGCTCTCGCACGCCAACCGCGTGCTCCCCGTGGGCCTTCAGCTCACCGCCTGCGAGCGCCTCCCCGAGGGCTCGGCCTCGCTGGGCAAGGCCGTCGCCGCCTGCCGCTACCGCCTGCGCCGCCTCCCCGGCATGCCCGCATGGCCGCACGCTCCAGCCGTGACAGGCGACGCCCTCCCCGGCATCATGGAGTGGCGCGTCGAGGGCGACGATCTGTTCGTCACCGCCAACGCCCGCCAGAGCGACGGCCCGACCCCCGGGGCCAAGGTCATCCTCGCGGCGCTCGGGGTCCCCGAGGAGCAGATCCCCCTCGTCCCCGTGCTCCGCGAGGCCGTGCTCCTGGCCGAGCGCCCAGCCGCCGCCGTCGCGTAGCCGGTGGAGGTATTACAGCCGGTCGGTCGCCTCGATGAAGCCGGCGACCGCCGCCTTGAACGCCGCCAGCGACGGCGGGTGCAGGTACATCATGTGGCCCGCCTCGAAGTACTTCATCTCGATGTTGCCGCGCAGCTTCTTCTCGAGGCCGAGGTGGTCCATCGTGTACTCGGTACCGAAGAACGGCGTCGCCAGGTCGTAGTAGCCGTTGAGCACGAGCACGCGCAGGGCGGGGTTGGTGGCGATCGCGTGCGCCAGGTCGATGCCGGTGTTCGGCGCGCCGGGGAACGCGAACGGCGAGCCCGGGGGCTTGTGCTTCCAGTCCCAATCCCGCCACAGATCGGCCTCCACCTTGTACGTCTTGCCCTGACCGAACTTCAGGTCTTCGTGCAGGTAATTGAGGAACGCGGCGGTGAACGCCGGGGAAATCGCCGTGGACTGCGGATCCTCCGTCGCCTCCTTGGCCAACCGGTCGAGCGCGACGCCGGTGAAGCGCGCGTCGAGGCGGCCGACGACCTCGGCATGCTCGCGCAGCAGCTCGGCGGTGAACTCGCCCTCGCTGACGCGCAGGTTGGCCTTGTCGAGGTACGACGGCGACAAACCGGTCAGGTGCGACATCGTGGCGATCACCGCTTGGCGCTCGGCGTCGGGGAGCGCGTCGCCCTTGGCGAGCGCCGTCGCGTACGGCCCGGCGGCGAAGGCGCGCGCCTGGGCGAGGAACGCCTCGAGCGGCGGCGCGTCGGGAACCAGGTGGTGGTACCAGGCGATCGCGGCGTAGCTCGGCAGGAACATCTCGTAGCCGAGGTCGTTCCCCGCCAGCGTGATGTCCGCCTGCGCGTTCACGAACACCGAGATCAGCACGACGCCGTTGAACGCCATGTTCCACCTGCTCTGCAGGACGTCGACGAGGCCGGCCGAGCGCATCGTTCCGTAGCTCTCGCCGAGCAGGTACTTCGGCGAGTTCCAGCGGCCGTTGTCGTTGACGTACTGGACGACGAAGCGGGCCATCGAATCGAGGTCCTGGTCCACGCCCCAGAAGTCCTTGTCCTTCGCCTTCCCCACCGCGTGGGAGAGCCCGGTCCCGACCGGGTCGATCATCACGAGGTCGGTGACGTCGATGATGCTCTCCTGGTTGTCCACGACCTGGTACGGCGGCGGCGGCGTCGGCGCCGCGTCCGTGGTCACGATCCGGCGAGGCCCGAGCGCGCCCATGTGCAGCCAGAGCGAGGAGGAGCCCGGCCCGCCGTTGTATGCGAACGTGAGCGGGCGCTGGGCGGCCTTGGCGCCGTCCTTGGTGTAGGCGACGTACTCGATCGCCGCGATCGGCTCGTCGCTGTCGTTGCGGATCAGGATCGTGCCCGCCGTCGCCTTGTACTTGAGCACGGCGCCGCCGATCGTGATGGTGTGCTCGGTGACCGACTGCTCCGGCTCCGGGACCGCCGGCGCCTCCTGCTTCGTCGCTCCCGCCGCGTGCTCCTTCTCGGCGGCCTTCGGCGGCTCCGCCGCCACGCCGGCGGACGCGGCCACGAACAGCAACCCGAGGGTGAACGTCACGACCCGTTTGGTCATCGGAAGCCTCCCAATCGGTGGGAGGTTACACGAGAACGCGACGCGCTTCCAAGTGTTCGGGCGGACCCGTCGCCGCGACGGGGCCGCTGCCCGCGGCAGCGAATCACCCGGTGACCCGGCGTGCCCGCGGTCAGACCCGCGATCGCCACATCCCCGGGGCACCACGGTAGACTTCCCACGGTTCCAGGGAGGGTGACCCGGTGCTCAACGCGGTCTGGATCGGGCTGATCGTCATCGCGGTCGTCGTCGGCGCGGCGACCGGCCGTCTCGACGCGGTGACGAAGGCGGCGTTCGACTCCTCGCGCGGGGCCGTCGAGCTGGCGATCGGCCTCGTCGGCGTGATGGCGCTCTGGCTCGGCGTGATGAAGATCGCCGAGGAGGCCGGCATCGTCCGCGTCCTGGCGCGCCTGCTGCGCCCGGTGGCCCGGCGCCTCTTCCCCGACGTGCCCGCCGACCACCCGGCGCTCGCCGCGATCGTGCTCAACGTCAGCGCCAGCTGGCTCGGCCTCGGCAACGCGGCGACCCCCCTCGGCCTCAAGGCGATGGAGGAACTGCAGAAGCTCAACCCGGCCAAGGACACCGCCAGCAACGCGATGGTGACGTTCTTGGCGCTCAACACGTCGAGCATCACGCTGGTGCCCGCGACGATCATCGCGGTGCGCGTGACGCTGGGCTCCGCCAACCCCACCGAGATCGTCGCACCGACGATCCTCGCCTCGGCGTGCGCGACGGTGGTGGCGGTCGGCGCCGCGAAGCTGCTCGAGCGGCTGCCGGTCTTCCGTGTCGCTGCGCCGCCTACGCCTCATCCCGAGACGGCGGACGAGGGCCGGCCGTGACGTTCGCCGCGCTCGCGAACGCGATCTCGACCGCGCTGGTCCCGCTCCTCCTGCTGCTCATCCCGCTCGCCGGTCTCCTGCGGAAGGTGCGGGTATACGACGCCTTCGTGGAGGGCGCGAAGGAGGGGTTCAACGTCGCGGTGCGCATCATTCCGTTCCTGGTGGCGATGCTGGTCGCGATCGGGATGTTCCGCGCGTCCGGTGCGATGGCGCTCCTGGCGCGGGCGGTCGAGCCGGCGACCCGCCTCGTCGGGATGCCCGCCGAGGCGCTCCCGGCGGCGCTGCTGCGCCCGCTCTCGGGGAGCGGCACGCTCGCCCTCGTCAGCGAGGTGATGAGGACGAACGGGCCCGACTCGTTCGTCGGCCGTCTGGTTTCGACGATCTACGGCAGCACCGAGACCACGTTCTACGTCCTCGCGGTCTACTTCGGGGCTGTCGGCATCCGCGGCACGCGCCACGCGGTCGCCGCGGGCCTGCTCGGGGACCTCGCCGGCATCGCCGCCGCGCTGCTGGTCTGCCGTCTGCTGTTTTGAGGCTCGCCGCCGGCTACTGCGGCGCGCACGAGTCGATGTGCCAGTAGTAGTCCTCGCCGCCGCGCAACTCGATGTAGCGGCGCTCGAGCAGCCGCCCGGTCGGGTCCTTGCTCTCGAGGATGTGGCGGCCCGATCCGATGTTGTCCACGGTCCGCGTCCGGTCGGGCTCGACGGTCACCGCTTCCCACCCGTCCACGAACACAGTCACCGCGCACTGGCTCGTGTTGAGGACGACGGCGTCGCACTCCCCGTCCCAGGCGTGCTGGCGGCATCCGCCCACCGCCAGCACCAAGGCCGGGAGGACGGCCAGCGCAAGGCGTGGACTGAGCTTCATGGAGACAATCTAGCGCTCGCCGCCTCGCGCTGCAACGTGCCGATTGCCGCATCCGCAGGTCGGGCGCGACCTCGGCACCCGGCCGCGCCCCGGCCCCGGCTCCGCGCGGCCGGGATCATGCCTCGAGCCCGACGATGTCGCCGGCGACGGCGCCGTCCCGGATGCGGAGCAGAGCAACCGAGACCGGTAGGGCGAGACGGCGGGGTCCGGCGCTGCCGGGGTTCACGAACAACACCCCGTGGCGTTGGGCAATCGCGGCGATGTGGGAGTGACCGCTGATCACCGCCCCGAAGCCGGCGGCGACCGGGTCGAGGTCGAGCCGACCGAGGTCATGGAGGACGTAGAGCCGCACGGCGCCGACCTCGGCCACCGCGGTTTCGGGCAGGTCCCGCGCCCAGCCCTCCACGTCCACGTTCCCGCGCACGGCGACCACAGGCGCGACGCGCCGCAGCTCCCCCAGGATGCCCGGCGAGCCGATGTCGCCGGCGTGCACGATCAGCTCGCAGCCGGACAGCACCGCGACCGCCTGCGGGCGGAGCAGCCCGTGGGTGTCGGAGATCACGCCGACGAGGTGCTCGCCGCCTGCGGTCGGCAGGCCGTTGGCAGGGCGAGAGCTCAACGCGACCTGGCGGCGAGCAGCCGGTCGAGGGAGAGCGCCCCGCTCCCCTTGATCATCACGGCCAGCGCGATCACGACCACCAGGATGTGGTACTCGAACCCCTCGCCGGCCTGGTGGCCCGACCAGTTCATGAAGAAGCCGTTGGCGACGTGGCCGCCGAGAAAGGCGGCGACGGCCATCTCGACGCCCAGCCCGAACGCGGCGACGCGCCCGAGCAGCCCGACGATCAGCCCGAGCGAGCCCGCGAACTCGGCGGTGATCGCGAGCGCGGCGAAGACCGCCGGGATGTGCATCTGCCCGGTCATGAACCCCCAGGTGCCGGCGAGGCCGTAGCCCCCGAACCACCCGAACACCTTCTGGGCGCCGTGCGGGAACATCACGATCCCGAGCCCGAGACGCAACACCAGCGCCGCAACGTCGTCGTCCGTCTTGAGCAGCTTGCCGAACATCTCCCGCCTCCTTGCCCGTGCGGGCCGCCCGCCGGCGCGAGGCGCGCCGGACTACCTCGGAGAACCCAGAGGCCCGAGGTTCATTCCTCGCGCCCGGGTTGCCCTCCGCCTACTCTATCTGCTACCGCGCCCGGTGCGGCGCGAAAGTGCGGCGCCAGGCGAGCGCATGCGGCGAAGAGGACCACGCCGGTGGCCGCGACGCCGGCCCACAGCGTGGCCGGCCCAAACCTCTCGTAGACGGCCGTCCCCACCGCCGGGGCCAACACGAAGGAAACGGAGAACGCCAGCGAGTAGGCGCCCATGTACCTCCCGCTGGCCGCCGCCGGGGCGCGGCTCGCCGCCACCGAGTTCGTGAACGGCAGCGAGAGCATCTCGCCCGCCGTCCACACGACGACCGTGAGCGCCGCGAACGCCGGGCTCGAGCCCAGCGGCAGCAAGCCGAACCCGGCGCACACCAGGAGGCAGCCCACGCCGGCCAGCACCAGGTGGTCGCGGTGCTCGAGGGCGCGCAGCAGGACCATCTCGACCGCCACGATGATGACCGTGTTGATCGCCAGGAGCAGCCCGATCGAGTCCTCGGCCAGGTGGTAGTGCTGGCGGAAGTACAGCGGCATCGTGCTCGAGATCTGGAAGAACACCGTCCCCAGCACGACCATGACCGCCAGGAACGCGAGGAACGGGCCGTCCTTCCAGGGCGACAGCAGGGGGCCGGACGCCGCGGCCGGCGCCCGGCCCGCCGCTCCCCGCCCGGCGGCCGCCAGCCCGAGCACCAGCGCCGCGGCCCAGCAGGTGGCCGCGTCGGCGACGAAGAGCCACCCGTAATGGTGCACGGCGAGCAGTCCCCCGACCGCCGGACCGAACGACATTCCGAGGTTGACGGCCAGGCGCACGAGCGCGAACGAACGGGTGCGCACCGCCGCCTCGCTGCCGCGCGCGATCGCCGTGAACAGCGCCGGCCGGAAGCACTCCGCGACGAGCGCGAGCCCGAAGACGGCGAGCGAGACCGCGAGGCGCCCGGTGAGGCGCGAGAGGACGAGAAAACCGACCCCGGTGGCGGCGAGGCTCGCGACCTGCACGCGGACCGGGCCGACGCGATCGGAGAGGGCGCCGCCGAGCCACGAGCCCGCGATCGCCCCGATCCCGTACAGGCTGAGCACCTGGCCCGCCGCGATGATCGAGAACCCCAGCTTGGTGGTGAGGTACAGGCTCATGAACGGCAGCACCATCGTGCCGCTGCGGTTCACCAGGGTCGCGAGCCCCTGAATCCAGACCGCGCGCGGCAGCCCGGAGAACGCCGCCCGGTAGGCGCCGCCGATGCGTTCTATCATGCCCCGCGAACCTTCAGCGCCGGCCGAGCGCGAGCCCCGCCGCGTACAGCGCCGCGAACGCCAGCTCGAGCCGGCCGGTCTCGCCGAGGGCGGGGTTGAGCGCGCCGCCCCGTTCGCGGAGCACGCGGCGGAGGGGGGCCACCGCCAGCGGCAACGCCCCGAGCGCGAGCAGGAGCGACGGCGGCGCCGCCCCGGCGGCCACGGCCGCCGGCGGCGCCGCGAAGGCGGCGGCGAGAAGCGCCCCGTACTCGGCCCGCGCCGCCCTCTCGCCCAGCCTGACGGCGAGCGTGCGCTTGCCGGCGGCGCGGTCGGTCGCCGCGTCGCGCAGGTTGTTGACCACCAGGATCGCGGCCGCGAGCAGTCCCATCGGGACGCCGGCCCACACGGCGGCGGGGGCGAGCACGCCCGCCTGGACGAAGTGGGTGCCGCCGACCGCGACCAGGCCGAAGAAGACGAACACGAAGAGCTCGCCGAGGCCGTGGTAGCCGATCGGGAACGGACCCGCGGTGTAGGCGATCCCCGAGCCGATCGCCAGCAAACCGATCACGACCACGAACCATCCCGCGACGGCCGCCAGGTATGCGCCTGCGACCGCGGCGAGGCCGAACGCGACCCAGGCGCCCGCGAGCACCTCCCCCGGCGCGAGCAGTCCCGCCTGGGTGACGCGGACCGGGCCGAGGCGCTCGCCGGTGTCGGCGCCGCGGCGGAAGTCGAAGACGTCGTTCGCGAAGTTGGTGCCGATCTGAATGAGCAGCGCGCCCGCGAGCGCCGCCAGCGCCGGCCACGGCCGCAACGCGTGCGCCGCGTACGCGGTCGCCGTGCCGACGATGACCGGAGCGGCGGCCGCCGGCAGCGTCTTCGGCCGGCTCGCCAACACCCACGCACCGGCTTTCGTCGGCGTCCGCCCTCCCCCGCCTCGGCTCACGCCCCGCCCGCCGGTCGGCACGGCTCAGCCCGCGCTGAACTTGAAGTCGAAGCCGACGCGCGGCGGCTCGTTGGCGGGGTCGCAGCGGTACGGCGCGAAGTCGGTCACCCCCTCGGAGCGGAGGAAGTCCTCGTCGATCAGGGCGTGCCCGGTGAAGCTCCTCGGTTCCTTCGCGAAGATCGCCAGCGCCGCGTCGGCGACGATCTCGGGCCTGCGCCAGACCTTCGCGTCGCCGAGCGCGAAGTTGATCGTCGCGTAGCTCTCGATCAGGGTCGCCGGCCAAAGCGCGTTGCACGCGACGTTCTTGTCGGCCACCTCGCCGGCGAGGCCGTGGGCGATCAGTGTCATCCCGAACTTGCTCACGGCGTACGCCACCTTCCCGGCGGCGGCGGCCGGGTCCACCGGCGGCGACATCATCAGGATGTGACCCCACCCCTGCGCCAGCATCGCCGGCAGCACCTCGCGGGTGCAGGCGAAGGCGCCCCGGACGTTGACCCCGACGACGCGGTCGAAGCGCGACATCGGGGTGTCCGCCACCGGCTGCCAGAACAGCGCCCCGGCGTTGTTGACCAGGAAGTCGATGCGGCCGAAGCGGTCGAGCGCGGCCTTGACCGCCGCGGCGACCGCGCCCTCGTCGCGCACGTCCACCTGCACGGCGAGCGCGCGCCGGCCGAGCGCCTCGACCTCCGCCGCCACCGTGTGGATCGTCCCCGGCAGCTTGGGGTTCGGCTCCACGGTCTTGGCCGCCACGACCACGTCGGCCCCGGCGCGGGCCAGCGCCAGCGCGAGGCACCTCCCGACGCCGCGCGAGGCGCCGGTGATGAACGCAACCCGTCCTTCGAATCTCATGGCGCGAGGATACACGCGGCCCGGCTCCCGCCAAAGCCGCCCCCCGGTTCGCCGCGACCTGCTATCCTGAGACCAATGCGGATGCGGCTCGTCGCAACATGGCTCGCGGCCGCCCTCGCCCTCGCGTGCGGTCGGGGCGAGACGTCGGGACCGGGCGCGGCGATCCGCATCGGACACTTTCCCAACGTCACGCACGCGCAGGCGCTGTACGGGCGCGCCACCGGGAGCTTCGCGAAGACCGTCGGCGCGCCGATCGCCTGGACGCAGTTCAACGCCGGGCCGTCGGCGGTCGAGGCGCTGTTCGTCGGCGCGGTGGACGCCTCCTACCTCGGACCCAACCCCGCGATCAACGGCTTCATCAGGTCGCAAGGGCGCAGCTTCGTGATCGTCGCGGGAGCGGCGTCCGGCGGGGCGGCGCTGGTCGTGCGGGCGGATGCCGGCATCCGCGGTGAAACCGACTTCCATGGCAAGACCGTCGCCACTCCCCAGCTCGGCAACACCCAGGACGTGGCCGCGCGTCTCTGGTTCGCCGCCCGCGGGTACACCACCCGCGAGCGGGGCGGCGACCTGACGATCCTCCCGCTCGCCAACCCGGACCAGCTCCTCATGTTCGGCAAGCGGCAGATCGACGCCGCCTGGACGGTGGAGCCTTGGGTCTCCCGTCTCGAGATCGAGGGGGGCGGACGGGTCCTGTTCGATGAGAAGCAGCTCTGGCCCGACGGCCGCTACGTCACCGCGTTGCTCGTCGTGCGCCGCGCGTTCCTGGCCGAGCACCGCGACGTCGTCGTCAGGCTCCTCGCGGCCCACGTCGAGGCGACGCGCGCCATGGCCGCCGACCTCGACGCCGCCGCCGGCCTGCTCGCGGCGGAGATCACGCGGGAAACCGCCGCCCGGATGCCCGCCGCGATCGTGCGCTCGGCGCTCGGGCGCATCGAGCTGGGGTGGGACCCGCTCACCGCGGCGCTGGGGAAGGCCGCCGCCGACGCGCATCGCGTCGGGTTCCTGCACGCGGCCCCGGACCTCACCGGCATCGTGGAGGCAGGGCCTCTGGCCGAGGTCCTGGCCGCGAAGGGCCTGCCGCCGCTTCCGCCGGGACGCCGGCCGTGAGCGCCGCGCCCGCCGCCGGTGCGGCCGCGCCGGCCCGCATCACGCTCGAGGGCGTCGCCAAGCGCTTCGTGACCGCTCGCACCAGCGTTGACGCGCTCGGCCCGCTCTCGCTCGCCGCCGCCGAAGGCGAGTTCGTGGTGCTCGTCGGTCCGTCGGGGTGCGGCAAGACCACGCTGCTCAACCTGGTGGCGGGGTTCGAGACGCCGAGCGCCGGGCGGGTGCTGGTGGACGGGGCGGCGGTCGCGGGTCCCGGCCCGGACCGCGCCATGATCTTCCAGGAGCCGGCGCTGTTCCCCTGGCTCACGGTCCTCGACAACGTGGCGTTCGGCCTGCGCCAGCACGCCCACATGGCGGCCGCCGCGCGCCGCGAGGTGGCGCACGAGTACCTCCGGCTCGTCCACCTCGACGGCTTCGAGCGCGCCTTCGTGCACGAGCTGTCGGGCGGGATGAAGCAGCGCGCGGCGCTCGCCCGGGCGCTGGCGCCGCAGCCGCGGGCGCTGCTCTGCGACGAGCCGTTCGGCTCCCTCGACGCGCTCACGCGCGAGCGCCTCTACGCCGAGCTGCAGGAGCTGCACGCGGTCACCCGCAGGACCACGCTGTTCGTCACCCACAACACCCGCGAGGCCGCGTGCCTGGCGGACCGCGTCGTGGTCCTCTCCGCGCGCCCCGCCCGCATCACGAGCGTGCTGCCGGTGGTGCTGCCGCGGCCGCGCGACTTCTACGACCCGCACGTCAGCGAGCTGGCGCGAGAGATCCTGGCGCGGCTGCGCGGTCCGGCGATCGGGGACGGCCGCGATGCGTGACGCCGGCACCGCCCGCCGCCGCCCGCTGGTGCTGCTCGCCTTTCTGCTCGCCCTGCTTCTGGCATGGCAGGCGGTCTGGAGCCTCGGCTGGCTGCCGAGCTACAGCCTCCCCTCCCCGGCCCAGGTCGGCACCCGGCTCGTCGAGCTGGCGCGCGACGGGACACTGTGGCCGAGCGTGCAGGCCTCGGTGGTCCGGATGGCGCTCGGGTTCGTCCTCTCGCTCGCGCTCGGGCTCGCCCTCGGGGTCGCGATGGGGCTCTCGCAAACCGCCGACTCGTGCCTGCGCTCGCTTTTCCTCGGCGTTCAGACGCTGCCGTCGGCCGCGTGGGTGCCGATCGCCCTGCTGCTCTTCGGCCTCAACGACGCGGCGATCTACTTCGTCATCGTCATGAGCTCGACGGCGGCGATGGCGATCGCCACGGCCGACGCCATCGTCCACATCCCGCCGGTGTACCTGCGCGCCGCGCGCTGTCTCGGCACCGCCGGCCCGGCCCTCGCCACCCGCGTGGCGCTGCCCGCGGCGCTCCCCGGCGTCGTCACCGGCGTCAAGCTCGGGTGGACGCTCGGCTGGCACGGCGTGGTCTCGGCCGAGCTGATCAAGTCGAGCGTCGGCCTCGGCTACCTGTTGCACGCCGGGCGCGAGCTCAACGACGCCGCCCAGGTGGTCGGGGTCATGCTGGTCACGATCGCGCTCGGGCTGGTTCTCGACCGGCTGCTGTTCGCGTCGATCGAGCGCCGCGTGCGCGCCCGCTGGGGGTTCGCGCCGGGCGCCGCGCGCGGGTGACCGGCCCGCCGCACCCGGTTCAGATCGTCGCCAGGTAGAACGCCATGGCCACCCCGATCAGGGCCAGGAGCGCCGCAACGGTCAGGCCGAACCGGACGCCGACGCCGGGTCCGGCGCGCCCGTCGTTGATCGAACGCATGAGCCGGTGGTGGCGGACCGCCGCCGTGACGATGACTACGATCCCGAGGCCGATGAGCGCGATCCCGATGGGAAGCGAGAAACCCTGACCCTGGTGCCGCACCGCGCCCACCGACGCGAGCTCGCTGAGGAACAAGCCGAACCGGGCCACGACGAAGCCGAAACCCATCAGCGCCAGGCCGGTTCTGATCCAGGCGAGGAAGGTGCGCTCGGCCGCCATGAAGACCCTGGGATCGTCCGTCTGGGCGTTCATGCGGCCAGAGTACCTCAACGTCCGCCCGCCAGTCCGGGCGACGGGCGGCCCGCCGCGGGCCTCCGGCCGGCGACCGGGGTTCGTCCAAACGCGGGCCCGGCGCGCACGGCCTGGGACCAGGCGATCGGAACGGCGGCGGCGACGAGGAGCCCCGGCGTCAACGGCGCAGCGAACACGCCCATGCGCCCGGCTGCCGGGGCGACCGCTCAGGGCTGCGCCGGGGCGGCGGGCTGGACGCCGGCCCGCGGCGCCGCGAGGGAGATCGAGGTGTGCGACTCGCACAGGACCGCGTCGCCGTTTCTCACCCGCAGCGAGGCCTCGGCGCGGCTGGCCGCCGGATCGATCTCGATCGTGTACTCGACCGGCCCATCCGGCGCGTCGAAGCTGCCCTTCGCGGGCTCGCCGGGGAAAACGACGACCCGCTTGTGCGCGACCGAACCCCGGCCCGGCGGGGCGACGGCCCGTTGCACCCCGATACGGGCCACGAAGGCGGGCTTGTCGGTACGGTCGCCGGGCACGAGCGTGTAGCCGCCCGCCGGCGCGGGCGTGATCGAGAGGTCGATCACGACGGCGGGCGGGACGGGCGGCGGCGCTTGCGCGAACGCGCCGACCACGACGAGCGCGCCCACGACGACGGCGGGAACCCAACGGCTGCGCATGGCGTATCCCCTTCCCTGCCGGGGCCGCTCGCGACCGCGAAACCGCCGACTCTGCCCCGACTCGTTTGGCCGCAGCATAGTCGATCGCCGCCCGTGGGGAGTTGGATTATGATACTGAGGCTGTTGTGCGCTTCCGACCGCTGCAGGAGCAGCGCCGCGGCGCTTTGCCGCCCCGGCCGGGAGCCTTTCGACGAGGCGAGGGACCTCACGTGGCCGGCCAACATCATGGATGGAACGGAAGGGAGATGTGCATGGAAATCGACCGTCGCGATCACTCTCGGACACGGCGCCACGCAGCGGGATGGCGGGCCGGGGCGTACGCCCTCGCGCTCGGCCTCGCGGCGCTGGCGTTGCCGGCCGGCGCGGGGGCTGCCCAGCGCGCCCTCGTGCGGTTTCCGACGCTGCACGGCAACACCATCGTCTTCTCCGCCGCCGGCAGCCTCTGGCGCGTGGAGCGCACGGGAGGGACGGCGCAGCGTTTGACGACCGACAGCGGTCTCGACCTCATGCCGCGCTTCTCGCCGGACGGCAAGGAGATTGCCTTCACTGGCGGCTATGACGGCAACAACGACGTCTATGTCATTTCGGCCGAGGGCGGGCCGGTGCGGCGGTTGACGTTCCACTCCGACGTGGTGCCCGACGCGCCGATGCGCTGGGGCCCCGACAACATGGTGGTGACGTGGACCCCCGACGGGAAGAACATCATGTTCCTGTCGCGGCGGACCACGTACAACTCCTGGTTCGGCCAACTCTTCCTCGTCCCGGAGGCGGGCGGGGCGGCGACGCGGTTCCCGGTGCCCCGGGGCGGCGTGACCTCGTTCAGCCCGGACGGGAGCAAGATCGCGTACAACCGCATCTTCCGCAACTTCCGCACGTGGAAGCGGTACTACGGGGGCCTGGCGCAGGACATCTGGATCTACGACCTCGGCACCCACGCCGTCGAGCGGGTCACCGACTGGAAGGGGACCGACACGTACCCGATGTGGTACGGCGGCACCATCTACTTCGCCTCCGACCGCGGCCCGGAGAAGCGGCTCAACCTCTGGGCGTACGACCTGGCGAGCAAGCGGTTCAGGCAGGTGACCCAGTTCAAGGACTACGACATCGACTGGCCGAGCCTGGGCGATACCGGCATCGTGTTCGGTTGCGGCGGCGAGCTGTACACGCTCGACCTGCCGTCCGAGAAGCTCGAGAAGGTCGCGGTCGACGTCCCCAACGACGGCGTCCGCACCCGGCCGCGTTGGGTGGACGCCAGCAAGACCATCTCGGGGTTCGACATCGCCCCCAACGGCAAGCGCGCGCTGTTCGAAGCCCGCGGCGAGATCTTCACCGTTCCCGCCGAGCACGGCAACACCCGCGACCTGACGCAGACGTCGGGCGCCCGCGAACAGGACCCGGCCTGGTCCCCCGACGGCACGTCGGTCGCCTACGTCACCGACCGCACCGGCGAGGCCGAGATCGCGATCCGCCCGGCCGACGGGTCGGGCAGCGAGCAGATCCTGACCGACCGCCGCAAGGGGTACCTCTACGACCCCACCTGGTCGCCCGACGGCGGGAAGGTGGCCTTCGACGACAGCGACCACGCCCTGTGGGTCCTCAACGTGAAGGACCGCAAGGTGATCAAGGTCGACGCCGACCCGCGCGCCGAGATGCACGACTTCGCCTGGTCCCCCGACGCCCGCTGGCTCGCCTACAGCAAGGCGGCCGACAACGACATGCGCCAGATCTACCTCTACAGCCTGACCTCGGCCACCGCGACGCCGGTGACGAACGCGTTCACCAGCGACTTCAACCCGACGTTCGACCCGCAGGGCAAGTACCTGTACTTCATCGCCCTCAAGCACGAGAACCCGGTGTTCAGCGAGAGCGAGTTCAACGTCGCGACGCTGAAGATGGCCGGGATCTACGCCGCGACGCTGCAGGCGGGCGAGCCCTCCCCGTTCGCGCCGCGCTCCGACGAAGGCGAACCCCAGGACGACAAGAAGGGCGGCGACGACAAGGCCGAGGCCTGGAAGCCGGGCGCCAGCGCCCCGATCCGGATCGACCTCGCCGGCCTCGGAGAGCGTGTCGTGCCGCTGCCGGTGCCCGCCGGCGAGATCGCCCACCTGGGCGCCGCGCGCGGCCGGGTCTTCTACCTGACCGCGCCGGTCAAGAGCTTCGAGAACGCGCTGCACGGCGAGAGCTCCGAGCTCCACGCGTTCGACATGGCCAAGCGCAAGGACACGGTGCTGGTGAGCCCGCTCGACGACTACGCGCTCAGCGCCGACGGGACCGCCGTGCTGACGAAGGACAAGGACGCGTACGCGATCAGCGGCACCGCGGCGGAAGCCAAGGAGACGGGCCCCGAAAAGCCCAAGGAGTTGGACCTCTCGCACATGCAGGCGCTCGTCGACCCGGTGGCCGAGTGGAACGAGATGTTCCACCAGGCGTGGCGCCTCGAGCGCGACTTCTTCTACAACCCGAAGATGAACGGGGTGGACTGGCCGGCGGTGCGCGCCTCCTACGAGAAGCTGCTGCCCGAGCTCGCCTGCCGCGAAGATCTCAACTACGTGATCGGCGAGATGATCGGCGAGCTCGGCAACTCCCACACCTACGTCGGCGGCGGCGACGAGCTCGGCGGCAAGAAGGTGCCGACCGGCCTGCTCGGCGTCGACTTCGGCGTCGACGAGAAAGCCGGCCGCTACTTCTTCAAGACCATCTACCCGGGCGACAACGCTCACCGAGGCTACGCTTCCCCCCTCACCGAACCGGGCGTCGACGTCAAGCAAGGCGCTTACCTCCTGGCCGTGGCCGGGCGCGAGCTGCGCGTGCCGACCGACCCCTACAGCCTGTTCGTCAACACCCTCGGCGGCACCGTGACGCTCACCGTCGCCGACGACGCGACCGGCAGGAACCGGCGCGATGTCACCGTGACGCCGATCGCCGACGAGCTCAACCTGCGCATGAAGGCGTGGATCGACCACAACCGCGCCGAAGTCGACAAGGCGTCCGGCGGTACGGTCGGGTACCTGTACCTCGCCGACATGGACGAGCAGGGCATGGACCAGTTCATCGACCAGTTCTACCCCCAGGTGCGCAAGCAGGGGCTGATCGTGGACGTCCGCTACAACGGCGGCGGCTTCATCGACCAGATCGTGCTCGAGCGCCTGCGCCGGGTGCTCGTGGGCATGACCACGAACCGCCAGGGGGTGGGGTTCCCGATTCCGCAGCAGATGGTGCACGGCTACATGGCGTGCCTGCTCAACCACTACTCGGCATCGGACGGCGACATCTTCCCCTACTACTTCAAGAAGTACGGGCTCGGGCCGCTGATCGGAGAGCGGACGTGGGGAGGCGTGCGCGGCATCCGCGGTTTCTGGCCGCTCGCCGACGGCGGCTACGTCACCATCCCGGAAGACAGCCTGTACGGCCTCCACTCGGAATGGGTCATCGAGAACCACGGCGTGGAGCCGGACATCGAGGTGGACAACCTCCCCGGCGACGTCATGGCCGGGAAGGACGCGCAGCTCGAGACGGCGGTCAAGTACGTCATGGCCAAGATCAAGGCGGGCCCGATGACGTTGCCGCCGGCGCCGCCGCTGCTGCCGGCGTACCCTCCGGACGGGCGGTAGGCGGACGGCTGCGAGGATCGTACGGGCGGGGCGCACAGCCCCGCCCTTTCTTCGCGCCCGCGGCCGCCGGAATTCGCCGCTCGCCGAGATGCGGTATCATCCGCTCCGGGAGTTGACCGTGGACCTTCTTTCACGCATGGAGAGCGAGAGCATCTACGTCATCCGCGAGGCGTACAGCCGCTACTCGAAGGTCGCGATGCTGTGGTCGATGGGGAAGGACTCGACGTCCCTGCTGTGGCTCGTCCGCAAGGCGTTCCTGGGCAAGGTCCCGATCCCGGTGATCCACATCGACACGAGCTACAAGTTCCCCGAAATCTACGCGTTCCGCGACCGCCTCGCGAAGGAGTGGGACCTCGACCTGCGCATCGCCCGCAACGAGGAGGCGCTCGCCGCCGGGATGGGGCCGAAGAAGATCGACAAGTTCGCCTGCTGCAACGCCTTGAAGACCGTCGCGCTGAAGCAGGCGATCGCGGGCATGGGGTTCGAGGCGCTGCTGCTCGGCATCCGCCGCGACGAGCACGGGGTGCGCGCCAAGGAGCGCTACTTTTCGCCGCGGGCGCAGGACTTCACCTGGAACGTGGGAGGGCAGCCGCCGGAGCTGTGGGACCTCTACGCCACCGTGGACGAGGCCGCGCACGACCGCATCCACCCGCTGCTGCACATGACCGAGCTCGACATCTGGCGCTACGTCCGGCGCGAGGGGATCCCCGTCAACCCGCTCTACCTCGCCAAGGACGGCAAGCGCTTCCGCAGCATCGGCTGCGCGCCGTGCTGCGCGCCGATCCCCTCGACCGCGACGACGGTCGACGAGATCATCGCCGAGCTCGAGGCCTCGCGCGAGCCGGAGCGCGCCGGACGCGCGCAGGACAAGGAAAACGCCTTCACCATGCAGAAGCTGCGCTCGCTGGGGTACATGTGAGTTCGCTCGTCACCGGCGGCGGCGAGAAGCCTCTCCTCCGCATCGCGATGGTCGGCCACGTCGATCACGGCAAGTCGACGCTGATCGGCCGCATCCGCCACGAGATGTCGACGTTGCCGGGGACCGCCGCCGTGGACGCGTCGGTCGCCGGGAACTGGGCGTTCGTGACCGACCAGCTGCAGGAGGAGCGCGAGCGCGAGATGACGATCGACACGACGCAGACGTTCCTCGACACCCCCGTCTGCCGGCTCGTGTTCATCGACGTCCCCGGGCACCAGGAGCTCATCCAGAACATGCTCTCGGGCGCGACCCGCGCCGACGCCGCCGTGCTCGTGCTCGCGGGCGACGAAGGCGTGCAGGTGCAGACCCGGCGACACGCGCTGCTGCTCTCGATGCTCGGGATCAAGACCGTGATCGTGGCGGTCAACAAGATGGACGCACTCGACCGGCGCGAGGACGCCTTCCGCGCCCTCGAGCGCACCGCGGTCGAGGAGCTGCGCGCGCTCGGGATCGAGGTCTCCGGCGTCATCCCGGTGGTGGCGCGCGACGGGGACAACGTCGTCCGCCGTTCCGAGGCGATGCCCTGGTACGACGGCCCCTCGGTGATGGAGGCGATCGGCGAGCTGGAGCTGGCGGTTGCGCCGGTGGACGCCCTGCGCTTTCCGGTGCAGGGGGTCCTCCGCCACGACGGCCCGGCCACGGTCGTCGGGCGCGTGCTCTCCGGCTCGGTCGCGGAGGGCGACGCGCTCACCGTGTGCCCGGGCGGGGCCGCCGTGACGGTGCGGGCCATCCGCCGCTTCCCCGAGGACCACGCTCCGGCCCAGACGGGCGAGTCCGTCGGCCTCGTGCTCGACGGCCCCGAGCCGGGTCGCGGCGACGTCCTGGCGCCGGCGGAGGACCTCCCGCAGGTGACGCGGACGCCGGCCGGGCGGGTCTTCTGGCTCGCCGAGGCGCCGCTGGCGTTGGGTGAGGAGTTGGCGCTGCGCTGCGCGACCCAGGCCGTCCCGGTACGCGTCGCGGCGATCGCCGACCGCCTCGACTCCGCCACGCTCGACCCGCTCCCCCCCGGGGAGGCCCTCGCGGCGATGCAGCTCGGCACGGTTGCCTTCGCGACCGAGCGGGCGGTGGTCGTGGAGGCGTTCGACCGGATGGCCGGGCTGGGGCGGTTCGTGCTCGAGCGCAAGGGCACGGCCGTCGGGTTCGGCATCGTCGGATGACCGCGACGGCGCGCGCCCGCAAAGGGGGGGCTTGGTGATGGTCCACCTCGTGTACATCGACCCGGGCTCGCTCTACACCGTGAGCACCGGGCTCGCGGCGATCGTCGGCTTCGCCCTTTCGGCGCTGGCGGTGGTCGCGGTGTTCTTCCGGCGGCTGTGGGGGTTCGTCAGGCGCCACTGGGTTGCGGCCACTCTCGGGGTCGCGGTCGTGGCCGCGGCCGGAATCGTGCTGGCGGTCTGGGCCGGCCGCAAGGGCGGGAGCACTATGGCAGAAGACCAAATCGGCAAGCGTCTCATCATCGTCGGCCTCGACGGGCTCTCGCCCAAGATCATCGAGCCGATGATGGCCAACGGCGAGCTGCCGAACTTCAAGCGCCTCGCCCAACTCGGCGGGTACTCGCACCTCGGCACCACCAACCCGGCCGAGTCGCCCGTCGCCTGGACGGCGTTCGCCACCGGCCGCAACCCGGGCAAGAGCGGCGTGTACGACTTCATCCGCCGCGCTCCCGGGAGCTACCTGCCGGACCTCTCGCTGACGCGGCTGGAGGGGAACAAGTCCCTGCCGGTACGCAAGGGCAAGGCGTTCTGGCAGTACGGCCGCGAGGCGGGGGTGCCGATGACGATCCTCTCCTGCCCGGTCACCTTCCCGCCCGACGAGATCGACGGCAAGATGCTCTCCGGCATGGGCGTCCCCGATCTGCTCGGCACCCAGGGAACCTTCTCGTTCTACACCACCGCCCCCGAGACCGTGACCCAGGAAACCGGCGGCGAGGTCCACGTGGTACCCGACGCCAACCCGCTGCAACTCGAGCTCCTCGGGCCGCAGAAGCAGGGGATCACCGGCAAGGTCGAGCGCCTCACGGCGCCGTTTACGGTGCAGGTGAGCCCCGACCGCTCGGTCGCCACGGTCTCGCTCCAGGGACAGGAGTGCGCGCTGCGCGTCGGCGAGTGGAGCCCGTGGCTGGGTGTCACGTTCAGGGTCGGGCCGCTCAGCCGCATGCACGGGATCCTGCGCTTCAACTTGGTGGAGCTGAAGCCCTACGTCAAGCTGTTCGTCGCCCCGATCTCGATCGACCCGCGCAAACCGTGGTTCCAGATCTCCTACCCCGAGGGGTACTCCAAGCAGCTG
>SCRJ01000035.1 GCA_004298115.1 Acidobacteriota bacterium
CGTCGCCCGGGCCGCCGTCCACACCCCGCTGCACGCGGTGACGGCCAAGGAGATGCTGCGGCGGGCGTTCCGCTACCAGATGGAGGGCACCTGCTTCTCGCTGGTCGAGGTCCTTTCCACCTGCCCCACCAACTGGGGAATGCCGCCGTTCGAGGCGACGGCATGGGTCGAGAAGAACATGGTGCCGTACTACCCGCTCGGGGTGTTCAAGACGCCCGACGGGCCCGACCGCGCACCCCGGCCCTCGCCGGTCGAGGAGGCGTGATGCAAAACGACCTCATCGTCGCGGGCTTCGGCGGCCAGGGCGTGCTGCTCATCGGCAAGATGCTCGCCTACGCCGGCATGGCCGACGGCAAGGAAGTCTCGTGGCTCCCTTCCTACGGGCCGGAAATGCGCGGCGGGACGTGCAACTGCACCGTGGTGATCGCCGATCGCCCGGTGGGCTCGCCCGTCGTCGAGCGGCCGTGGGCGGCACTGGTGATGAACCTGCCGTCGCTGGAGAAGTACGAGGGGATGGTCAAGCCTGGCGGGCTCCTCCTCGTCAACACGTCGCTGATCAACCGCGGTGTGCAACGCACCGACGTGCGCGTCGTCCGGGTGCCGGCCAACGAGATCGCCAACCGGCTCGGCAACCCGCGCGCGGCCAACATGGTGGCGCTGGGCGCCTACCTCGGCGCGACGCGGGCGGTCTCGCTCGCGGCCGTCGAGGGGCTCGTGCGCGAGACGTTCGCCGCGAAGGCGAAGGTGATCGACTCGAACCTGGCGGCGTTGCGCGAGGGCTACGCGCTGGGAGAGCGGGAGGCCGCGGTGGCGCAGGAGGTGGGTGCATGAACGGACGACCGTGCGTTGACGCCGCGCCGCTGGACGAGATCCTGGCTCACTACCCCGCGTCCGAAACGGCGCTGATCCAGGTTCTGCAGGACGTCCACCGCGCCTACCACTACCTGCCGTGCGACGTGCTCGCGAAAGTGGCGGACGCACTCGACGTGCCGCTCGCCAAGGTCTTCTCGGTGGGGACGTTCTACAAGGCGTTCTCGCTCGTGCCGCAGGGACGGACGATCGTCCGCGTGTGCACCGGCACCGCCTGCCACATCCGCGGCGCCAGTCGCCTCATCGAGGAGATCGAGCGCCAGCTCGAGATCAAGCCCGGGGAGACGACCGAGGACATGGGCTTCACCATCAAGACCGTCAACTGCGTCGGGGCCTGCGCCATGGCCCCGGTCATGATCGTCGGCGAAACCTACCACGGCGGCGCCGAGCCCGCGAAGGTCGCGAAGTACCTCGCCGAGACGGAGGCGGACCATGAGAATTGAGTCCGCCGCCGCGTACGAGGAGTTCCGCCGCCGCGCCCGGGAGGCGGCGGCGGCGCACCGCCAGGAGATCCTGGTGTGCTGCGGCACCGGCTGCCTCGCCAACGGCTCGATGCGCGTGGCCGAGGCGTTCGCGAAGGAACTGCAGGCCCGCGGGCTCACCGCCGAGGTCGGCACGTTCACCAAGCGCACGGGCTGCCACGGGTTCTGCCAGCGCGGGCCGCTGGTGGTGATCCAGCCGGCGGGGATCCTCTACACCCAGGTTAAGCCCAGGGACGTCGCCGAGATCTGCGAGAAGACGGTGGCGAACGGTGCGGTCGTCCCGCGCCTGCTGTACAAGAACCCCGCCGACGCGAAGCGGGTGGAGCACTACGCCGAGGTTCCGTTCTACGCCAACCAGACCCGGGTCGCCATGCGCAACATCGGCAAGATCGACCCCACCGACATCGCCGACGCGATCGGCCACGACGCCTATGCCGGACTGGTCAAAGCGATGCTCGAGATGACGCCGGAGCAGGTGATCGGGGAGATCGAGCGCTCCGGCCTGCGCGGGCGCGGCGGCGCCGGGTTCGTCACCGCGCGCAAGTGGCGCGCGTGCCGCAGCGCCGGCGGCGAGCGCAAGTTTGTCGTCTGCAACGGCGACGAGGGCGACCCGGGCGCGTTCAAGGACCGCTCGATCATGGAGGGGGATCCGCACTCGGTGATCGAGGGGATCGTCATCGGCGCCTGGGCCGTGGGTGCGCACGAGGGGTTCGTCTACGTGCGCGACGAGTACCCGCTGGCCGTCGTCAACCTCACGGTCGCGATCGAGCAGGCGCGGCGCCACGGCTTCCTGGGCAAGGACATCCTCGGCACCGGCTTCGACTTCGAGATCACGATCTCCCGGGGCGGCGGCGCGTTCGTCTGCGGCGAGTCCTCCGCGCTGATGCGCTCGCTCGAGGGGAAGGTCGGCGAGCCGCGGCAGAAGTACGTGCACGCCACCGACAAGGGCCTGTTCGACCTGCCGACGGTGCTCAACAACGTCGAGACCTGGGCCGACGCGGGCGCGATCCTGCTCCACGGCGCCGACTGGTTCGCCGGCATGGGCACGGAGAAATCGAAGGGGACGAAGGCGTTCTCGTTGGTCGGCAAGGTCAAGAACACCGGCCTCATCGAGCTGCCGATGGGGATGACGCTGCGCGACATCGTGTACGGGATCGGCGGGGGGATCATCGACGACCGGCCGTTCAAGGCGGTGCAGACCGGCGGCCCGTCGGGCGGCTGCGTGCCGGAATCGCTCCTCGACCTGCCGGTGGACTACGAGCGCCTCACCGAGGCCGGCTCGATGATGGGCTCCGGCGGCATGATCGTGATGGACGACCGCACCTGCATGGTCGACGTGGCGCGGTACTTCCTGCGGTTCCTCACCGAGGAATCGTGCGGCAAGTGCGTGCCGTGCCGCGAGGGCCTCAAGCAGATGCTCGCGATCTACGACGACCTGGTCGCCGGGCGCGGAAAGCCCGGCGACATCGAGCGCATCGAGACGCTGGCGGCCGCCATGCAGCTGGGCTCGCTGTGCGAGCTGGGCAAGTCGGCCCCCAACCCGGTGCTGTCCACACTGCGGTACTTTCGCTCGGAGTACGAGGCGCACATCTTCGCGCGGACGTGCCCGGCCGGGATGTGCCGCGACCTGACGTCGTACGAGATCGTGCCGGAGCTGTGCAACGGCTGCCACCTCTGCTTCAAGGCGTGCCCCGCCGATGCGATCACCGGCGAGACGAAGAAGGTGCACACCCTCCACCAGGAGGCCTGCATCTCGTGCGGCGCGTGCTACGACGTCTGCCCCACGGAGGGCGCGGTGCGTTTCTTCCCCAAGAGCCGCGCCGCGGCGGAGCGGGAGGCGGTATGAGCGGGGGAGCGAACGACGCGGGAGGCAAGGGAACGATGGTGACCCTCACGATCGACGGCAGGGTGGCGAAAGTCCCCGAAGGCGCGACCGTGCTCGACGCGGCGCGGGCGATCGGGGTGCGCATCCCGACGCTGTGCCAGCACGAGGCGCTGGAGCCGTGGGGCGGCTGCCGCCTGTGCCTTGTGGACGTCACGAAGAAGGATTGGCGCGGTTGGGAGAAGATGGTCGTGTCGTGCATGTTCCCGGCGGAGGACGGCCTCGCCGTGAGCACCGCCACCGAGCGAGTGGTGGCGACGCGCAAGGCCGTCCTCGACCTGCTGCTGGCGCGCTGCCCGGACACGCCTTTGGTCCAGAAGCTGGCGCGCGAGTACGGCGTCGAGCGCACGTCGTACCGCGAGAACCCGGAACCCACCGACTGCATCCTCTGCGGCCTGTGCACGCGGGTGTGCGACGCCATCGGCGTGTCGGCGATCGCTACGGTCGATCGCGGCGCCGGAAAGGAAGTCGCGCCGCCGTTCCACGAGGCGCCGCCGGACTGCATCGGCTGTCTGGCGTGCGCCGAGGTGTGCCCGACCGAGTGCATTCCGTACCAGACCTCCGATTCGGCCCGGACGATCTGGGGACGGCGGTTCGAGATGGTCCGCTGCCCGCACTGCGGCCGGGCGCACATCACCAGGGAGCAGGCCACGTTCTACGCCGGCCGTGGCGGCGTCCCCGAGAGCTACTTCACGACCTGCGACGCCTGCAAGCGCACGCAGATGGCGCGGACGTTCACGACGCTGTCCGCGGTCAGGTAGGGAGCGGCGCCATGGAGATCCACCGTATGGAGATGATCTACCGGGTCAACGTCGAGCGCTGCATCGCCTGCGGCAAGTGCGAGCTCGCGTGCGCGTTCGCGCACGGCAGCGAAGGGAAACCGGCGAAGACGCGAATCAACATCTTCCGCCGCGGGCCGGAGCTCGGCACGCCGGTGGTGTGCTTCCAGTGCCACGACGCCGCCTGCGCGGCGATCTGCCCGACGCAGGCGCTGGTGCGCAACGCGGCGACGGGCGCCATCGAGATGGTGCGCGAGCGCTGCATCCTCTGCCGTATGTGCGTGGCCGCCTGTCCGTTCGGCAACATGCTGTGGGATGAGGCTTATCACCGTGTGCAGAAGTGCGACCTGTGCGGGGGCGATCCGAAGTGCGTCCCGTTCTGCCCGACGCACGCCCTCGAGTACGTGCCGGCGGACGCGGCGGCGACGCGTCCGGAGCCGCTGGTGCGGGAGGCGGTGTGAGGCGACAGGGGCTCGGGTTTCGGGGCCCGGGGTCGGGACCCCCACCCGTGCCCGCGAACCGGCTGGAGGGCGAGCGATGAGCGACCGTGAGCAGATGCTCGACATCCTCAGGAAGGCGTACCAGATCGAGGTGGACGGCTACACCTTCTACTCGATGACCGCCGACCGCGCGGAGAAGGAAGCGGTCCGCGACCTGTTCGCGAAGCTGGCCGCGGACGAGGTGCAGCACCAGGCGTACCTCAAGAGCGTCGCGGGCCGGCTCGGCCAGGAGGGCGCGGCCGCGTTCCACCTCAACCTGCGCGCGCCGGAGCAGCGCGCGATCAACCAGGCGCTGTTCACCGCGCGCTTCCGCGAGCAGGCGGCGGCGTCCGAGTTCGAGCTCGGCGTGCTGTCGGTCGGGATGACGCTCGAGGGCAACGCGATCTCGTACTTCTCCTCGGCGGCGCAGCGGACGGCCGAGGCCGAGGTCAAAGGGTTCTACCGCTACCTCGCCGCCTGGGAGCAGGAGCACTATGACGCTCTCCAAGCCCTGTACAACGCGATCCGCGGCGACCTGCAGGCCGCGTCCTCGTTCGCCCCGTTCTGAGCGAGCCCACCGGCGACGGGCACCCGCAGCGGCGGGTTGACGGGCGGCAGCGCCCAGGGAAATGGGGACAGGTCAACGGCGAGGCGAGGGAGCCGTCTCGCCGCTTCCGGCGGCGCGTTCCCCCGCCGCCTTCCCCTCCCTGACCGGCGCGGATCGGTTACCATTCCCAGATGCGCGTCCTGATCACCGGGGCAACCGGGTTCGTCGGGGGACACCTGTCGGAATACCTGTGCGCGAACCACCCGGAGGTCGAGCAGGTCGGCGTGCGCCGCTGGCGCGCCGAGTCGGCGGGCGCCGCGTCGCTTCCGGCGGGCGTGCGGGTCCTCGAAGCCAACCTGCTCGACGCCCCCTCGTTGTTGCGCGCGTTGCAGGCGAGCCGGCCGGACGTCGTCTTTCACCTGGCCGCCTCGTCGTCGGTGGCGAGCTCCTGGGATACCCCCTCGGAGATGCTCCAGGTCAACGCGCTCGGGACGCTGCACCTGCTCGAAGCGGCGCGCCAGCTCGACCTCGACGCGCCGGTCGTGCTGGCGTGCTCGGCGGAGGCGTACGGTCTGGTCCGGGAGGAGGAGCTCCCTATCCGGGAGGAGCAGCCGTTTCGCCCGGTGTCGCCCTACGCCGTCAGCAAGGCGACCGTGGACCTCCTCGGCTTCCAGTACTTCCAGGCTTTTCGGCTGCGCACGCTGCGGTTGCGCTTCTTCAACCACTGCGGGCCGCGCCAGTCGCACCGCTTCGTCATCTCGTCGCTCGCCCGCCAGATCGCCGAGATCGAGGCCGGGTTGCGCCCGCCCCGGATCCAGACCGGAGACCTCGAGATCCGCCGCGACTTCGTGGACGTGCGCGACGCGGTGCGGGCGTACTGGCTTGCCGCCACCCGCGGCGAGCCCGGCCGGGCGTACAACGTGGCCGGCGGCCGGTCGCGCTCGATCCGCGAGATCCTCGACCGCCTGCTGGCGCTCTCGGACGCCGTCGTCGAGGTGGTGTTCGACCCGACCAGACGACGTCCCGCCGACATCCCGGTGCTGGCCGGCGATGCGTCCCGCTTCCACGCCGCCACCGGCTGGCAGCCGGAGATCCCGTTCGAACGGACGCTCGTCGACACCCTCGAGTACTGGCGCCACGCCGTCGGTCGTTGAGGGCCGGGGCGCGAACCCCCGGCCGGTGGTCGTGAAGCGCCGGGGGGCCGGCTCCGCCTAGGGCTCGATCTCCTCGCGGACCGGCTCCGCCGTCAACCGGCGCCCGGGCCACCGGAGGCGCACCCGCAGCGGTTCGACGACCCCGATCATCACGACGAGGAACACCAGGCCGTTGGCGAAGTAGACCGCGGTCATCGCGGGGGGGATGTGGATGCAGTCGAGGCCGAGGAACCCGGCGTGGTGGGAGGAAAGGCGGATGTCGCAGAACTGGTAGCCGACCCACTCGACGGCGACGAGGCTCGGGGCGAAGACCGCATACCCGACCGCGATGCGACCCGCCGTCGAGGTGACGCCGAGCCAGCGTGCCAGGCGTCCCGACCAGAACAGCAGGAGCGTCAACCCGTACGGCCAGGCCAGCAACGGGAACAGCGGCACCTTGCCGAAATGCAGGCTGGGGTGCGCGTAATTGTACGTTTCCCCCCAGAAGTGCAGGTACGCCCCCGCGACCGCGAGGGCGGTCAGGTACGGCGCGGCGACCGGGAAGGCGAACACCCGGCGCAAGACCACGAGCGTCGCCAACGTCGTCGCCAGGAACATCGGGCCAGGCGAGATCCGCCACGAGAGGAACGCGACGATCAACCCGGCGGCGAAAAGCCAGGCGGCGCGGGCGCCGCCCGGGGGGGGAGGTGTCGTGGCGTCCGTGTCCGGTGTCGGCAGCATCGGTTTTCCCCGGTTATGGCGCCGGCCGGGCGGTGCCGGGCGCGTCGGGTGGGCCGAGGGCGCGCCACTGCTCGTACTCGTAGTCTTCGACGAGGCGCATGGCATCGTTCTCCACGTCCCACGCGCGGATGCGGGTCGGCAGGTGGCGCGCCGCGTCGAGGCAGATCTCGGCGCGCCGCGCATACAGCGCGGGATCGCGCTCCTTGGGCAACTCGAGCGCCACGCAGCGGCTGGGCTGCCCGCGGACGAGCTGCTCGCCGAGATCGGCGAACGCCAGCTCGTACCCCCGGGAGCGCACCAGATCGAGGGTGCCGCCGAACGCGGACACGATCGCCCCGACGCCGGTGTCGCACACCGGGTGGCGGCTCTCGCGCATCGCCCGGGCGCCGCGCGGGTCCAGCCGCAGCCTGAGCGCGCCGCCCCAACCCGCCGGCGTCGCGACCAGGCGCCCGTTCTCCTGCTCCGCCGCCCACGTCACGACCTGGCCGTCCTTGCGCCCGCCGGTCCACTTGAGCGTGACCTCGCGGGGTTCGACCCGGACGGTGACCGCAATGGTCTCGGGCGGGAGCTGGCGGCCGTTCTTCCACTCGCTCTTGTGCAGCACGTACGTGTAGCGTTCGAGCGTGGCGGCGGCGGATCGCAGCGGCGCCAGCGCCGCCTCCGCCTCGGCCAGAGACCGGGCCGCGCCGGCCGGGATCGGCGCCGGGGCTGCCGGCTCGTCCGCCGGGGCGGCGCTCGCGAGGACCGCGGCCAGTGCGGCTGCCGCGAGACGCCCGCCCCACGGGCCGCCTGCCACCCTCCGACCGGGTCTCTCGCCGCTCACCACGGCCAGCGTAGCACCTGGGAGTCTCAACCGAAACCCGCAGCGGGGCTGAACACGTGCGTTTCCGGCAGGGGGTGGTGAGCGACCGTCCGCGCCGCCGGCCGGGTATACTTCCGCCATGTCCTCGAACCTGGCGACGCGCCCGCTGCTGCGGTGGGACGGCTTCACGCTGCGGATCGACCTCGATATGGTCGAGCTGGTGGTCAACCGAGAGCTGGCCCGCCGGGTACCCGCGCTCCGGCGTCTCGAGATCGCCGGGGAAGGGGACGAGCTCGAGCTGCGGATCGAGGCCGCGTGGCAGGGGATTCCGGCGCGGATCTCCGCTCGGGTGCGCGAGTTGCGGCTGCATCGCCGCGTCTTCGGCTGCCGGCTCGAAGGGTTGCGCGGGCCGTTGGGGATCCCGCTGCCGGTCTCGCTGGCGGGCGCCGTCGCCCGGCGGCTGGGGCGGGGGATGGTGCGGTTCGACCCCGAGGACCACGTCGTGCTCGCGGATCTCCGGCAGTTCCTGCCCGAGGGGCTCGAGGTGAGGGTGAAGGACGTGCGGTGCGAGGGCCGCTGGCTCCGCGTCGAGCTCGCCGGGGGCTCCCTGGCCGCCGTGTTGGCGGGCGTGGCCGGCGCCGCGACCTGAGGCCGCCCCCGGTATGAGGAAGACGCCACTCCGCGCGTTCGCGCCGCTGGTGGGTCTGGCCCTCTTCGCGGCCGCGCTCTGGGTGCTCCACGTCGAGCTGCGGCACTACAGCTACCACGAGGTGCTGCGGGAGTTCCGCGCGCTTCCGGCGCAGCACATCGTGCTGGCGGCGCTGCTGGCGGCCGCGAGCTACGTGCTGCTCACCGGCTACGACACGCTCGGCCTCCTCTACGCCCGACACGCGCTCCCGTACCGGCGGACGGCGCTCGCCTCGTTCGTGGGCCACTCCTTCAGCAACGCCGTCGGGCTGGCGATGGTCAGCGGCGGATCGGTCCGGCTCCGGCTCTACTCGGGCTGGGGCCTGTCCACGCTCGCGATCACGAAGGTGATCGTCTTTTGCGGCGGGACGTTCTGGCTCGGGTTCATGGCCGTCGCCGGCGTCGTGTTCGCCGTTGAGCCGCTCGCGATCCCCGCCGCGCTCCACCTCCCGCTCGGGGGCGTGCGCCCGCTGGGGGTGCTGTTTCTCGTCGCGGTCGCGGCGGTCATGATCGTCAGCGCCCGCCGCCGCCGGCCGTTTTTCGTGCGCGGCCTCGAGTTCCCGGTCCCTTCGCCGGGGTTGCTCTCGGGACAGCTCCTGATCTCGGCTCTCGACTGGCTCGCGGTCGGCGGGGTGCTCTACGTCCTCCTGGCGCCGGGGCCGCGCCTGTCGTTCGCCGCTTTCTTCGGCGTCTACCTGCTCGCTCAGATCGCCGCGGTGGTGAGCCAGGTGCCCGGGGGGCTCGGCGTCTTCGAGGGCGTGATGGTGCTCCTCCTCGCCCCGGCGGTGCCCGCCGGCCCCGCGCTGGGAGCGCTGCTCGCGTTTCGCGTCGTCTACTACCTGGTGCCGCTGGCGGCGGCCGCCGCCTTGCTGGCGGCTCACGAGCTCATCGGGCAGCGCGAGGGGGTGCGCCGCGCGGCGCGGATCTTCGGGCGATGGGCGCCGAGCATCGTGCCGCACGTGCTCGCGATCACCTGCTTCCTCGGCGGCGCGATCCTGCTGTTCTCCGGCGCGACGCCGACGGCGAGGTGGCGGCTGGCGTCGTTGCGGAGCCTGATCCCCCTGCCGCTCCTCGAGCTCTCGCACTTCGTCGGCAGCGTGGCCGGCGCCGCGCTCCTCCTCCTCGCCAACGGCATCCAGAAGCGGCTCGACGGGGCGTACCTGATGGCGGTGTCGCTCCTCTCGGTCGGCGTGGTGGTGTCGTTGCTCAAAGGGCTCGACTTCGAGGAGGCCCTCGCGCTCGCCCTGATGCTCGCCGCGCTGTTGCCGAGCCGGCGCCACTTCTACCGCACGGCGTCGCTGACCGGGGAGTGGATGAGCCCGACGTGGATCGCGGCGACCGCCCTCGTGCTGCTGGCATCGGTGTGGCTCGGTTTCTTCTCGTACAAGCACGTCGAGTACTCCAACGACCTGTGGTGGAGGTTCGCCTTCTCCGGCGACGCCCCGCGCTTCCTGCGCGCCACCGTGGGCGCCCTCGGCGTCGCGCTGCTGTTCGCCGTCGCCCGTCTGTTGCGGCCGGCGCCGCCGCAGGCCGCGCGCCCAGGGGGGGACGAGCTCGCGGTGGTCCGCACGATCGTGGAACGCTCGCCGCGCACGCAGGCCAAGCTCGCGCTGCTCGGCGACAAACGGTTCCTCTTCAGCGAGGACGGCGACGCCTTCATCATGTACGGCGTGAGCGGCCGGAGCTGGGTGGCGCTCGGCGATCCGATCGGGCCGGCGCCCGCGATGTCGGACCTCGTCTGGAGGTTCGGGGAGCTGTGCGACCGTCACGACGACTGGCCGGTGTTCTACGAGGTCGGGCGCGAGCACCTGCACCTCTACCTCGACCTCGGTCTCACGGTGATGCGGGTGGGCGAGGAGGCGCGCGTCAGACTCGACGACTTCACGCTCGAGGGCCACGACCGCAAATGGCTGCGACACGTCCACCGCCGCCTCGAGGCGGAGGGGTGCGGCTTCGAGGTCGTAGCGCGCGATGGCGTTCCCGCCCTCCTCCCCGAACTCGCCGCCGTCTCGGACTCGTGGTTGGCGGCCAAGGGAACGCGGGAGAAGGGCTTCTCCCTCGGTTTCTTCTCGCCGGCGTACGTCTCGCAGTTCCCCGCGGCGGTCGTTCGGCACGGCGGACGTGTCGTGGCGTTCGCGAACGTCTGGACGGCCGCGGAGCGCGAGGAGCTTTCCGTCGACCTGATGCGCTTCGTGCGCGACGCGCCCAACGGGGTCATGGAGTACATGTTCGTCAAGCTCATGCTGTGGGGGAGGGAGCAGGGGTACCGGTGGTTCAACCTCGGCATGGCGCCCCTGTCCGGGATGCAGGACCACGCCCTCGCGCCGCTGTGGATGCGCCTGGGCGCGCTCCTCTACCGCCATGGCGAGAACTTCTACAACTTCCGGGGGATCAGGCAGTACAAGGACAAGTTCGCCCCGGTCTGGGAGCCGAAGTACCTGGCTTCCCGGGGCGGACTCGCGCTCCCGCGCATCGTGACCAACGTGGCGGCGCTGATCGCCGGGAGCCTGAGAGGGGTGGTGCTGAAATGAGGCGATTTCCGGTGTGCGCGGCGGCCCTGCTCGCGGCCGCGGCACGTCTGGCGAGCGCCGAGGCGACGCTCGAGTTCGGCCGGTTCGGAGCCGTGACGCTGTACCAGGCCGCGGCGCAGCCGGCCCAGGTCGCGCTCTTCGTCTCGGGCGACGGCGGTTGGAACAAGGGCGTGGTGGACATGGCCCGCGAGCTCGCAGCGACCGGCGCGCTCGTGGTCGGCATCGACATCGTCCGCTACGAGAGGCAACTCGCCGCCGCGAACGAGCCGTGCCTGTACCCGGCCGCGGAGTTCGAGGCGCTCAGCCAGTACGTGCAAAAGAAGCTGGACTTCCCGGCGTACCGGGTGCCCGTGCTGGTCGGTTACTCCTCCGGGGCGACGCTGGTGTACGCGGTGCTGGTGCAGGCTCCCCCCAACACGTTCCAGGGCGCGATCAGCCTCGGGTTCTGCCCGGATTTCCCGCGCACGCGGCCGTTCTGCAAGGGGAGCGGGCTCGCTTGGCGGCCGTGCGCGAGCGGGAAGGGCGTGGATTTCCTCCCGGCCGCGACGCTGGAGGCGTCCTGGGTCGCCCTGCAGGGGACGATCGACCAGGTGTGCGACCCGGCGGCCACCGCGAGCTTCGTCAACAGCGTGCCCCGCGGCGAGATCGTGATGCTCCCGAAGGTGGGACACGGCTTCGCGGTGCCGCGCAACTGGATGCCGCAGTTCAAGGCGGCGTTCGCGCGGATCACCGGGACGGGAGCGACGGCCGACCGGCCCGCGGCCCCGGCGCCCGCCCCGGCGCCGCCGGCGCCGGCGGCGGACGTGCGCGGCCTCCCCCTGGTCGAGGTGCCCGCCCAGGGCGAGGAGTCCGACACCCTGGCGGTGATCGTCTCGGGCGACGGCGGGTGGGCCGGGATCGACCGGGAGATCGGCACGGCGATCGCCGGCCGCGGGATCCCCGTCGTCGGCCTCAACTCGCTGCAGTACTTCTGGAAGAAGAAGACGCCCGACATCGCGGCGGCGGACCTCGTGCGCATCCTGCGCCACTACCTCGCCGCCTGGCGCAAGGAGCGCGTTCTCCTCGTCGGATACTCGCGCGGCGCCGAGGTGCTCCCGTTCATGGCGGACCGGCTTCCGGCCGACCTGCGCGCGCGGGTGCGCCTGGTGGCCCTGCTCGGCGCCACCGGCCGCGTCGCGTTCGAGTTCCACGTCGGGGACTGGCTGGGCGGCTCCGGGGGGAAGGACGAGCTGCCGGTCAAGCCCGAGGTGGACAAGCTGTCGGGCCTCAAGGTCCTGTGCGTGCACGGCGAGGACGAGGACGACTCGCTCTGTCCGTCTCTCGGCGCCGGCGTGGCCGCCGATCTCGCAATCAAGGGGGGCCACCACTTCGGGGGCGCCTACCGCACCATCGCCGAGGCGATCTTGCGCGAGGCCGGGCTCGCGGCGCGGTGAGGGCCGGGTCCGCCGGACGTCGTATCATCTCGCGGACGGAGAGGCGTGATGGCCGAGACCGATGTGGACGTGGCGGTGGTCGGGGGCGGGATCGTCGGGGTCGCGACCGCGATGGCGCTCGTGGCCCGCGCGCGGGTCTCGCTCGCGGTCGTGGAGAAGGAGCCGCGGCTCGCGGCGCACCAGACCGGCAACAACAGCGGCGTGATCCACTCCGGGCTCTACTACCGGCCGGGATCGCTGAAGGCGCGCAACTGCGCGACCGGCCGCGAGGCGCTGCTGCGGTTCTGCGCTGAACACGGGATCCCAGCGGAACGCTGCGGCAAGGTCGTCGTCGCGACCAGGGCCGAGCAGCTTCCCGTCCTCGAGGAGCTGCGGCGCCGGGGCGAGGCCAACGGCCTCACCGGCTTGCGCCGGCTCCGACCCGAGGAGATCCGCGAGATCGAGCCGCACGCCGCCGGGGTTGCGGGCCTGTTCGTGCCGCAGACCGGAATCGTGGACTACGTCCGGGTCACCGAGGCGTACGCCGAGGAGGTCAGGCGCGGCGGCGGCGAGCTGATGCTGGCGGCGCCGGTGCACAAGGTCGCGCGCGACGGGCGCGGCATGGTGCTGGAAACGACGCGGGGCGAGGTGCGGTGCCGGTTCCTCGTCAACTGCGCCGGCCTGCAGAGCGACCGGGTCGCGCGCCTGGCCGGGGTGGATCCGGGCGTCCTCATCGTGCCGTTCCGCGGCGAGTACTACGAGCTGACCCCGAGCCGGCACTCTCTCGTGCGGAACCTGATCTACCCCGTCCCCGACCCCGAATTTCCGTTCCTCGGCGTCCACTTCACGAGGATGATCGCGGGCGGGGTCGAGGCCGGTCCGAACGCCGTCCTCGCCCTCAAGCGGGAAGGGTATTCGCGCTGGAGCTTTTCGCCGCGCGACGCGCTCGCAACGTTCGCCTACCCCGGGTTCTGGCGCATGGCGCGAGGCTACTGGCGGATCGGGCTCGGCGAATGCCGGCGGTCGTTCGACAAGCGTGCCTTCGTGCGGGCGCTCGAGGCGCTGGTCCCGGAGATCACGACGCGGGACCTGGCGCCGGGCGGGGCCGGCGTGCGGGCGCAGGCGCTCGACCGTTCGGGAAGGCTGCTCGACGACTTCAGGATCGTCGAAGGGGAGCGCCAGGTCCACGTCCTCAACGCGCCGTCGCCGGCGGCAACCGCATCGATCAGCATCGGGGAGGCGATCGCGTCGATCGCCCTCAAGAGCTTCGGCCTCGCCTGAACCCGGCCGCCGCCATCGCGACGAAGCCCCCGATCAGCAGCAGCCCGCCCGCCGGCGTGACCGCTCCGAGCCAGCGCGGGCCGCCGAGCGCGAGGGCAGCCACGGTGACGCCGAAGATCACCGTCCCCGACGCCAGCGCGACCCCCACGTACCGCCACGGGCCTTCCGGCGCCACGTGCGCCCCGAGACCGGTGGCGACGAGGCCGAAGCCGCCGACGAAGAGGTAGCGGACCGCCGTTTCCCAGAGCGCGAGGGAGGAAGCGTCGAGGAGGCCGCGGAGCAGGTGGGCGCCGAGCGCGCCGGCCGCGACCGCCACCGCAAGCAGGGCCGAGCCGAGCGAAAACCAGGGTGTTCGCATGCGCCGAGGATACCGGAACCCCAGCCGGCGCCGGCTCCGGCGGTCCCCGGGGTCACTCCTCCGGGACCAGCTTCGTGGAGAGGTAGCGCTCGCCGCGGTCGCACCCCACGGTCACGACGGTGCGCCCCTCGCCGAGCTGGCGGGCTTTGTCGAGCGCCACCGCGAGGATCGCCCCGGTGGACGGGCCGCAGAAGATCCCTTCCTCGCGGGCGAGACGGCGGGTCGTCTCGAACGCCACCTCGTCGCTCACCCGCACCTGTTCGGAAATCAGCGAGGGGTCCCAGATCGAAGGGACGAAGGTTCCGTCGAAATGCAGCAGCCCCTCGATCTTGGAGTGCGAGTTGTCGGGCTCGATCGCGACGATCTGCGTCGGCCGGCCGTGGTCGCGCAGGTAGCGCGCGACGCCCATGAGCGTGCCGCCGGTGCCGGCCCCGGCCACGAAGCAGTCGATCGCGCCGTGGGTCTGGGCGAGCAGCTCGGCTCCGGTGCCGTAGTAGTGCGACATGACGTTGCCTTCGTTTCCGTTCTGGTTGAGGTAGAAGTAGGTGGCCGTGTCCCTGGCCGCCTCCTGAACCGCCCAGATGTGGGAGTTCTGATCGGCCCCGGTGGTGAGGACGAGGTCGGTCCCCCAGGTGCGCATGATCTTGCGGCGCTCGATCGACTTCGTCTCCGGCATGTAGATGCGCGACCGATAGCCCTTCAGGGTGGCGATCATCGCGATGGCGATGCCCGTGTTGCCGGAGGACGCGTCGATGACGATGTGGTTGGGCTTGAGTTCGCCGGTCCGCTCCGCCTCCTCGAGGATGTACTTGACGACGCGGTCCTTCAGCGATCCGGACGGGTTCCATGCTTCCATCTTGATGAGGACCGTCGCCATCCCGGGCTGCGTCATGCGGCGGAGCGGGATGAGCGGCGTGCTGCCGATCATGTCGAGGACGGTGGTTGTCGTCATGTGAACCCCCAGCCCGCAAGGTGCGAGCCGCCCCGTGCCGGGGCCGGGGAAGGATACACCAGCGGAGAGAAGCCGTGTGCTAGGCTCCCGCGGTGCTGACGGAATGGCTGGTACGGAAGTTCGTCTCAACTCCTGACGATGTCTCGGACCCGCGGACCAGGGAGAGCTACGGGCTCCTGGAGGGGTGGGCCAGCGTCGTCATCAACTTCACGCTCTTCGTCGTCAAGCTCGTCCCCGGTCTCCTCATCGGCAGCATCACGCTCGTCGCCGACGCGCTCCACTCCCTGGGTGACCTCCTCGGCTCGGGGGTGATCATCTGGGGGTTCAGGGCTGCGGCGCGGCCATCGGACGCCAGGCACCCCTTCGGCCACGGCCGCGTCGAGAGCATCGCGACGCTGGTCGTCGGCATCCTGCTCTTCGTGGCCGCCTGGGAGATCGGCCAGAACTCCGTGTTGAGGTTGCTGCACCCGCACCCGGTGCACGCGTCCGTCGGTTTGCTGCTGGTGCTGACCGCGACGTTGCCGGTCAAGGAGTGGCTGTCGCGCTTCGCCCGCACCCTCGGCGGGAGGATCGACTCGAGCGCGCTCAAGGGCGACTTCCTCCACCACCGCAGCGACGCCGTCGCCACCGGGGTGGTGATCGCTTCGCTCGTTGCCGGGAGGTTCGGTCTGGATTGGGTGGACGGCGTCGGCGGCTTGGCGGTGGCGGCGTTCATCGCGGCCGCCGCCTACACGCTGACGCGGGACGCGCTCGACCCCCTGATCGGCCAGGCGCCGTCGCCGCAGCTGGTTTCCGAGATCCGCGCGACGGCGCTGGCGGTGCCCGGCGTGGACGACGTTCACGAGGTCATCGTCCATTGGTACGGTGGGTTCCTCGTGACCTCGCTGCACATCGAGGTTTCGGACACGCTCGACCTCACCAGCGCGCACGAGCTCGCCGAGGCCGCGGAGAACGCCCTCATGGATCGCTTCCCGGGCCGGGCGGTGGTGCACGTCGACCCGGTGAACCGGGCGCACCCGCTGTACGGCGCCGTCCACTCGTTCCTCGCCGCAACGGTGCCCACGATCGCCGGCGCCGAGGAGTTCCACGCCCTCCGCATCGTGGGCCACGGCCGTCCCTGCAACGTCATCCTCGACCTCAAGGCCGACGGCGGTCAGGCCCCGGCCGCCGCCGCCGCGGTCCGCGAGGCCCTGACGGCGCGCTTCCCCGAGATCGCGAAGGTCGTCGTCAACGTCGGCCCGCACTTCGTGTACTGAGCCCCGCCCGTGGCGATCGCGGCACGGCTCCCGGCGTGCGGCGCCGGCGGGGCGCGGCAGTTGACGGGCGGGCGGGCGATGTGCAACCTTGGCCGCACGCGAGGGAGGTTCCCAGTGCCCGACATCGCACGCATCCAGAGCGAACTCAAGGCGGCCGGCGCCGACGGCTGGCTGCTCTACGACTTCCGCAACCGCGACGCGATCGCCTACAGCGTCCTCGGCCTGGACTTCGGCAGGTTCACGACCCGCCGCTGGTTCTACTGGATCCCGGCCACAGGCGAGCCGGTCCGGCTGGTTTCCGCCGTCGAGTCCACCAAGCTCGACGGCCTGCCGGGCGCGAAGCGGGTCTACCTCTCGTGGCGCGAGCTGCACGCCTCGCTCAAGGAGGCGCTCGGATCGGCCGCGAAGGTCGCCATGCAGTACTCCCCGGAGGGGAACGTGCCGTACGTGTCGATCGTGGACGCCGGGACCGTCGAGCTGATCCGGTCGCTCGGCTACGAGGTCGTCTCGTCGGCGGGGCTCGTGCAGACCTTCCAGGCGCTGCTCGACGACGCCGCATACCGGTCGCACCTGGACGCGGGCGAGCGGGTGCAGCGCATCAAGGACGAGGCGTTCGCCCTGGTGGGGAGCGAGCTGCGCGCCGGCCGCATCCTCACCCAGTACGACGTCCAGCAGTTCATCGTCAAGCGGTTCGGCGAGGAGGGACTCGACTGCATGCGCGAGTACCCGATCGTCGGCACGAACGAGCAGCCGGCGGACCCGCACTTCGAGCCGACCCCGGACAACGCGCGGCCGATCCGGAAAGGCGACACGCTCCTCATCGACCTCTGGGCCAAGCTCGACCGGCCGGGCTCGGTGTTCTACGACATCACCTGGTGCGGGTTCGTGGGCGCCAAGCCCCCGGCGAAGTACGTCGAGATCTTCAACGTCGTGCGCGACGGCCGGAACGCCGCGCTCGAGTTCATCCAGGCGCGCTACGCCGCCGCGACGCCGGTCTACGGCTGGGAGGTGGACGACGTCTGCCGCGCGGTGGTGGAGAAGGCGGGGTACGGGCGCCAGTTCGTTCACCGCACCGGGCATTCGATCGGCGAGGAGGTGCACTGGAGCGGGGTCAACATCGACAACCTGGAGACCCGCGACGACCGCCGGCTGGTGCCGGGCGTCTGCTTCTCGATCGAGCCCGGCATCTACCTCGCCGGCGAGATGGCTGCGCGCTCCGAGATCAACGTGTTCATCACGCCCGACGGGAAGGTGGACGTCGCGGGCGAGATGCAGAAGCACCTGATCCTGATCGACGTCGGCTGAGCGCGCATGTCCGACGGCAACGAGGTCGAGGTCCTGCGGGTCGAGGGTGCGGTCAACGCCGAGCCCGTCCTCGCCGCCCTCCGGGCCAACGGGATCCCCGCGGCCGTCGTCGGGGAGGTGGCGGGCCGCGTCTACGGACTGACGCTCGACGGCCTCGGCTCGGTGGGGATCGTGGTCCCCAGGGAGTTCGAGCAGCAGGCCCGCGACCTGCTTCGAGCGGGCGAGCTGCACCAGCTCGAAGCCCGCGAAGACGAGGAGTCCGGGGAAGAGTAGCGAGCCGTCGCGCGCCCCGTCCGTGGACGGTTGCGCGCGGCGTGTCGAGCGGTGCACCGAGCCCGGTGCCCTGAGCCCGGGTGGATGGTGGGAGGACTGATGGGCTGGTACTTGTGGGTGATCCTGGGTTACCTCCTGGTGCTGACGGGCTTCAACGTGTACCGCTCCAAGCGCGTCAAGACACAGGACGACTTCATGGTGGCGGGGCGCAAGCTCTCCCTCACCACCATGGTCTTCACGCTGGTCTGCACCTGGATCGGCTCCGGGACGTTCATCGCCGGCGCCGAGTACGCCTACCACGCGGGCTGGAGCGCGCTGTGGCAGCCGGCGGGGGCGTTCCTCGGCATCGCCATCATCTACTTCGTCGCCGGCAAGATCCGGACCTTCGGGCAGTACACCGTCGGCGACATCCTGGAGGTCCGCTACGGGAAGTTCGCCCGCCTGTTCGGCGCCCTTGCCCTGATCGTCGCCTTCACCACGATCGTCGCGTACCAGTTTCGGGCCGGCGGATACATCCTCAACGTCGCCACCGACGGCCGGATCTCGCTCGGGCTGGGGCAGACGATCGCCGCCGCGTTCGTCATTCTCTTCGTCGCGATCGGCGGGATGGTCGCGGTGGCCCACACGGACCTGCCCAACGGCATCATCATCGTGGTCGCCTGCTGTCTGGCGGTGCCGTTCGTCGTGATCGCTGCGGGAGGCTGGGCGCACGCCGCCCAGGTCCTTCCCCCCGGAGACTTCGAGTTGTTCTCGCCGGACTTCGGCAAGTACCCGGCCCTCAAGGGTTTTTCGTACTTCCTCTCCACCCTCCTGTTGCTCATGGGCGTGCAGTCGATGTACCAGAAGTTCTACGCCGCCCGCACGCCGAAGGAGGCCAAGCGTGCGGTCGCGATCTGGATCGTCGGTACGATCGTCGTCGAGACCATCGTGATCGCGATCGCCGTCTTCGCGGCGGCGTACAACGTCGAGCACCAGACCCACTGGGATCCGCGTTCGCTCGTGCTCAACGCGGCGCGCCACATGGTGCCGGCGCCGGTCGGGGTGCTCTTGCTCGGCGCGGCATGCGCGGTCGTCCTCTCCACCGGGATGAACTACCTGCTGTCGTCGAGTTCCAACGTCATGCGCGACATCTACCAGCGGATGGTGCGGCCCGACGCGGACCCCGACAAGATGGTCGCCCTGCAGAAGGTGTTCGTCGTGGGCCTGGGCCTGTGCGCGTTCGCGATGATCTTCATTCCCACCGTGCTCAACCTGCAGATCTCCGTGCTCCAGTACGCGTACTTCGCCTACACGATGTACGGCGTGGCGGTGACGCCGGCGCTGTTCGCGGCGCTGACCTGGAAACGCGCGACCCGCCAGGGAGGCCTCGCCTCGATCGTCAGCGGCGCGCTCGCGACCGTCTTCTTCGAGCTCGTGCTGCCGCGCGTCGCACCGTCGGTCATGGAGGCGGCGCAGGGCAAGGTCGGGGCGCAGGTCTTCGGGGCCGACGCGTGGGGGATTCCGAGCATCTACCCGGCGGCGGTGATCTCGATCGGCGCTCTCGTGGTCGTGAGTCTTCTGACGCCGCCGTCCACCGCCCAGGAACTGGCGCCGCTGTTCGGGGAGAAGCGACCCGGCGCCTGAAACCTGCGAGCCCGGGGAGGGGAACGAGCGCGTCCGGCGGGGACGCGCTCCACCCGACCGCAGGTGGACTACAATGCGTATGCCCGCTCCCGCGGGCAAGGGGGTTGCCGTGGAAGATCGGGAAGACCCGGCGCTCGTCGAGGCTGCTGATCCTGCACTCGCCGAGCTGTTCGAGCCGACGCACGTGATTTCGGAACTCAAGGCCACGACCCGCGAGGGCGTCATCTCCGAGGTCGTGAAGGCGGTTGCCCAACGCGGTCTGGTGAGCGACGCGCGCTGGCTCGAGACCGCGCTCACCGAGCGCGAACGGATGGTCCCGACCGCGATGCCCAACGGCGTGGCATTTCTGCACGCCCGCCACCGGGCGGCGGAAAAGTTTCCGAAGCAGTTCCTGTTCCTGGCGCGTTCGAGCAAGGGGATCGCGTTCGGCTCGCCCGACGAGCGGCCGACGCAGCTCTTCTTCCTGCTGGCGCTGCGCAAGGACATGGCGCACCTGCGCTGGCTCGCGCGCCTGTCCTGGATCTGCCGCAACCGGACCACCGTGGCCAACCTCCTGAAGGTGCCCGGAGCCGAGGAGATCGCCAGGGCCCTGCGCCTCGCCGTCGAGGAACTCCCGGGAAACCTGAAGCAGCGGTAGCACCGAACCGGGCACCGGGCTTCCGGCACCGCGAAGGCCAGAGAAGGATCTAGGAATGGGCTTCTTGGGGTACGGCCTACCGTGGCCGTGCCCCGCGCTACGGAGGCGGCCGGTTCGGACCACGGACCACTGACCACGGTCCACGTCTCTCGGCGCCCCAAGCCCTGTCAGTTCAGATAGCCGGCGAGCGCGCGGGACTGCGCGCCGCGGCGCAGCTTGGCGAGCGCCTGGTTCTCGATCTGGCGGACGCGCTCGCGGGAGATGCCGAGCGTCCCGCCGATCTCCCTCAGCGTCTTCGGGTTGTCGTCCGCGAGTCCGAACCGCAGCGAGAGGATCTGGCGCTCCTTCTCCGACAGCTGGGCGAGCGCCTCGCGCAACGTCTCCTCGAACGACTCCCGGAGGATCGCCTCATCGGTGTCGGGGATGACGTACTGCTCGAGGAGGTCGCCGAACTCGGCCTCGCCCTCCTCGTCGACGGGTTCGTTGAGGGAGAGGACGTTCTGGTTCGATGAAAGCAGCAGCCGAACCTCGTCCGGCGCCATGCTGAGCTCGTCGGCAAGCTCCTGCTCGGACGGGGCGCGTTCCAACTCGCGACCGAGCGCCTGCCGCGAGCGCTCGAGCCGGTAGAGAACGTTGGCCTGCTTCTGCGGCAGCCGAAACGTCGCGCCGTGCTCCGAGAGCGCGTGCAGGATCGCCTGGCGAATCCACCACACCGCGTAGGTGATGAACTTGACGTTCTTGTCCGGATCGAACTTCTTGGCGGCCTGGATGAGCCCGATGTTGCCCTCGTTGATGAGGTCGAGGAGCGACACACGCGAGTGGCGAAAGCGCTTCGCGTAGGCGACGACGAACCTGAGGTTGGCCTCGACGAGATGGCGCAGCGCCTCCCCGTCGTTGTCGTGCTTGATCTTGCGGCCGAGTTCCTGCTCCTGTGCGGGCGTGAGCTGCTGGAAGCGGCCGATCTCGTACAGGTAGCGCCGCAGCAGTGCGACCTCGGGATCGCCGTGGCGTTCGTCGCGGGTCATTCGCCCTCGTTGGGAACCAGTCCCCCCCGCGGTCTGATGGCGAGCGCGTTCTCACGGGGCACCGCAGCGCGGCGCGCGGACTCGCGCTGCAGGCGTTCCCCCAGGCGCTCGACCTCGCCCTGCAGAGCGTCGATCTGGTCCTTCATGTTGAGAATGACTTCCACGCCCGCCAGGTTCACGCCAAGGTCCCTGGTCAGGGTGAGGACGAACTCCAGGCGCTTGCAGGTCTCGTCGTCGTAGAGCCTGGTGTTGCCGACGCTGCGCGACGGCAGGATCAGTCCCTCGCGCTCGTACAGGCGAAGCGTCTGGGGATGGATCTCGTACCGCTCGGCCACCCAGCTGATCATGTGGAAGCGCCTGACGTGACCGGTCACGCGCCCTCCCCCGCGATGGCGACGTGGCGCCGGGCGCGCCCGGCCTTCGGGAGCGTGACCCGCAAGACCCCGTTCCGCAGCGTCGCCCTGGTCTCGCCCGAGACCTCGGCCGGGAGGGGCACGGCCCGGTAGAACCTGCCGCGCGGCCGTTCGACCCGCAGGTACGCCCCCGAGCCCACGCCGCCCTCGGAGGGCAGCTCGCCCGCGACGACCAGGGTCTCGCCTTCGAGGCGGACGTCGATCTCATTGCTGCGCGCGCCGGGAAGCTCGGCCTCGACGATGACCTCGCCGTCGCTCTCCCAGACGTTCAGCGGCGGCTCGAACGCGGCGGGGGCGCCGACGGAAACCGGAGAGGCCGGCAGGAGCGCGCGCTCGGTCGCTTCGCGCAGGCGCGCGCCAAGTGCCATCAACTCGCGCACCGCCCGCCAGTCGAGATCACCCATCAGTCCTCCGTCCGTAGTCCGTGAGGTGCAAAACCACGGCCCCCGCGCCCCACGGGATCCCTTCGCCCCGCCCGAAGGCGGGGCTCGGGATGGATCCGGCCCGCCTCGGCGGGTCGGAGTTCAGTTCGACGGCTTGGACTCCACGTCCACATACTCGGCATCGACCACGTCTCCCTCGGCGGCCGGGGGCGTCGGTCCCCCTCCGGGTGCGGGTCCTTCGCCCGTGGAGGCCCCGGCCGGGGGGGCCGCCGTGCGGTAGATCTCCTCCGCCAGGCGGTGGGACGCCTTCGTCAGCGTCTCGTACGCCTGGTCCATGCCCTCCTTCTGGCCCGTCTCGAGAGCCTTCCTGCCCTCGACGATCGCCGACTCGATTTCCTTCTTCTGGGCCTCGGGCAGCTTGTCCTGGTTGTCCTTGACCAGCTTCTCGGTGGAGTAGATGAGCGAGTCGAGCCGGTTCCGCGACTCCACCTCCTCGCGCCGCTTGCGATCCTCGTCGGCGTTCTGCTCCGCCTCGCGGACCATCTTCTGGATCTCGCTCTCGTTGATCCCCGACGAAGCGGTGATCTGGATCTTCTGCTCCTTGCCGGTGCCGAGGTCCTTGGCCGAGACGTGGAGGATGCCGTTGGCGTCGATGTCGAAGGTAACCTCGACCTGGGGGATGCCTCGGGGCGCCGGGGGGATCCCGACGAGGTGGAACCGCCCGAGCGTCCTGTTGTCGTGCGCCATCGGACGCTCGCCCTGGAGGACGTGGATCTCGACCTGGGTCTGGTTGTCGTCGGCGGTGGAGTACACCTTGGACTTGCGGGCCGGGATCGTCGTATTGCGCGGGATCACGACGTCCGTCACCGAGCCGAGCGTCTCGACTCCGAGCGACAGCGGCGTGACGTCGAGGAGGAGGAGGTCGTGGACCTCGCCCGCGAGCACGCCCGCCTGAATCGCCGCGCCGACGGCGACGACCTCATCGGGGTTGACGCCCTTGTGAGGCTCCTTGCCGAAGAGGTCCTGCACCAGCTTCTGGACGCGCGGGATCCTGGTGGAGCCGCCGACGAGAACCGCCTCGTCGATGTCCTTGGGTTCGAGGCCGGCGTCCTTGAGCGCCTGGCGGCACGGCGCCACCGTGCGCTGGATGATGTCCTCGACGAGCTGCTCGAACTTGGCCCTGGAGAGGCGCATGTTGAGGTGCTTCGGACCGGATGCGTCGGCGGTGATGAACGGGAGGTTGATCTCGGTCTCCTGGGTGGTGGAGAGCTCGCACTTGGCCTTCTCGGCCGCCTCCTTCAAACGCTGCAACGCCATCCGGTCCTTGGAGAGGTCGATCCCCTGGTCGCGGCGGAACTCCTCGACCAGCCACTCGATGAGGCGCTGATCGAGGTCGTCGCCGCCGAGGTGGGTGTCGCCGTTGGTGGACTTGACCTCGACGACCCCCTCGCCGACCTCGAGGATGGAAATGTCGAAGGTGCCGCCGCCGAAGTCGTACACCGCGATCGTCTCGTCCTTCTTCTTGTCGAGGCCGTAGGCGAGCGCGGCGGCGGTGGGCTCGTTGACCAGGCGCACGACCTCGAGGCCGGCGATCTGGCCGGCGTCCTTGGTCGCCTGGCGCTGGGCGTCGTTGAAGTACGCCGGCACCGTGATCACGGCCTTTTCGACCTTCTCGCCCAGGTAATCGTCCGCAGCGGCCTTGAGCTTCTGCAGGACCATCGCCGAGATCTCGGGCGGCGAGTAGATCTTGCCGTCGATGTCCACGCGCGCGATGTCGTTCTCACCGCGCACGACGTGAAACGGGAACATCTTGATCTCCTGCGTCACCTCGTCATAGCGGCGGCCCATGAAGCGCTTGATCGAGAACACCGTCTTGTCGGGGTTGGTGATCGCCTGACGTTTGGCGACCTGGCCGACGGGGCGCTCGCCGTTCTTACCGAAGCCAACCACGGACGGGGTCGTCCGGCTTCCCTCCTGGTTGGCGATGACGACAGGCTTGCCACCCTCCATGACCGCCACGACGGAGTTGGTCGTTCCGAGGTCGATACCCACGATCTTTGACATTGATTGAATCCTCCTCAGGTCAACACCACGCAGGCATTATCGGACCTGAGTCGGCGATTGTCAAGGTACCAACAGCGTCGCTCCGGGGCCTGGGTTCGTATCCTCGGAATCTCCCTTAAGATGCTGTGAAAAAAGAAGATTTGCATCAGGTGCCCCGTTGGCGTTGTTGCCGGCCAGGAGAACCGATTGCTCGCGGAGGATGTAGCGGTAGGCCCAACCCCATGGGTCGAAGAGTTGATCGGGTGCGAGAACCCCTTCACGGCTCAGTTCCGCCAGCGTCTCCGGGTAGCTGCCGATGAGCAGGGCGCGCGACTGCAGCACGCGCCAGACCCCTGCCATCCTCGACCATGACGCGGCCGTGCGCAGACGCGGCATGAGCTTCGGGCCGGGCCCGAGCAGCGGGTTGGCGGGGTTGCGCGGGGCCAGGAACACCGTCGCGAGGAGGAGGGGAAGGAGGACGAAGGCGAGCCAGGGGACGCGAGGACGCCAGGCGGCGTCCGGGGCGGCCGCGGTGGTTGCCCGCTGCGCGGCCCGGGTGACTTCGTCGCGCGTGGCTTCGCGGATCAGCGAGCGGGTCAGGAGGGTGTACAGCGCCTTGCAGGTGTCGAACTCGCCGTGCGGGCTGGAGCGGATGACCTCTTCGACGGTGGTGAGGCCGTCGAGGAGCGCGAGGACGTCGCGCTCGACGGCCGAAATGCGCACCCGGCCGGATGCCGTCGGCGGGGGGAGGACCGGTTCGAGGTCGATGTCGAACGCCTCGATCTCCTCGCTCTCCAACTCGGCGCTCACCTCCGTCTGGCGGGCGGCCGGCGTCGCCACGAACACGAGGCCGCGGTGGGGGATGCCCTTCTCGATGATCGGCCACTCGTCGAGCATCCGGGCGCCTTCCATCAGGATGCTCTCCGGGCCCATCGCCGTCACGAGCTCCGTGTCGTAGTCGACGCTGGTCTCCTGCGAGAAGTGATAGTCGCCATCCTGCCAGCGGAAGACGCGATAGATGATCTGGAGGATCTGCTGCTCGAACGCCTTCTTGAGCTCCTCGCGCGAGATGATGGCGCGCGCGATGAGGATGTGGCCGAGGCGTTCGAGCGTCTCCATCTGGTTCTTCAAGGCCGAGTCGAGCTCGGGCTTGGTGACGGCGCCGGTCTTCAGGAGGACCTGGCCGAGCCGGTCCTCCAACCGCTTGTTGAGGGAGTCGGCGCCCACCACCTTACCGTCGAGGAACGAGACGGTCACCACGTCCTCCCGGGAGCGCAGGGTGAGGACGCCGGTCTTCCGCTGCAGCCCGATGAGCTGGAAGATGTCCGAGAGGGAGAAGTCGCGGAGGGTTCCTTCCAGCGCCACGCCTACCTCCATTCCACCCGGAGGAGCTGCGCCGCCGCGAGGGCCGCCGCCCAGGCCAGAGTGAACGCGATCTGGAGCGGCCACAGGGGGACGGCGGCCAGAGCCGGGGAAACGAACGCCGGCAGCCACAGGAAAGCCGCGGTCGCTCCTCCCACCCCGGCGGCCGCGAGGAGCCACCCGGCGAACGGCCTGCCGCCGTACCCAGCGC
>SCRJ01000006.1 GCA_004298115.1 Acidobacteriota bacterium
GCCGGGCCGAAGCCGGAGAGAGTTGCCGCGATGAAGAAGCGCTCCCAGTTCGACCAGTTCGAGGCGGCGGAACTGTTCTGCCCCCGCTGCCGCGCGGCGCGCCCGGTGCGCCGCACCCTCCTGCTCGTGCTGCCGGATGGCAACAAGTACGAGTACCGCTGCTCCGTCTGCGGGACCGCCGTCGGCGCCAAGGACGACAACGACCCGAGCGAGTTCGCCGAGATCCTGCGCCGAACGTGACCCGAGGCGCCGGCGCGCCGGTTCGCTCGCCGGCCGTGCCCTGCTACCCTGCCGGACGACGTTCCCGCGGCCGGTGGCATCCCTGCCGATCGCGGAAGGGAGGCAACCGATGGCCCCGACCCGGCAGCTCCGCACACTCGTCCTCGCGATCGTGGCGACGGCGGCCGCCGCGGGCCCGCTGTCCGCCGCACCCGCACCGAAGGCGTGGACCGCGGACGACATCCTGCTGGCCGAGACCGCATCGGGGTGGACGATCTCGCCGGACGGCGCGGTGGCCGCCTGGGTACGTTCCACCGTCGAGAAGGTGGACGGCACCGAGAAACGGGTCTCCAACCTCTGGCTGACGCGCCTGACCGATGGGACCTCGTTCGCCATGACCCGCGGGCAGGACACGGTGTCGGCGCCGGCGTTCGCCCCGGACGGCGCGCGGGTCGCATTTCTCTCGACGCGAAAGGTGCCGGGAGGGAAGGACGACGGCGAGATCGGCAAGAGCCAGCTCTGGGCGATTCCGATCGCCGGCGGGGAGGCGTTTCCCCTCACCCGTTTCGACCGCGACGTCCTGCGCTTCGCCTGGACCGGAGGCCGCACCCTGGTCGCCGCGGCCAAGGAGTCTCCGTCGGAGTGGGAGCGCGAGCGCAAGGCGGCCAAGGACGACGCCACCACCGTCGACGACGCCGCGCACGAGCCGCCGGTTCGCCTCTTCCGGGTCGCGCTCGACGGCGGCGCCGAGCGCCTGACGGCCAACACCGATTGGATCGACTCGCTCGCCGTGTCACCCGACGGCGCGCTCGCGGTGATCACGGCGCAGCAGAGCCTCTCGTACGAGTACGACCAGCGCGTGCCGCCGCAGACGTTCCTCGTCGACCTCGCCACCGGCGCGTCCACGCGCCTGCTCGCGGACGGCAAGCTCCTTCCCGAGGACGTCCGCTGGGCCTTTGACGGCAAGGGGTTCTACTTCGTCAACCAGCACAGCCGCGACCCCCGCTACCGCACCGCCACGATCAACGAGCTGTACTACTTCGACCTCGCCGAGAGGCGGGCGGAGCAGGTGGATCTCTCCTGGACGCGCGGCCTCGGCCCGGCCTACGCGCCCGCGCCGGGCGGCGTGCTCGCGCTGCTCGCCGACGGCGTGCGGTTCCGCCCGGTTCGCCTCACCCGCGCCGGCGGCGGCTGGGCGCGGGCCGACCTCGGCGGCGTCCATGTCCCGGCGGTGCAGGCGCTGGAGCTCGGCCGCGACGGCGCCAGCCTCGTCTACCTCCATTCCACGGCGACCGTTCCGCCGCAGTGGTACGGCGCCCGCCTCGACGGGACGCGGATCTCCGGCGAGAGGAAGCTGACCGACCTCAACGCCCGGTGGCAGGAAAAGCCTACCGGCCGGGTCGAGGTCGTGCGCTGGAAGGGGGCGCGCGGCGACGAGGTCGAGGGGATCCTCCACTACCCTCTGGCGTGGCGGGAGGGAACACGCGCGCCGCTGGTGCTCGTGATCCACGGCGGGCCGGCCGGCGCCGACCACGACGCGTGGAGCCAGAGCTGGGCGGCGCCGATCCTGCTGTGGCGCCAGCGCGGGGCTTTCGTCCTGCAGGTGAACTACCACGGCAGTTCCGATTACGGCCTCGACTGGGTCGAGTCGATCGCCGGCCACTACTACGAGCTCGAGATCCCCGACATCGAGAGCGGCGTCGACGAGTTGATCCGCCGCGGCCTCGTCGACCCCGCCAGGCTCGGCTCGACCGGGTGGAGCAACGGCGGCATCCTCACCGCCGCCCTCATCACCGCGACCAACCGGTTCAAGGCGGCGTCGGTCGGCGCCGCCGACGTCGAGTGGTTCTCCGACTGGGCGAACGTCGATTTCGGCGCCTCGTTCGACAACTACTACTTCGGCGGGACGCCGTGGGAGGTGCCAAAGGTCTACATGGCCAAGTCGCCGTTCTTCAAGCTCGGGAACGTGACGACGCCGACGATCGTCTTCACCGGCACCGACGACCGCAACGTGCCGCCGCACCAGTCGTGGTCGCTGTTCCGGGCGCTGCAGCAGATCGGCAAGGCGCCGGTGCGCTTCCTCACGTTCCCGGGCGAGCCACACTCGCTGCGCGCGATCGCGCACCAACGCCGCAAGCTCGACGAGGACCTCGCCTGGTTCGACCGTTACCTCTTCGGCCACCCCCGGGCCGGCGCCGCCACCGTCAAGGAGGGCTCCCTTCTCGCCGCGCTGCTGCAGCGCGCCGGCGCGGCCCGCAACCGCGGGCGCGTCGGGCGCGAGGAGCACGGCGTGTTGGTCCCCGAGACCGTGCGCTTCGCGGGGCTCGAGGTGGGCCGCTTCGAGGTCACGAGGGCGCAGTACGCGGCGTACGACCCGACGACCGAGGTGACCGCGGCGACGGCCGACCTACCGATCACCGGACTCACCTTCGCGCGTGCCGGCGCCTACGCGGCTTGGCTCGCGTCCCGCACCGGGCGCCCGTTCCGCCTGCCCACCGCCGAGGAGGCGAAGCGGCTGGCGGCCGCCGCCGGGCACGGCGGCAACACCCTCGACCGCTGGGCCGGGTACACGCCCAACCCCGACGACCGGGACCGCATCATCGCGGCGCTCGAGCCCCTCCCGGGCCCGGCGCCGCTGCTGCTCACCACCGGCTCGCTGCCCGGGACCGGGGACGACCCGGTGTTCGACCTGGACGGCAACGCCGCCGAGTGGGCGACGGCGAGCGGCGGCACCGGCGTCGCCGTCGGCCCCAGCGCCGACCGCTCCACCGACCCACGTGCGCAGGGAGCACCGGCACCCGCCTACACCGGCCTGCGCGTCGTCGTGGGCGCGGGAACGTAGGCCACCCTCATGCCGGAGCATGCCATGGCCGCGACCCCGGAGTTCTTCCGCACGCTTCTCGACAACTTCCACGACGGCGTCTACTTCGTCGACACCGAGCGGCGCATCACCTACTGGAACAAGAGCGCCGAGCGGATCTCCGGCTATGCGGCCGGCGACGTCGTCGGATCGTTCTGTTTCGACGAGATCCTCATGCACGTGGATGCAGCGGGGACGCGCCTCTGCCAGCACGGCTGCCCACTCGCTGTCGTCCTCGTTGACGGCGAGCCCCACGAGGCGGAGCTCTTCCTCCACCACAAGGACGGCCACCGGGTTCCGGTCCAGGTACGCGTCGCCCCGGTTCGGGATCGCGACGGCAGGGTCACCGGCGCCGTCGAGACCTTCACCGACAACACGGCCGGGATGGCGGCGCTGCAGCGCATCGAGGAGTTGCGGGCCGCGGCCTACATCGACGCCCTGACCGGCGTCGCCAACCGCGCGTTCACCGAGATCACGCTGCGCGCCAAGCTCGAGGAGTTGGGGCGCTACGGGTGGCCGTTCGGCGTCCTCTTCCTCGACATCGACGGCTTCAAGACCGTCAACGACGGCCACGGACACGACGTCGGCGACCGGGTTCTCGCCACCGTCGCCCGCACCCTGGCCGGCAACGCCCGCTCGTTCGACCTCGTCGGCCGCTGGGGGGGCGAGGAGTTCCTGGTGGTGGCCGTCAACGTGGACGAGGCGAAGCTGCGGTTGCTCGCCGAGCGCTTCCGCCTGCTCGTCGCGGGCTCGGCCGCCCCGACCGGGGGCGGCGACGTCGCCGTCACCGTCTCGGTCGGGGCCACGCTGGCGCGCCCCGGGGACGACCCGGCGGCCGTGGTCAAGCGCGCCGACGCCGCGATGTACGAGAGCAAGCGGGCGGGGCGCAACCGCACGACGTTTTCGCTCTGAGAGGCCGCGACGGCGCTCCCGGCGACACCTACCCTTCTCGCCCGCGGGAGAGATTGCGGCTACAATTACGAGTTCCGGGCCGCCGCCGCTTCGCGGGCCCGGGAACACCCCCGCCGCCCGCGGGGTTTGAGAGCACGATGCGAGAGACGATCGCCATCCGCGGCGCCCGCGAGCACAACCTCAAGAACGTCGACCTCGACATTCCGCGCAACCGCCTCGTGGTGATCACCGGGGTGTCGGGTTCGGGTAAGTCGACCCTCGCGTTCGACACCCTCTTCGCCGAGGGGCAGCGCCGCTACGTCGAGTCGTTGTCGGCGTACGCGCGCCAGTTCCTCGAGCAGATGGACAAGCCCGACGTGGATACGATCGAGGGGCTCTCCCCGGCGATCTCGATCGAGCAGAAGACGACCTCGAAGAACCCGCGCTCCACGGTCGCCACCGTCACCGAGATCTACGACTATTTGCGCCTCCTGTTCGCCTCGATCGGCCAGGCGTTCTGCCCCGACTGCGGCATCCCGATCCAGGGGCAGACCACGCAGCAAATGGCGGACCGCATCCTGGCGCTGCCCGTCGGGACGCGGTTCCTCCTCCTCGCGCCGCTGGCCCAGAACCGCAAGGGGGAGCACCGCAAGCTGTTCGAGCAGATGGTGCGCGAGGGGTTCGTGCGCGCCCGCGTCGACGGCACGCTGGTGGACGCGGCCAGCCCGCCCGAGCTGGACAAGAAGAAGAAGCACACCGTCGAGGTGGTGATCGACCGCCTCGAGGCGCGCCCCGACCTCGGCAACCGCTTGGCCGACTCGATCGAGACCGCCCTCAAGGTCGGCGACGGCGTCCTCCGCGTCGCGCCCGCTCAGGGCGAGGAGTTCGTCCTCGCCTCCAGGCACTCGTGCCCCAAGTGCGGCTTCGCCCTGGCCGAGCTGTCGCCGCGCCTGTTCTCGTTCAACTCGCCGCAGGGCGCGTGCCCGACCTGCACCGGCCTCGGCGTCGTCCAGGAGGTCGACCCCGACAAGCTGATCGCCGATCCCGAACGGTCGCTCGCCGCGGGCGCCATCGTCGGCGTCCAGGAGGGCCGGCGCTCGTTCCGCTGGCGCCAGCTCCAGACGCTCGCCGATGCGATGGGGTTCTCGCTGCGCAAGCCATGGCGCTCCCTGACGGAGAAGGTCCGGCAGGCGGTCCTGTACGGGACCGAGAGCGAGCTCAACTTCGCCTTCGTCGGCGAGCGCTCGCGCTGGGAGTACCGCGGGCGGTTCGAGGGCCTCATCCCCAACCTCGAGCGCCGCCACCGCGAGACCGGCTCGGCCGAGACGCGCTCCGAGATCGAGCGGTTCATGTCGATGCGCCCGTGTGCCGCCTGCGGCGGCAAGCGCCTGCGGCGCGAGGCGCTCGCGGTGCGCATCGCGGATCGCACCATTCACGACGTCGTCCAGCTCCCGGTCAAGGACGCGGTGCGGTGGTTCGCGGCGCTCGTCCTCACCCCTCGCGAGCAGACGATCGCCGCCAAGATCCTGAAGGAGATCTCCGACCGACTCGGCTTCATGGCGTCGGTCGGGCTCGACTACCTCACCCTCGCGCGCGCGTCGGGAACGCTGTCCGGCGGCGAGTCCCAGCGCATCCGCCTCGCCACCCAGATCGGCTCCAAGCTGATGGGGGTGCTCTACGTCCTCGACGAGCCGTCGATCGGCCTGCACCAGCGCGACAACCGCAAGCTGCTCGAGACGCTGCAGGGGATGCGCGACCTCGGCAACACCGTGCTCGTGGTCGAGCACGACGAGGAGACGATGCGCGAGGCCGACTGGATCGTGGACCTCGGCCTCGGCGCCGGCGTGCACGGCGGCGAGGTCGTCGCCGAGGGGCCGCCGGCCAGGATCATCGCGTCGAAGCGTTCTCTCACCGGCCGGTACCTCGCCGGCAAGCTGACGATCGAGGTCCCGGCCGCGCGGCGCGGCGGCAACGGGAAGCAACTCGTCGTCCGCGGCGCCCGGGAGCACAACCTCAAGGGGATCGACGTCGCGTTCCCTTTGGCCACCTTCACCTGCGTGACCGGCGTTTCCGGCTCCGGGAAATCGACTCTCATCAACGAGATCCTCTACAAGGCGTGCGCCCGCTCGCTGTACCGCGCCCTCGACCGCCCCGGGGCCCACACCCGCGTCGAGGGGGTCGCGTTCATCGACAAGGTCGTGGACATCGACCAGGCGCCGATCGGACGCACGCCGCGCTCCAACCCCGCCACCTACACCAAGGTGTTCGACCCGATCCGCGAGCTGTTCGCGATGACCCCCGAGGCGCGCTCGCGCGGTTACAAGCCCGGCCGCTTCTCGTTCAACGTGCGCGGCGGGCGCTGCGAGGCGTGCGGAGGCGACGGGCAGATCAAGATCGAGATGCACTTCCTCCCCGACGTCTACGTCACGTGCGAGGTGTGCAAGGGCCGGCGCTACGGGCGCGAGACGCTCGAGGTCCGCTACAAGGGCCTCAACATCGCCGAGGTCCTCGACCTCACCGTCGAGCAGGCGCGCGAGCTGTTCGCCGCCCACCCCAAGATCGCCCGCGTCCTCGACACGATCGTCGCGGTCGGGCTCGGCTACATCACCCTCGGCCAGTCCGCGACCACGCTCTCCGGCGGCGAGGCGCAGCGCATCAAGCTCTCCCGCGAGCTCGCCCGCCGCGCCACCGGCACCACCCTGTACATCCTCGACGAGCCCACGACCGGCCTGCACTTCGACGACACGAAGAAGCTGCTCTCGGTCCTCCACACGCTCGTCGAGCGCGGCAACACCGTCGTCGTCATCGAGCACCACCTCGACGTCATCAAGACGGCCGACTGGGTGATCGACCTCGGTCCCGAAGGCGGCGACGGCGGGGGCGAGGTCGTCGCCGCCGGCACCCCGGAGGAGGTCGCCCGCGTCCAGAGGAGCTACACCGGCCAGTACCTCGCCCGGGTCCTCGACGCGACGCGCGCGAAGGCGAGCTGACCGCGAGCGTCCGGCGGGCCCGAACGCACGGCCCCGCGCCGGCCTGGGCTCGCGCCCTTGACAGTTGCACGAGTAGCCATAAACTGGCTTACAGTGTCGAACTTCTCGCATCCGTACCGCAGTCCTGAGACCCCGGCCGTTGCCGGCTCCGGAACGCCCGCGGGAGTTTGATCCGTCAGTTCGGTGACGGCGCCGGCCGCGCCGCCAAGGAGACCACCCATGAGAACCGCCGCTGTGCTCGCCTCGATCCTGCTTTCGGTCGCGGCTCACGCCGCAGCCCCCCCGCTGCAGAAGGACACGGCCGGGTGCAAGGACCATCCGCTCTTCACCCGAATGCCGACGTACTGGATCCATCACTGCTCCGCGAAGGAGTTCGACGCGCACGACTTCATCCTCGGCAAGGGGAAGAAGGAGCGCGTCGAGGGCCGGCTGTGGACGATCAGCTACTACCCGCAGGCGACCGCGACGTCCAAGCCGAGCGAGCTGCAGATCCTCCGCAACTTCGAGGCCGCCGTGGCCAGGGCGGGGGGCGCCTCCGTATTCGCCGACAAGGGGCGCGAGACGTTCCGCCTGAACGCCGAGGGCAAGGAGATCTGGGTGGACCTGACGGCCGAGTTCACCGGTAAGTACGGCCTCGCCATCGTCGAGCGCGCCGCGATGGCGCAGGACATCGTGGCCGACGCCAAGGCGTTCGCGAACGACCTCAACACGACCGGGCACGCGGCGGTGTACGGCATCTACTTCGACACCAACAAGGCCGAGATCAAGGCCGAGTCGGCGCAGGCGATCGGCGAGATCGCGAAGCTGCTGCAGGCCGACCCCGGGCTCAAGTTGTTCGTGGTCGGACACACCGACGGCACGGGCGGGGTCGAGAGCAACCTCAAGCTCTCGCAGGAGCGGGCCCAGGCCGTCATCGAGGCCCTGGTCTCCGGCCACGGCGTCGCGGCGGCGCGCCTGCGGCCGTTCGGCAACGGCCCGTTCGCACCGGTCGCGACGAACGCCACCGAGGAGGGACGCGCCAAGAACCGCCGGGTCGAGCTCGTCAAGCTGTAGCCCGCGCGAGGCGCGCCTGCGGTCGCCGGGAGGAGGGGCCTTGTTCCAGACCAGGTTGACCGAGTTGCTGGGCATCGAGCTTCCCATCCTGGGAGGCACGATGATGGACCTGTCGACCGCGCCGTTCGTGGCGGCGATCGCGAACGCCGGCGCGCTCGGGATCATCGCGTCGGCCGTCTACCAGGACGAGAGACTCTTCCGCGACGACATCAGAGCGGTCAGGAAGACGACCGACAAGCCGTTCGCGGTGAACATCAACCTTTTCCCCATGATGAAGAAGCTCGACAACATCAGGTACATCGACATCATGGCCCAGGAGGGCGTGCCCATCGTCGAGACCTCCGGGTTCTCGCCCCCGGAGGACCTGGTGGCGCGCATCAAGCAGCACGGCATGACGTGGCTGCACAAGTGCGTGGGCGTGCGCTACGCGCAGAAGGCCGAAAAGATGGGGGCGGACGCGGTCACGGTGGTCGGCTTCGAGAACGGAGGCGCCACCGGCAACCTGAACATCACCACCCTCGTGCTGGTGCCGTCGACGGTGGATGCGGTGAAGGTTCCGGTGATCGGAGGCGGCGGCGTGGTGGACGGCCGCACGTTGCTGGCGGTGTTGAGCCTGGGTGCCGCGGGTGCGATCGTGGGCACACGGTTGCTGCTGACGGACGAGTGCCCGATCCACCCGAACTTGAAGACGGCGTTGCTGGCGGCGACGGAGCTCGACACCGACGTGGTGATGCGGTCGGTCGGGTTTGCCCACCGCGTCTGGATGAACGGTCCCGCACGCCAGGCGGCCGAGATCGAGGCGCGCCATGGCGGCATCGAGGAGCTCTATCCGCTGGTGTCCGGCGACGCGGCGCGACGGATGTACGAAACGGGCGAGCTGGACGCGGGCACGGTGTCGTGCTCGCAGGGCATCGGCCTGATCCGTGAGATCAAGCCTGTTCGGGAGGCGCTCCGCGAGATGGTGGCCGAGGCCGCCGCCATCCACGGCCGTATGCAGATCTCGACATAGTCGCAACGGCGACGGCGAGGTCGCCGCCGCCGGCACCCCGGCGGACGCCACCCGGTTCAGGACCAGCCGGACCGCCACTCCCCCCGCCCCTCCCCCGTCCTCGCCGCCCCGCCGCGGGGGCGAATCGAGCGTCCGGGCCGGAACCGCGCATCCGGGACGGCCCACCGTCCCCCGCGCGTTGAAGAGACGCAACAATCGTGCTTTGGCAACAGCCGTGCCCTCACCAATGGACAGGCATGAGAGCCTCGCCCTCGCCGCCGGCCCGGCACCTGGCGTTCGCCCGTACGCATTGCCGAGCACGGCCGTAATGGGACATCCTCAAAATCGTTGCAATTTCCAAAGTTGCCCTGTAGATTGGAGCACGATCCGACTGAGACAGGGAGGCGACCGTGACCCTCAAGAGCATCAGACACCTCCAATCCGGGCGCCTGGCGCCCACCCTCCTGATCGTCGTCGCCATCCTCGCCCTCTACCTCACCCGGGCGGGCAGCGAGTCGGCGGACCCCGACGGTCGCAGCGTCGCGCCCCTCTCCGACCGGGCCGGCGCGTTGGCGGCCGGGCAGCCCTCGTACGCGATTCCGACGGGGGCGCACTCGACGGGTGCGTTGGGGACCAACTGGCGCACGGATCTCGAGGTTCACAACCCCGGGACGACCCAGGCCAGCTACACCATCGCCCTGCTCAAGCGCGATACC
>SCRJ01000036.1 GCA_004298115.1 Acidobacteriota bacterium
TGCTGGCGGCGATCGCCATCGGCACCGCGCTCTACTACCTGCTCGGGCCGCACGGCTGGGTCGGCGGCGTCTACAAGCCGCTCCCGTCCCCCGATCTCCACCTCGGTTTCCCGGTCCCGACGCTGCTGTTCGTCAAGGGGTTCGTGGCGGCGCTGAAGTACCTGCCGCTGGCGGCGCCGTTCGCGCTGCTGACCGTGGTCGGCGGCATCAACGTCACCGAGAGCGCGCGCGTGGCCGGCGACGACTTCAAGACGCGCGACATCCTGCTGACCGAGGCGATTGCGACGCTCGTGGCCGGCGTGTGCGGCGGCGTCGCGCAGTCGACGCCATACATCGGCCAGCCGGCGTACAAGGGGATGGGGGCGCGCGCCGGCTACACCGTGCTCACCGGCGCCTTCATCGGCCTCGGCGGCATCCTCGGCTACGTCGGCTACATCGTCGAGCTGATCCCGCGCGGCGTGCTCGCCCCGATCCTGATCTTCGTCGCGCTCGACATCATGGTGCAGGCGTTCCTCGCGTGCCCGGCGCGCCACGCGCCCGCGGTGGCGTTCGCGTACTTCCCGACCGTGGCGCGCCTGCTCGCGATCAAGTACGGCACGTTCATCCCGCCCGACAGGTTCGTGCAGCTGCTCGCGGCCGCGAGCAAGGAGCTGCCCGAGGCGCTGGTGACCGTCGCGCTCGGCAACGGCTTCATCCTCACTGCGATGCTCTGGGGGGCGTTCCTCGCCGAGCTGATCGACCGCCGCCTCAAGCGCTCGGCGCTGTACCTGGGGATCCTGGCGCTGTTCTCGTTCTTCGGCGTCATCCACTCGGCGTCGCCGGACGGCAACATGTACCTGCCCTGGTCGCTCGCGAGCCCGCTGCAACGGGCGATCCCCTACCAGTTCACACTCGCGTACCTGGTGCTCGCGGCGATGTTCCTGCTGCTGTCGCTCTCGCGCGAGAGCCGGGAGGCGCCTCCCGGGGACCTCGAGCACCCCGGCGTCGGGATCTAGCCGGAGCCGCCGCCGGCGGCGAGCAACCCGATCGAAGGCGTGCGCTACGATTAGCCGGCGCCCGCCGGGTGGCCGCCGATGGTAGACTCGAGGCGAGCCTGAGATGTCCCTGGACCCTTCCTCGACCCAGCTCGCGACCCGAGAAGATGCGAAGACGCTGCGCGACCAGGAGTCGATCCTGGTCCTGTTGAACCTCGGACTGCTCACCGCGATCGCCGTGGTCCACGTCCTGTTCGGGCCGGCGCTGGGTCCGCCGAGCCGCGGTTTCTTCGCGTTGCTGATGGGGCGGTTCCTCATGCAGACGCTCGAGCTCGCGTGGCTCAACGGCGGCCAGGCCCCGCCCGACAGCCGGGCGCTGCGGGCCTACGCGGGCGTCTCGATCTGGGTGAACATCGCGTTCGCGTTCGCGATCGCGTTGCTCGGCGGCAAGGAGGAAACCCACTACGTCGTGCTGATGGTGATCCCCGTGATCGCCGCCTCGTTCCGGTACGGCGCCATGGGCATCGCGGTGGTCGTCGCCGCGACCACGAGCCTCACGTTCCTCGAGGTCTGGATCTACTACCGGCGCCACCTCCCCATGGGGACGACGGAGTACTTCGAGGCGACCAACGTCGTGCTGGTCTACGGGGTCGTGGCCCCGGTCGTGGCGCTGCTGGTGGGCCGGTTGCGGCGGGAGCAGGGGAGGCTGCGCGACTCCCTGGCCGAGCTCGAGCGCGCCCGCGACCGGCTGGTCTCCGAAGAGAAGCTGGCCGCGGTCGGACGGTTCGCGAGCGCGATCGCGCACGAGGTGCGCAACCCGGTCGCGATGATCGTGAGCTCGCTGGAGTTGGCCAAGGACGCGAGCGCCGATCCGGCGCGGAGGGAGGAGTGGCGGGAGGTCGCTGGCGCCGAGGCCCGCCGCCTGGAGGCGTTGACCGGCGACTTCCTCCTGTACGCGCGGCAGAGGAAGCCGGAGAAGCGCCGCACGGCCGTCGCGACGGCGGTGGGGTACGTCGCCAGCCTGGCGCAGGCCCGGCTGACGCAGGCGGGGCTTGTGCTGGCGGTGGAGTGCGCCGAGGACCTGATGGGGACGTTCGACCCGTTCCAGCTCCACCAGGCGCTCCTGAACCTGGTCGTGAACGCGTGCGACGCCACGCCCGCCGGTGGGCGGATTACGATCGCCGCGCGGCCGGCGCCGGGCGGTGGCGTCGAGCTCACCGTCGAGAACAGCGGCCCGGCGATCCCGGAGGAGGTGGTGCCGAAACTGTTCGAGCCGTTCTTCACGACGAAGCCGCGCGGCTCCGGCCTCGGCCTCGCGATCTCGCGCGCCATCGCCCGCGGCCACGGCGGCGACCTCGTCCTCGAGGTCAACGACCCCGATCGCGTGCGGCTGGCGCTCACCATCCCCGCCGACGCCGCGGTCGTCGCGGAGGGATAGGACGGTGCCGCGCCTTCTCGTGGTCGACGACGAGCCCAACATGCGCCGGATCCTCGGCGCCATCCTGCAGAGCGACGGCCACGAGGTCGTCGAGGCCGCCGGCGTCGTCGAGGCCCGCCGCGCGTTCGCGGCCTCGCCGTTCGACCTCGTCGTGACCGACCAGCGCATGCCCGACGGCGACGGCCTCTCGCTGCTCGCCTCGTGCCGCGAGGTCGACCCGACGGTGCCGGTGGTCCTGGTCACCGCCTACGCCACCGTCGAGCTCGCGGTGGACGCGATGCGGCAGGGCGCGTTCGACGTGGTTCCGAAGCCGTTCGTCCCCGAAGCGGTGCGGGCCGTCGTCAACCGGGCGTGCGAGCGCACGGAGCTGCTGCGAGAGAACGAGCGGCTGCGCGGCCAGGTCCGCCGCCTCACCGGGTCGGAGGAGCTGGTGGGCGGCAGCCCCGAGATGGCCAGGCTGCGCGGGCTCATCGCCCGGGTGGCGCCGACGAACGCCACGGTGCTGATCAGCGGTGAGACCGGAACGGGCAAGGAGCTGGTGGCCCGCGCGATCCACGCGGCGAGCGCCCGAGCCGGGCGCGCGTTCGTGGCGGTCAACTGCGCCGGCTTCCCGGAGACGCTGCTGGAGAGCGAGCTGTTCGGGCACGAACGCGGCGCGTTCACCGGCGCCGACCGGCCCCGGCAGGGCGTCTTCGAAGCCGCTCACCTCGGGACGCTCTTCCTCGACGAGGCCGGGGAGATGCCCCTCCCGCTGCAGGCCAAGCTGCTGCGCGTCCTGATGAACGGCGAGGTGGTGCGCGTCGGCTCGACGGCCCCGCGGCACGTGGACGTGCGGATCATCGCCGCGACCAACCGCGACCTGGAGCAGCGCGTCCGCGACGGCCTTTTCCGCGAGGACCTCTACTACCGCCTGGCGGTGGTGCCGATCGCGGTGCCGCCGCTCCGCTCGCGCCGGAGCGACCTCGGGAGCCTCGTCGACCACTTCCTCGCGCTCGTCGCCCGCGACCTCAAGGCGGCGCCCCGCGCCGTGTCGCCGGAGGTGAAGGCCAAACTGCTCGCCTACGACTTCCCCGGCAACATCCGCGAGCTGCGCAACCTGATCGAGAGGGCCGCGATTCTCGCCGTCGGGCCGCGCATCGAAGCGGAGGACATGCCGCTGACGGCCGCGGGTGCGGCGCCGGGCGCGAGCGGGCCGGGGCAGGAGGCGGCCGGCGTCGAGCGGCTCGTCGCCGGGCTCCCCGATCCTCTGGACCTGCCGTCCACCATGGAAACCGTGGAAGCCGCCCTCATCCGCCGGGCGCTGACCGCGGCCGGCGGTGTGCAGGCCGAGGCGGCTCGCCGTCTCGGCGTCTCCCGCAGCCACCTCGCCTACAAGCTGAAGGGCAGGGCGAGGGGCACGCCACCGCGCTGAGCCCGCCCGTACAAAGCTCTTGACGACGAGCGTCCAGGACGTTCAGAGATCTTGACGGGCGCCCTGCTCGACGGTTGGGCGAATTTTCCTAAGCTGACGGTAAAAAAGGAGTTAAGGCGTTCCCTTGGACATGGCATCCGGTTTGCTTCGGCGAGGGCAGGGGCCGATCGAGCGGCCCCACGACCGAAGGAAAGAGGAGGATAGACCGATGACGACACCCCGTTTCATCCGTCCCGCCGCGTTGGCCCTGTTCGTTGCCGCGATCGCCGTGGTCGGGTTCGGCCTGCCCGGCGGCGAGGCCGCCGCAGCCGCCACGGGCAAGACCCTGGACAACCTGAACGCCGCGTTCAACGGCGAGAGCAACGCCCACGCCCGCTATCTCGCGTTCGCCACGAAGGCCGGCGAAGAGGGCTACGGCGAGGTCGCCAGCCTGTTCCGCGCGGCCGCGCGCGCGGAGGAGATCCACGCCGCCAACCACGCCACGGTGATCAAGAAGCTCGGCGGCGTTCCCAAGGCCGACATCCAGGCGCCCGACGTGAAGTCGACGAAGGAGAACCTCGAAGCCGCGATCAAGGGCGAGTCGTACGAACGCGACACCATGTACCCGGAGTTCCTGGTGCAGGCCCGCAAGGAGGGTCTGCGCGACGCCATCGAGACCTTCAACTTCGCCAAGAGCGCCGAGGCCGAGCACGCCACGCTCTACACCGCCGCGCTGGCCAACCTCGGGGCTCTGAAGGGGAGCCAGGCCAAGCCCTACTTCGTCTGTACGGTATGCGGCAACACCACGCCCCAGATGAACTTCGAGAAGTGCCCCGTGTGCTTCAACGGGAAGGACAAGTACATCCAGGTGAGCTGACGGGCGAGGGTATCCGCGCCCCTGTCGTCAACCGGCCGTCCGCCGGGCCTGCCGTCCGGCGGGCGGCCGCTGCGATGCTGTCCAGGAGGTCAAACCCATGTTCGAGCTTCCCCCCATCCCCGCGTGGGACGGCCTGCACCCGCTGATCGTCCACTTCCCGATCGCCTTGCTGTTGGTCGCCCCGGTGTTCATCGTGCTCGGCCTCGTGATCGGCCGTCACGCGCGGCTGTTCATGACGTCGGCGCTGGTCCTCATGGTGCTGGGCACCGCCGCGAGCTACGTGGCCGTGTCGACCGGCGAGGCGGCGGGCAAGTTGGCTGACCGCACTCCCGTGGTGAACCAGGTCCTCCAACACCACGAGGAGCTGGCCGAACGCGTCAGGCTCACGTTCACGGTGCTGACGATCGTCTTCGCGGGGTTGCTCGCGGGGCCCGCGCTCCTCAAGCGCCAGCTCGCGAGGGTCCCGATGACGGTGCTGGCGCTCCTGTTCCTCGGGGTGTACGGCGCCGGCGCCATCGTGCTCGCCAACACGGCGCACAACGGCGGCCGCCTGGTGCACGAGCTGGGAGTCCGCAGCCTCATGCCCGAGGCGCCCCTCCCGGCCGCGTCCGCCGACCTGGACGACTGAGGCGCCGCCCTCGCCCAGACGCGCCGGCGCCGGGCCAGGCCGCTCGGACTCCCGAAGGCCGCTTCAGCCTCCGGTCACCGCTCCCAGAAGCGCCACCAGGGCTTGGCGGTGTCGCGGGAGGCGGGGGGCTCGCCCTTGCCGGCCGCTTCACCCTTGAGGAGGCGGGTGAGGAACGGAGGCGGGGGTCCCTTCTCCTTCGCGTACGAAAGGGCGCGTTTGCCGAGGACGTCGGTCGTCGTCGCGTCCGCGCCGGCGGTGAGCAGCGACTTCGCGGCCGCGATGTTCCAGGAGCGGGCCGCCTGCATCAGAGCCGTCGTCCCCCAGCGGTTGGCCGCGTTGGGGTTGGCGCCGCTGGCGAGCAGACAGTCGACGATCGGGGCCGCGCCGGTGCGCGCCGCGATCATCAAGGCGGTGTGCCCCTCGTCGTCGGCGGCGTTGATGTTGGCGCCGCGCTGGGCGAGGAACCTGACGATGTCCTGGTTGCGCATCGCCGTCGCGAGCAGGAGCGGCGACATCCCGACGTTGTTGCGCGCGTCGATCTCGGCCCCGGACTCGACGAGCAGTTTCACGATCGAGAGCTGGCCGGCGGCCGCGGCGATCATGAGGAGGGTGCTGCCCTCGTCGTCGCGGTCCCGCAGGTCGATCCCGCCCTTGAGAAGCCCCTGCACCTCCTGCAGGTTTCCGCGCTGCACCGCCTCGGTCAGGATCGCGTCCACGCTGCACCCTCCCAGGTGTCGTGTGCGGACACCGTTGCACTCGTGCTCGAGGCAGTCGCGCCGGACCCGGATACCGCCGGTCCGTCGCGGTCGCCCCGGAGCCGGACCCGAGCCGGGCTCCTGTCGGCAAGCATAGCGTGGGCGGGGACGGGTGACAACAGGAGCGAAAGCGGGCCGGCTACCCCAGGCCCAACGAGCGGCGCACCATCGGGGCCGTGACGACGAGCCGCTGGCGCCCGTTGCGCGCAACCTCGAGCGCGCCGTTGCTCCAGGGGTCGAACTCGATCGCGTTGATGATCTTGGAGAAGATCGCGCGGAGCGCGCGGGCGCCGGTGCGGGAGTGCTTCTCCGCCTGCTCGGCGACGATCGACGCCGCGAGGTCCTCGATCTCGAGGTCGATCCCCATGACCGCGAGGTAGCGGCGGGAGCGAACGAACGGGGAGTCGTAGGCCGACAGGAGGATCTGCTTGAGGGAGTCGACGCCGAGATCGGCGAGCAGGACGGTGTTGTCGAGGCGCGCGATGAACTGGGGGACCATGCCGTAGGTGAACAGGTCCTCGATCTTGAAGTAGTCGGCGAGCGAGAAGCGCACCTCGATCGTGACCTGGCCGTCCGCGCTGCGAACCGCCACCGAGCGCAGGCTCTCGCCGCTGCCGGGGTTGGTGACGCGGGAGAACACCTGGTCGTAGAGCCCCTCGAACGCGCCGCCGCAGATGAACATCATGCCTTTGGTGTCGATCTCGATGGTCGCCGACCTGTCCTCGCCGTCCACCATCACGTGCGTCTTGATCGGGATCCTCTCGCCCTCCATCAGCGTCAAAATGCCCTGCTGCAGCGCGACGCCGATGGCGTTCGGCTTTCCGGCGAGGATCGAGGACATCTTGTCGATCTCGTCGACGCAGATCGTGGCGCGCTCCATCGTCTCCTTCAGCTCGGCGGCGGTCGGGGGGTGGCCGATCACCGACCGCGCCCGCTGCTCGACCGCTGCCAACAGCCGCTCCGGACGGAACTCCATGCGGTCCGAGTCCACCAGCAGGTTGGCGTTGATGAGCGCCATCGCCCGGAACGGAACGTACTCCGGCAACTCGTCGTAGAGCCGCTGGATGTTGTTCATGATCGTGGTCTTGCCGGTGCCGGAGTTGCCGATCAGGATGATGTTGCCGGGCACCTTGCCCGTCGTGTGCTTGTAGATCGCCACCGACACGAAGCGGAGCGCGTCGTCCTGCCCGAGGACGCCGCCTTTGAGCGCCTCCAGGATCAGCGGCGGGGTGATGCTCTCGACGGGGCGCAACCCGACGTTCGTCGCCGCGCCCTCGCTGTCGCGTTGGACCAAATGCTCCTTGCTCAAGGTACCGCCTCCCATCCGCCTACGGACGCTCCGGCTCCGGCGTTGGGAGCCGTTGCCGCAGGGACGCATTCTGCCAGATTCCCCGCGTCGCGGGTAACCCGCCGGCCGTCGTCAGGTTCCGGCCGTTCCAGGCGTGCAGCTCTCAGGCCCGCGCGCCGCTCCTCCCGGTCGCCGGTCGACTAGGGGAGGTCCTCTTCGTCGAGGCCGAAGTAGTGGCCGACCTCGTGGACGACGGTGTCCTGGATCTCGCGGATCAGTTCCGCCCGGTCGCCGCAGTGCTCGATCAGCGGCCGGCGGTAGATCACGATGCGGTCGGGGAGGACGTTGCCGTAACTGCCGCCGCGGTCGGGGAGCGCCATCCCCTGGTAGAGGCCGAACAGGGTCTCCGTCTCGGGGTCGAGGCCGATGTCGCGGAGCTCCTCGTCGGTGGGGTCGTCCTCGACGACGACGGCGATGTTGTCGAGGAACGAGGCCGTCTCCTCGGGCAGGCCGTCGAGCGCCTCGGCCACGACGCGCTCGAACAGCTCGCGGTTCATGCGCAGCATGGGGGTATGATACGCGGTGTCGTCCAAAGCGGCAGGAGGGTAGATGGAACGTGCGATCTCGGCGCTCGGCCTCGTGGTTTTCGTAGGCGTCGCCTACCTGTTCTCGAACAACCGCAAGGGCGTGCGCTGGCGGACGGTGCTGTGGGGGCTTGGCCTGCAGGCCGCGCTCGCGGTGATCGTGATCCGGACGCCGTGGGGGTACGACGCGTTCAGCTTCGTCGGCAACCTCGCGAAGAAGTTCCTGGATTTCTCGGACGCCGGCGCGAGCTTCGTGTTCGGCGAGAAGTTCACCGACCACTTCTTCGCCTTCAAGGTGCTGCCCACGATCATCTTCGTCTCGGCGGCAACGACGATCCTTTACTACTACGGCATCCTGCAGCGCGTGGTGCAGGGGATCGCGTGGCTGATGATGAAGACGATGCGCACGTCCGGCGCCGAGTCGTTGTGCGACTCGAACGTCTTCGTCGGCCAGACCGAGGCTCCCCTGATGATCCGCCCGTACCTGGCGACGCTCACGCAATCGGAGCTGCACGCGATCATGGTCGGAGGCTTCGCGCACATCGCCGCCGGGGTGCTCGTGGTCTACGTCTCGTTCGGCGTTCCCGCCGTTCACCTGATCGCGGCTTCGGTGATGGCCGCTCCCGGCGCACTCGCGATCGCGAAGCTGCTCTTCCCGGAGGACGGCGAGCCGGAGACCGCGGGGACGGTCCGGGCCCACGTGGAGCGGCCGTGGGTCAACGGCGTGGACGCGGCGGCCTCGGGCGCGTCCGACGGCATGAAGCTGTGCCTGAACGTCGGCGCGATGCTGATCGCGTTCCTGGCGCTGCTGGCGCTGGTCAACGCGCTCCTCGGATGGGTCGGCGGGCTGGCCGGAATGCCGCAGCTCTCGCTCGAGTGGTTCTTCGCGAGGCTCCTGGCGCCGGTCGCTTGGCTGATCGGCATTCCCTGGAGCGAGTGCGGCACCGTCGGGGTTCTCCTCGGCAAGAAGACGGTCCTCAACGAGTTCATCGCCTATCTCGACATGAAGACGCTGCTCGACAACGCGAAGCTCGTCGCCAGCGGCGCCAAGGCGGCGGGCTCGGTTCCGGTGCTGTCGGAGCGTGCGTCGGTGCTGGCGACCTACGCCCTGTGCGGGTTCGCCAACATCGGTTCGATCGGTATCCAGATCGGCGGTATCGGCGGGCTGGCGCCCAACCGCCAGCACGACCTCGCCCGGCTCGGCGTGCGCGCCCTCGTCGGCGGCGCCCTGGCGAGCTTCGTGAGCGCCTGCATCGCCGGGATCCTGCTGTAGGGAAGGGATGGAACGATGACCACCAACCGCAACTTCGCCGTACTGGGGCTGGCAGTGCTCATGGCCGCGGGCTGCAACATGCAGGACGCAACGACGCCAGTGCCGCAGCCGGACAGTCTCGTCCTGGGCCGGATCGCTGCGGTCCGCGAGTCGGCCGACAAGGGCGTCTGGGAGGTGGAGATCAACGAGGGGCTCCCAGAGACGATGCAGAGCGCCATGCGGCATGAAGGCAGGCCCGTGCCGCAACTCGACAAGGACGTCAAGGTGCGGATCAGGGTCACCGCCGACACGGTCTGCGTGGCGGGGGAGCGGGCGTCCGGGCTCGACGACTTCCGCGTCGGACAGGAAGTGGCGGTCAACCCGGTGCCCGGCACCACCGCGATGGTCGGCACCAAGCTGCTGCTCGCCGACGCGGCCGAGATGTACCTCTTCTCCGTGTACCAGGTACGCTATCTCCCGCGTTCGTTGCAGGCGTTGCCGGCCGGGGCCTCGCTCCCGGACGACCCGAAGCTGGTCAACTCCGCGGGCCTCGAGATGACGCCGCTGGCGGCGGAGGCGGGCAAGGTCGTGTACTTCGCCGCCGGGCTGCGTGCCGGGGTGCCGACCTCGGGCAACGACGCGCCGCCGGTCGGGGCGGTGCGGCCCGGGATGCGTGACGCCAAGGGGGCGCTGCTCCCCTGGGCGGTCGGCGGATACCGTCCGTACCGCACGGCGTGGGAGAACGGCGCCTGGAGCCAGCCACGGCCCGTGGAGTTCGCCGGCATCGCCCCGGACGCCAGCGCCCGTCTCACCTGGGTCAACGGCGGGGAGACCGCCTGCCTGGTCGAGGTGATGCAGCCGAACGGGGTGCGCGGGCTCTACTCGAGCGAGCGGGCCGACACGAAGGCCCCGTGGGCGGCGCTCGTGAAGGTGGACGTCCCCGGCGGGCCGAGCGTGGGGGACGCCCAACGGTTCGGCCGACAGCTCAAGGCGCTGGTTTGGACGGTCTACGACCAGGGCAGCTCCGACCTGTGGCTCTCGACCGAGGGCAAGCCCGGGCAGCCGCTCGAGCCGCGCATCAACACGATGGGTCCCGAGTACGCGCCGCGCATCGGCCCCAACAACTGTCTGTATTTCTGCCGCGCCGACCGCCAACTTCTCTTTGCCGGGGGCGTCGTGCAGGAGGTCAGGCTGCCCGGGACGCAGCGTCGACCGCTGCTCGAGGCGGCGCCGTCGGCGGACGGCAAGCTGATCTTCTTCCGCGTTCCCCGCTACACCGTGGGCGCGCTGGACTGGGACCTCGCGGTCGCGCCGCTGACCGGCGCGACCCTCGGGCAGCCCGTCCTCCTCGACCTGTGGAAGCCGGAGTAACCCGGCGGGCCGCGGCGCGCGGCCCGCGCCGCTACTCGTTCCTGACGGCCCAGAGGTCCTTCACCGCCGGGTGGTCCCAGGGGATGCGGCGCTCGTCGGGGTCGGCGAGATCGAAGCACTTCGTCACCACGTACAGGAGCCCGCACGGAACGGTGAGCGGGCGGTAGCCGTGCGCCACGCCCGGAGGAATCTTCAACCACGCGTCGCGCCCTTCGCCGAGGACGACGACCTGGGTGCGGCCCGACGTCGGGGAGTCCTTGCGCGCGTCGAGCAGGACGACCTTGAGCTTCGACGGCGGCGGGCAGAACCAGAGGTCGCTCTGCTTGAGGTGGAAGTGCAAGCCCTTGATGTGGTCGCTGGCGGTGACGAGCGAGTAGTTGAGCTGCGCGATCTCCACGCCGGCGAAGAATTCGGCGAGGGCCGCGCTGCCGGGGTGGGTGGGAGCGTTGCGGTAGATCTCCATGAACAGGCCGCGATCGTCAACGATCCGTCGCAGCGGCAGCGTCTCGACCCCGGCGATCGGGGCGTCCGTGCCGTACCGCTTCGTCTCGCCGCCGAGGCCGTCGAGGATGTCGTTCGGGGTCAGCTCCATGGCGCCTCCGGTGCGTCGTAAGGCTAGCATAGTGACGAAGCCGAAAGGGAAGAGCGAGAACCCGAGAGGGAAGAGTTGAACGAAGAAGGAAGACGGAAAGAGCAAGACGGTGAGCCGAGGCGGATCCCGTCTCTCCTCTTCCTTCTACCTTGTACCCGCGTCCCTCTGGGCCGACTCTCGAGTCTCTACTCGGCCGTTGCTTCGTCGTAGGCGCGCCGGATGGCGAGGAGCTGGACGACGAGGGTGCGAAATTCGGCCGGCGAGAGCTGCGTGGCCGCGTCGGAAAGCGCGTGCGGGGGGTCGTCGTGGACCTCCGCGAAGACCGCGTCGACGCCGGCCGCGACGGCGCCGCGCGCCAGGTGGAAGGTGAACTCCCTCGCCCCGCCGGTCGCTTCGCCGAGACCGCCCGGGAGCTGCAGCGAGTGCGTGGCGTCGAAAACCACGGGCGCGATCCGGCGCATGATCGCGAGGCCGCGCAGGTCGACGACCAGGTTGTTGTAGCCGAACGACGTCCCGCGCTCCGTGAGGGTCACGGCCTGGTTGCCGGTGAACCGGACCTTCGCCGCGGCGTGGCCCATGTCGTGGGGCGCCACGAACTGGCCCTTCTTGACGTTCACCGGCTTGCCGCTCCTCCCGCAGGCGAGCAACAGGTC
>SCRJ01000037.1 GCA_004298115.1 Acidobacteriota bacterium
ATCTCCCGCGCCGTGGTGAAGCGGCCGACCGAGAAGCGGATCGTGCCCATGGCGTACTCGAGCGGCACCCGCATCGCCTGCAGCACGCTCGAGACGTCCACCCTGTCGCTGTGACACGCCGCGCCCGCCGAGGCGGCCACGCCCTCCAACTCCGAGAGGATCGTGCTGGCCTCCAGGCCGCGGAACGCGACGCTGGCCGTGTTGGGCAGCCGCCGCTGCGGGTGGCCGTTGACGCGCAACTCCGGGAAACGCTGGCGCAAGCCTTTCTCGAGCGCGTCCCGCAACGCCCGCATGCGTTCGGCGTACGCCTCGAGATTGCCGCCGACCAGCTCGCACGCGGCGCCCAGACCGACGATCTCGATGACGTTCTCGGTCCCGGCGCGCTGGTTCATCTCGTGGTCGGCGCCGTCGATCAGCTTGTCGAGGCGCAGGCCGCGGCGCCGGAACAACACGCCGACGCCCTTGGGGGCGTACAGCTTGTGCCCGGCGATCGAGAGGAGATCGACGCCGAGGTCGGCCACGCGCACCGGGATCTTGCCGACCGACTGCGCCGCGTCGGTGTGGAACGCCAATCCATGGCGGCGCGTCACTTCGGCGATCGCCGCGATCGGCTGGATCGTGCCCACCTCGTTGTTGGCGTGCATGACCGTGACCAGGATCGTCTGCGGCGTGATCGCCGCCTCGACCTCGCCGGGATCGACCAGGCCTTCGTCGTCCACCGGCAGGTAGGTCACCTGATACCCGTCGCTCTCGAGGTGGCGGCAAACCTCGGTGACCGCCGGATGCTCGACGGCCGAGGTGATGATGTGACGGCCCTTCGCCCGGTACGCGTGGGCCACGCCCTTGATCGCGAGGTTGTTGGCCTCGGAGCCGCCGCTGGTGAAGACGACTTCGTCGACGGCGCAGCCGAGCATCTCGGCGACCTGGCGGCGCGCCGCCTCGACCGCCTTCTTCGCCGTCACGCCGAAGAGGTGGCTGCTGGAGGGGTTGCCGAAGTGCTGGTGGATGAACGGCAGCATCGCGTCCGCGACGCCCGGATCGATCGGCGTCGTGGCGTTGTAGTCGAGATAGATCGGTCTCATGAGGAGGCTCCCCCGACGAGGTCACGGCCGGACGCGCTCATTTCTGCGGCCAACGGCCATATCGTCCCGATCGTACCAGACGGCCGCGGCCCGAAGCGACGACGCCGCGGGCCGCGTGCGGGCGTTCGGGGTCCTCACCCCGGAGCGGACCTGGTGTATAGTGCTGACACATCGTCGGGCGGACGGGCGGTGGCGGGTCGACGGAATCGAACGTCGGCGCCGGATCACGTCTGCACAGAGGGAGTTCCATTATGAAGCTGTACATCGGCAACCTTTCCTACGACACGACCGAAACCGAGCTGCAGGAGCTCTTCTCCTCCTTCGGCACCGTCGAATCGGTCCACCTGATCACGGACGGCGCCAGCGGCCGGTCCAAGGGCTTCGGTTTCGTGGAGTACCGCGACGACCAGGAGGCCAAGGCCGCGATCACGGGCCTGAACGGCACCGAGGTTCGCGGCCGCGCCGTGGTCGTCAACGAGGCGCGCCCGAAGACCGAGCGCGGCGGTTCGGGCGGCCGCGGCGGTTTCGGCGGCGGCCGTGGCGGCTACGGCGGCGGCAGCGGCGGCGGCCGCGGCGGCTACGGCGGCGGGCACAGCCGTTTCTGACGCAACCGGACGCGCCGCTCCGGAACGAGGTGTTCCAGGCGGCTCGACCTCTCCGGCGTCGCGCCCGCGGCGGTATGGGTGCGCCTGGGGGTTTCCCTGCTCGCGATCGGGCGGTCGCCCTGGTTGCGGAACCCGGCCACGCGCCGCGGAACCCTGGTCCGAGGCTCGGTGGGCGCCCCACGGGCGCCCGGGCCGGAGAGCACCGGCTTCCCCGCCCCCGCCGGGGTGTCAGGGAGTGGACGAAGGCGGCAAAATGGCGACAATGGAACGGCGGTGGTGGCGGGTCGGATACCGACGCGCCGCCGCCGGCTTGGCCGCAAGGAGGTAGCTTTGGCAGTCAAACACAGAGCGACATTCACCAAGCGCGAGCGTGAACGCGCTCGCCAGCAGCACCGCGAGGAGAAGGAAGCGAAACGCCTGCAGCGTCTTGCGGAGAAGAAGGAGCGCGGGCCCGCCGACACGGACGAGGATCCGGACATCGCCGGCATCGTCCCCGGCCCGCAGCCGCCCCAGGACATCGACTGAGGCCTCGGCGACGCCGTCGCCCTGCCCGTTGCGCCGGGACCGGCGCACGCCGGCGGGAGGCGCCGGCTCCCTGGGGTCTCCCGCGGCGGCGCGTTCGCACGCGGGTGCAGGCCCGGCAGCGGACGGGAGGTGTGACGTGTCGAAGCGAATGGTTCAGCAGTTCATGGAGATGGTGCGGATCGACTCGGAGTCGGGCAACGAAGCGCGTTTCATGGAGTACTTGCTGGGGCAAACCCAGGCGCTCGGCGGCACAGCCGCACTCGACTCGTACGGCAACCTGATCGCGTCGTTCCCGGCGAAGGGGTGTTCGGGGGCCGATCCCGTGTTGCTCTCCTGCCACGCGGACACCGTCAAGCCCGGCGTGGGGATCGAGCCGGTGCTCGAAGACGGGACCATCCGCTCGGGGGGCGATACGATCCTGGGCGCCGACGACAAGGCGGGGATCGCCGAAGTCCTCGAGGCGCTGCGCGTCGCCGGCGTGCGTCCGCCGGTGGAGTTCGCGGTCAGCCGCCAGGAGGAGGTCGGCCTGCTCGGCGTCAAGGCGCTCGACTTCTCGCGCATCACCGCGAAACGGGGCTTCCTGATGGACAACGACACGCTCGACACCATCGTGATCGGCGGGCCGACGTACGTCGCGGTCGACGTCAGGGTCATCGGACGCTCGGCGCACGCGGGGATGGAACCCGAGAAGGGGATCAACGCGATCCGCGCCGCGGCCAAGGCGATCGC
>SCRJ01000038.1 GCA_004298115.1 Acidobacteriota bacterium
ACGGCCACCCCTACCGCCACCGCAACGAACGTTCGCTTCATCGATCCCTCCCTTCGCCCCGCTTGACGGGCCTGTGGCAATCATACGCCGTCCCCACACCTGACGCAACTCCGACACAACCCCCGAACGGTTGCCGGGCGATCACGAAAACCGCACCACCTTGAACGCCGACAACCCCGGCCCGGTGCCGCGCAGCCAGACCATGAGCGCCACCACCCCAACGATCAGGACGACCGCCGCCACCGCGAACACGGCCACCCTCCAGCGCTGCACCGGCGCCGGCGCCGGGTTCTCGGCGCGACGGATGCTCGCCAGCTCGAGCGGGTGTTCCTCGGCGTACGCCTCCGCGTCGAGCTTCCCGTTGAAGATCGCCGTGTTCCAGTGGCGCACGTGCACGAAATAGACGTGCCACGTCAGGATCGAGAGGAACGCCAGCACCGCCTCCCCGCCGTGGGCGGCCTTCGCCGCCAGGATCCACTCGCCGGGGAACAGCATCGACCAGCGTACGGGGTACAGCAGCACCAGACCGGTCAGCACCATGACCGCCGTGCCCCAGACCAGGGCGAGGTACTCGAGCTTCTCGGCGAAGGTGTACCGGCCCATGCGCGGCGGCTGCTTCGCCAGCCCCAGGTTGAACTTCACCTGCTCCACGAAGTCCCGGACATCGGAGGCCAGCGGCACCATCGGCATCGCCCGCCGCCGGACGAGGTGCAGCCACACGCCCTCGATGACATGCCAGAGGAGCTGGAACGCCATGATGGTGCCGAGCGCGTGGTGGATGAAGCGCACCCGCTCGACGCCGCCGACGATCAGCACGATCCCCTTGGCCCACGCGTCGGCCGCGTACTTCTGCGGCATGCCGGTGACCACGAGACCGACGAAGGTGATCAACATCACCCAGTGGTTGGCGATATGGCGGGAGGTGAACCGCCGGATCTTCTCGACCTGCGCGCTCATAGGGACCTCCGGTGCCGGCGGCGGCCCCACACGTCCACCGCGATGTAGAGGAGGAAGAACCCGACCGTGCCGGGGATCACCAACCGGTAGAACACCCGCACCCAGTAGATCGGGGCGTACTTCGTCGGCGACGGTATGTAGTGCCCCGTCCACGCGCTCAGGAAGCTCGCCGTCGCCCCCTTGTGGCACACCTGGCAACGCACCAGCAGGCGCTTGTCGATCTGCGCCTGGCCGACCTTGCGCACCGACTCGACGTCGTGGTAACCGTGGCAGTCGTAGCAGACCGCCTGGTTGAGCGGCTGGTCCGGCGACGTCGCGCGGAAGAGCTCGGCGGTGGTGCCGTGGAAGTCGGCCACGTAGGTCTTGTAGACGTTCGTGGACAGACCGTACTTGGCCATCATCTTGCGATCCCCGTGGCAGCGCCCGCAGATCTGCGGCGAGGCGAGCCGGAAGCGGGGGGTCGTCGGGTCGGGGGTTCCGTGCGCTTCGTGGCAGTCCACGCAGGTCGGGACGTCGGGGTTGTCGTCGGCCATCAACGCCGCACCGTGCACGCTCTTGCGGTACGTCTCGGCCACGCGGCCGTGACACTTGCCGCAGGTGAACGAGATGTTGCGCCGGGCCACCCGCGAACCGGCCTCGGACGGCGCCAGGATGTCGTGGCCGCCGTGGCACGACACGCAGGTCGCCGCGACGTCGAGCCCCGCCAGCTGCACCGCCTGGCCGTGGACCCCCACCAGATACGCCTTCTTGTTGTGGCAGGCGAGACAACGGCCGATGACGTGGACCGGGGCCACGTCCGACTGTGGGTCCTTGACCGCCCGCACGTCGTGGGCGCCGTGACACGCCCAGCACTCCGCCCGCAGGTGGCTGCCACCAGCCGGGTCGCGGTGGGCGCTGCGGTCGAGCTGCTTGACGGCGTCATCGTGGCAAGTGGCGCACGGGTTGTCCTGCAACATTCCGGCCGGGTGGGGAACCTCGCTCGCTTTGGGATGGCAGTCGGCGCAGGCGATGCCGGTGTGCACGGTCCCGGGTTGCGGCGGTTTCACGACGAGCAGCGCGGTCCGCTCCGGCGTGAGCTTGACCTCCAACGCCGAAGCCGCGTCGGCGACCTGCTGGAGGGAGCCGTGACACTCCAGGCACGCCGAGTCGTCCGCCGCCAGTGCCGGCGAGCTCATCAGAGCCGCAAGCGCAACCCCGGCAAGGCAGTGAAGAATGCTATTAACTCGTTTCGATTCCATTACGCTCCCCTTCGTTCGTCATATTCGCCCTTCTCCTCACGCCGGTCAAGTGCCGTCGAGCAATGCGCGCGCGGGGGAGCGGTGATAGAGTATCTGGCCCGGCTGGCAGCCGGAACGGGAGGTCGCGTGCGGTCACTTCTCCTCGCTGGTGCGCTGATCATCGGGGTTGCCGGGGGGGTTGCCGGGGGGGTTGCCGGGCCGGCGGCCGCGGCGGAACCGGTGTTCTCCGCGACGGCCGCGTGGCAGGCCGCGCCGCCCCGACCGGGGGAAACCGGCGTCTTGACGGTGTTCCTGAGCGTGCAGCCGGGATGGCACGTCAACTCGAACGCTCCGCTCGACCCCTATCTGATCCCGACGCAGGTGCGCCTCGATCTCCCGGCGGGTTGGACGGCTGCGGCCCCGCACTACCCGCAGCCCCAGCTGGTCAAGTTGTCGTTCAGCGACGACAAGCTCGCGGTGTTCGAGGGCCGCGTCGCGATCACGGTGGCGATCACGGCCGCCGCGGGCGCGGCGCCGGCCACCGAGCTGCGCGGCGCGGTCGAGGCGCAAGCGTGCAACAACCAGGTCTGCGTCGCGCCGGCGGAGACGCCGTTCGTGGTCGCGCTCGCGCCCGCGAGCGCGGCTACCGCCGCCGCCCCGCCGGACGCAGCGGCGCCGGCGCCCCCGGCACCGGCGGCCGCCGGATCTCCGGCCGGCTTCGCTGCCCACGGTCTGCTGCTGCAACTCGCGATCGTGTTCCTCGCCGGGCTGGCGCTCAACCTGACGCCGTGCGTCTACCCCCTGATCCCGATCACGATCGGGTTCTTCACCGCCCAGGAGCGCGGGACCCGGTCGCGGACGTGGCTCCTCGCGACCCTCTACGTGCTCGGAATGAGCGTGACCTACTCGGCGCTCGGGGTGTTGGCCGCGCTCTCGGGACGGCTGTTCGGCTCGGCGTTGCAGTCGCCGTGGGTCGTCGGCCTCATCGTCGCCGTCCTGCTGGCGCTCGCCGCCTCCATGTTCGGCCTGTGGGAGCTGCGCGTGCCGTCGTGGGCGATGCGCGTTTCGGGCGGGCGCTCCGGCGCGTTCGGCGCGCTCCTGATGGGACTCGTCGTCGGGCTCGTGGCGGCGCCGTGCATCGGCCCGTTCGTCCTCGGTCTGCTGACGTATGTCGGCCAGCGCCAGGACGTGCTGCTCGGCTTCGCGCTCTTCTTCGTGCTCTCGCTCGGGCTCGGCCTCCCCTACCTGCTCCTCGGCGTCTTCACCGGCGCGCTCGAGATCGGAAGAGC
>SCRJ01000039.1 GCA_004298115.1 Acidobacteriota bacterium
TGATCACGATGACAGGGATGTCGCTCCCGTTCCTGGTGTCGGGATCGCTGATCGTCGAGGTGGTGTTCTCGTGGCCGGGGATGGGGCAGCTCATGTACAACGCCGCCCTGGGCCGCGATCTCCCGCTGCTGCTCGGCGGCACGATCGTCGCGACCGTGGCGGTCGTGGCCGGCAACCTCCTCGCCGACATGGCGTACGCCGTCGCCGACCCGAGGGTGCGCGTGTGAGGGCGCTGGCCGCGCCGCGCCGCTGGCCGCCGCGGCTTCGGGCCGGCGCCGCCGGGCTCGCGCTCCTCGCCCTCGGGGCCGTCGTCGGCCCCTGGCTCGCGGCGAACCCGAACGCGATCGTGGACGCCCGCTCCGCGGCGCTGCTGCCCCCGGGCGCGACCCGGTTCGTCCTGGTCCGGCACGACGGCACGACGATGGCGTGCGAAGCGGCCAGACGCACGGCGGCCGGCTGGGTCGTGACCCGCGACGGCGCCGAGCAGACGGTGCCCGCGGACGAGGTGAGGTCGGCCGGCGTCCGCCGCTTTTGGCTCGGGACCGACACGGTCGGGCGGGACGTGCTCGCTCGCCTGGTGAGCGGCGCCCGCGTGTCGCTCGGCGTCGGCGCCCTCGCCCTCGTCGTGGCGCTCGTCCTCGGCGTCGGCGCCGGGCTGCTGGCGGGATGGGCCGGCGGGGTCGTGGACGCCCTGATGATGCGGTTCGTGGACGCCCTCCTCGCCGTCCCCATGCTCTTCCTGCTCCTGTTCCTCGCCGCCGTGTTTCGGCCGTCGCTCGGCGTTCTCGTCCTGATCCTGGGGTTCTCCTCGTGGATGGGGGTCGCGCGCCTCGTCCGCGGGCAGGTGCTCTCCCTCAAGGGCCGGGAGTTCATCCTGGCGGCGCGTGCGATCGGCGCCTCCGGTTGGCGGATCGCGTTCACGCACCTGCTCCCCAACGCCCTCACGCCGATCGCCCAGGACGGCGCGCTGCGGCTCGGCGATCTGATCCTCATCGAGGCCGCGCTCTCCTACCTCGGGCTCGGGGCGCAGCCCCCGACGGCATCGTGGGGCACGATCGTCGCCGAGGGCCAGGAGGTGCTCGCGAGCACCTGGTGGTTGACGATGCTCCCGACCGCGCTCATCGCCGCCACGGTCATCGCCGCGGCGCTCGCCGCCGATGGGCTGCAGGAGCTGGCCCGCCGCGACGTCTGAAAGACCGTGGTCCGTGGTCAGTGGTCCGTGGTCAGCAGAGGCGCGGATCGGCGTTCGAAACGGCGGCGGCGAGCCAACAACCTGCTCTGCCGGCCTGCTTCTCCGCCCCTCTGCCGCGCCGCTCCTCGGCCCTCCACCTCTTCGCTCTTCACCCTGAACTCTTCACTCCCGTACGCGCGGGCCGAGGTGATGAGGTACGATGCCGCGGTGGGACGGAAGAAGCGCCGCGGGCGGCCGATTGGGGAGTATTTCATGGCGGCGGTGGGGGTGGTGCTGATCGCGTTCGTCGGGGTGATGATCGCCACCTCCGGCTCGTGCCACATTCGGCCGGCGCCGGAGCTGTTCGAGCAGCCGGGCGCGACGCGGCCGACGCCAACCGCGCCACGCTGACACACCCGGCGCACCCGGCGGCTGGAAGCCGCTGGCACGGTCTTTGCGTTAGAGAACACGGCTGGAGCGCCGCCGGCCCGGAACGTGCGAGGGCCGCACCGGCGGCCCAGACCGCCGGAGCCGCTCCGACCTGGAGGAAATGATGTCCAACTGGCTCAAGACCACCGTGCTCCTCGCCCTGCTCACCGGCCTCCTGCTATGGCTCGGTGACCTCCTGGGCGGACAGCAGGGGATCGTCATGGCGCTCGCGTTCGCCGCCGCCCTCAACTTCGCGGCCTACTTCTTCTCCGACAAGATCGCGCTGGCGATGCACCATGCCAAGCCGACGGACGAGGCCTCCTCGCCGAAGCTCTACGCCGCGGTCGCCGAGCTGGCGCAGCGCGCCAGCATCCCGATGCCGAGGCTGTACCTGATCCCGGAGGCGCAGCCCAACGCCTTCGCCACCGGCCGGAACCCGCAGCACGCGGCGGTGGCCGTCACCGAGGGGCTGCTCCGCATCATGGACCGCGAGGAGCTCAAGGGCGTGCTCGCCCACGAGCTCACCCACGTCCTCCACCGCGACATCCTGATCTCGTCGGTGGCCGCCACGATCGCGGGCGCGCTCGCCATGCTCGCCCGCATGGCCGGCTTCGCGATGATGTTCGGCGGGCGCGGCGGCGACCGCGACGACCGCGGCGGCATGGGCGGCCTGTTCTTCGTGATCGTCGCCCCGATCGCCGCGATGCTCATCCAGCTCGCGATCTCGCGCTCGCGCGAGTTCGCCGCCGACGAGGGCGGCGCCAAGCTCGCCGGCTCGCCGACCGGCCTCGTCTCGGCGCTGAAGAAGCTCGGCGCCTACACCCAGCGCATCCCGATGGCGACCGCGCAGCCCACCACCGCGCACATGATGATCGCCAACCCGTTCGGCGGCGGCGGCGGCATCGCGAAGCTCTTCTCGACCCACCCCCCGATGGAGCAGCGCATCGCCCGCCTCGAGGCGATGGTCGGGAGGATGTGAGCCATTACGGCGCGGCTGTTCCAGAGTCCCGGACGCACGCTTCTGCTCCGCCCCTCGACTGGGCGGGTGCGTGTCCCCTGGTTGGCGCCGCGATCAGCACGTTGAACCGCGTCACCTTCCGAGCGCGAACCGTCCGCGGCTCGCCCGTCGGCCCACGCGGACACCGGATCAGCCTTGGCGTGGTAGCCTCTATGCGACAACGATGAAGAACGCGGGGTCGATGTGCCCTTCGATCGCATCCAATGACCGACTGACGGTCGGCTCCTGCAGCGTTCCCCCACCGGCGTTAGGCTGCAGATCTCGCAGCCTAACCATGAGGGCATTCGCCGACCCCCACGACACAAGAAGAGGCGCTTCATGACGTTCCGCTGCGTCACGCCAAGTCCACCCGCCACCGAACGCTGCAGTTTTCGCAGTGTTTCCCCGTTTCTCTTAGGCAGCCGAATATGCGTTAGACGGCGGATGGGAGAGGAGCAAGAGTGAGGACGCTCCGCGCACTCACTTGCTCCTCCGTGGTCCTCCTGGTCTCCTGCTCAGTGGCGCCGCACATGAAGCTACCAGCCACTGGCCTCGCCTCGCGGGAACTTTCGCGGGATCAGGGTGCCATCGCCGGCGTCACGATCAATGCCAGCGAACAAACGGTTTTGAAGGCTCTTGGTCAGCCAGTCGAGGTGCAGGCGGAACGCGACGGCATCACCGAACAGCGGGCTCGGCGGCTCATCTACGAAGGTCTGGTGGTCTACCTGGTAGAGGACAAGGTCCAAAACCTCAAGTGTTCCGCGCCGGCGTTCGCGACGGCAGACGGCGTGAGGGTGGGCGACCCAGTTGCGAAGCTGCTCGCCGTATACGGCGGGGGTGAGCGGTACAGGGTCGAGAAGGGTGAGATCCTCCGCTACAGGCTTTCTGGGAGCGATGTGTACCTCGTTTTCCACTTGCTGGCTGACCGTGTCACCATGGTGGAGTTGTGGTTCGACTATACCTAGGCCCGCCGTCTAACAGCGCGCTGGACCGGACGGTCCGTCCTGTCACGCCCGTTGCAGGGGCGCAACGGGCGCGCCAGTCCGCCCCGCCGGTCAGCGCGAGCGTTAGGTGGCAGCTGGATCAATGAGCGACCTACGCGCCGATCCGCTGATGAACGTCGTCCACCACGGTATCAAGGGGCCTATCCGCCTCCTCTTGGAGCACGACTTCTTCGAGGCCGGGCTCAAGCTCGTCTTCGCTGGTATCGACGCAATGGCATTCCTCGGCTTGCCAGACGGCGCCGTTGAGGTCACTGGGGCTGATTTCATTGCATGGTGTGACAACTACCTCCACCTCCCTGGGAGCGAGCCAGTGTCGTCGCTCGAACTCTACGGCGCCCGGTGTGGCCTGCTGCATTGTCACTCGGGCGAGTCGCGCTCGCGCAGGCAAGGCACTGCCCGCTTGATTCAGTGGACCAACAAGGGCGTCCCCGTTCTCTACCGGCCCGACATCGACGCCAACCTCGTGTTCGTGTCTGTGCAAGCTCTTGTGGAGTCGTTCTTCGAGGCCGTTGACCGGTTCTTGGTCGAGTTGTTTAGGGAACCAGGCCGAGCGGCCGTGGCGGATGCCCGTCTCCAGAACATGTTTGTCTACAGGCGGCAAGATGAGATCAGGGCTGCCACCTAACTAGCGCTTGCAGCCGCCCGACACGGCTGTCACGCCGCGTGCAAGGGCACCCGTCGCGCCAGCCGGCGGGCGGCTGAACGGCGGCGTTAGGTGGACAGTGAAGGGAGAGCGATGAGCGCCAACTCTTCTGCCACGTTCTCGTGGAAGGACGTACCGCAGTGGATCAGGGTGGTCGCGTTCCTCGCTGCGTTGTCGGCGAGTGCGTATTTCGCGGTGCGGCTAGGTGGCACCGCAAGGATGGAGCCGTGGTTGGTACTGGTCTTCGCCATGCTCGCGGGCCGAATACTTCACTATCTGCTACCAGTCACGAACGAATAGGGACAGGCAGGCGGTGCCGTGCGGCCCATTGATTCGCCCGTGCCCTGCCACCTAACCGGCGCTTGCAGTGGACCGGCCACACGGGCGGCAGGAGTGGCGGTCGTGCGGTGTCGAGGGGTACGCTAGTCCAATGCCAAGGGTGAAAGTGGCCGGCCCACTGAAGCGCAGCGTCGGGTTGCGGTTCGCACTGCGCATCGGTCTGGCGGTTGGTCTTGCCTGCGTCTGCGGGTGCCGAGCCCCCGAACGACAGCTCGGTGCGTCGCCCGTCCCTACGGCCAATTGGCAGGCGGTGCAGGTGGCCGACCGGATTACCGCGATCCTGTTCGGGCAGCTCTCGTCGCTGCGCGACACGGTTCCCGCGCTCGCGCACCTGCCCCGCCGAAGTCCCGAGGTGGAGACGGCGTGCCCGGGGCCGTATCGCTGGACGCTGCTCTATGGGGTTGGCGTCGACACCGGCCTCAGCAACCCCCGCGCCTGGCCAAGCGCCCGCATGCTTCCGACGGCGATCCTCCTCTTTGTCGAGGTGCGCATCGGCAGGCCATGTATCCCTGTCCCGGCCCCAACGCACACGATCGGCGAGGTCTCCGTCCAAGCCATCTGTTACGGCCGCGATTGCCAGCCGATCATCGAGACGCTGACCAAGACTCTCGCGATGTTGAAGAGGGAGGCGAGCTGTACCACGCCCGCAAGCTAGCAGGCGGTCGAAGCGGCGCCGTCGGCGCTGCCTGTTTGCAGGTCGTCGCGGGGTCCGTTTCGGTGCCTTGTCGGTCCGCCAACGCGTGACCGTCGGGCCGCTGAAGCGCGGCCTTGGGCCTCGCCTCTCGGACGTTCGGCCCGAGTCCTGTACCATCGAGCCATGAGCCCGACGACCTCAAAGGGAGTCTCGATGGCTGGGGAGAAGGCGGCCAGGACGGGTACGAGGACCGCGAAGCCGGCCGCCGCGCACCCGGGCGCTCGCGCTGGTAGGACCGGCGGTGAGGACGCAGTGCTGGATTCGACGAAGGGGCGAGAAACCGCTTCCGACCTCATCACGGCGCGGATCCGGGAGCTGCGGGACTGGCGCGGCGGGACGCTCGCCCTCGTCCGGGCGCTCATCCGCGAGGCCGACCCGGCCATCGTCGAGGAGTGGAAGTGGGAAACCCCCGTCTGGTCGCACGATGGGATCGTCTGTACCGGCGAGACCTACGCGCAGGTCGTCAAGCTGACCTTCGCAAAGGGCGCCTTCCTCGCGGACCCCCACGGTCTGTTCAACGCGGGGTTGACGGGAAACGTCCGCCGCGCGATCGACCTCCGGGCCCAGGACGAGGTCGACTCCCCCTCGTTCCGGGAGCTGGTACGGGAGGCCGTCGCCTTCAACCAAGACCATCCCCCCGCACGTCGCCGGCCCTCGGCCAGGCCCGACACGCGGCCGCGGCGGACGGCCTCGCGTTCGTCGGGCCGCCGCTGAAGCGCGGCCCCGGGCGAAGGACGCTCCGGAGATGCGGATCGAGTTCACGCTTGGCGAAACGCCCATCGAGTTCCGGCGGGACTGGTTCACCGGACGAGCCGAGCTCCTGGTGGGTGGACACGTCGTCCCCCTGCAGAGCCCGTTCGACCCGAGGACTCACTTCTCCTTCGCCTTGACGAGAATCTGGCGGCACCGAATCGCCGGGCACGAGGTCGTCATCGAGAAGACGAGGCCGCGGCTGGTCGCCGGTTTCCGGTCCCAGGTGTACCGGGTGCTGGTGGACGGCGAGGTCGCCGCCGAACGCGACTGGTACTGACGACCGCGGCTCGGAGGGGAAGGTCCCGGCCCGAGCCGATCGGGCGCCGGCAGCACCACGCCGTGCGGCGCCGGAGCGATCGTCCTGATTCTCGCTCCGGCGGGGCATGCGGGCGGCGGGGACGACCCCACCCCGCTGCCACCGCCCCCCCGGCCCGGTGACGACTCCGGCGCGATCCCGAGCCTCACGTGGTCACGCGCCCACCCGCCGGAACCGCGCCTGCGCGGTCCGGCGCGCCTCCGGCGGCCGGCCGCCGGGACCCGGGCGCTGCGCCACGAGCGTCCGGGGAATAGCGACGCCGACCGGGCGTTGACGCCTGGGACGTGAGACGCACCGCAGGCCCGGCCAACCCTGCGACGCCGCGAACGGTGCGCGCCCGAGGAAAGGGAGGAGACCCGATGGACCAGCCACGAAACGCTGCGGACGCCGTCGCGACATGGGAGCAGGAGCTGCGGACCCGGGAGGAGGAGGCGTGCGCCGCGTTCCTCAAGGCGGAGATCGAGACCCTGGACCGCCTGTGGGCGGACGGCTTCATCGTGAACTCGCCGCTGCAGCAGGTGCTGGAGAAGCCGACGGTGCTGGCGCTGCTGCAGGCCGGCCGGATCCGGCACACCCTCTACGAGTACGAGATCGAGCAGATCGCCCGGCACGGCGACGTGGCGGTCGTCATGGGGAACGACCGCGTGGCGGACCCGCCGGACGGGACGATCTCGCACCGGCGCTTCACGAACGTGTGGCGGCTGGAGCACGGCCAGTGGCGTTCGATCGCGCGGCACGCCCACGTGGTGTCGCGGGAGGCGGCCAACTGACCAACCGATCGGGCGATGCGGGCGACCGTCACGCCGTGGTGATCGGCGAAACGCGTGCCGCCCGACCGGCGCTCCGGCGCACTCGCAACGCGCCGTTGGCCGCCGACCGAGCCGCAGGCGAGAGGAGATCCACCCTTCCGGCCTGACGCCGTCCCCTACCCGTTCGCGAGGATGACGCCGCGCTCGCTCGATCGGATGAACTCGACCAGGCGCATCGCGTCGGGGGCATCGCGGAGCTCGGCGGCGATGCGCTCGAGCGCGTCCGAGGTGGTCAGCTTCGGGCTGTGGAGGTAGCGCCACGCGGTCTTGATCGCGCGCACTCGCTCTTCGGAGAAGCCGCGCCGCTCGAGGCCGATGCTGTTGGGGCCGAAACAGCGCGCCGGGCGGCTGCCGACCGTCTTCATGAACGGGAGCACGTCCTTGGTGGCGATCGTGCCGCCGCCGATGAACGCGTACTCGCCGACGCTGCAGAACTGGTGCACGGCGGAGAGCGCCCCCACGGTCGCGTAGCTGCCGACGTGGACGTGGCCGGCGAGGGTGCCGTTGTTGGCGAAGATGACCTGGTCGCCGACCTGGCAGTCGTGCGCGACGTGGGCGCCGATCATGTACAGGCTGTGCCCGCCCAGGCGCGTGACGCCGCCGCCGCCGGGAGTGCCGCGGTGCAGCGTCACGAACTCGCGGAAGAGGTTGCCGGGCCCGATTTCCAGCCGCGTCGGGTCGCCCTTGAACTTGAGGTCCTGCGGCGGCGCGCCAACCGAGGCGTGCGACACGAAGCGGTTCCCCTCGCCCACGCTGACCGGGCCCTCGAAACGGCAGAACGGCCCGACGGCGCAACCGGCCGCGAGCTCGACCTCGCCCTCGATCACGACGTACGGACCGATCTCGACGTCGTCGGCCAACCGCGCCTTCGCGTCGATCACCGCGGTGGGGTGAATCCTTGCCATCACGCCTCCGTTTTGGGCCGGTCCACCATCGCGGACGAGAGGTCGGCCTCGGCCGCCACCTCGTCCCCGACGCGCGCTACCCCGTGAAGCACGGCGAAGCGCTGGCGGCGCTTGGTCACCGTGACCTCGAGGAGGAGCTGGTCGCCGGGGACCACCGGGCGGCGGAAGCGGCAGTTGTCGATGCCCGCGAAGTAGAGGAGCTTGCCGTGCCGGTCGGGGATGTCCCGCAGCATCATGACGCCGCCCGCCTGCGCCAGCGCCTCGATGATGAGAACGCCGGGCATCACGGGCACGTCCGGGAAGTGGCCGGTGAAGTGCGGCTCGTTGAAGGTGACGTTCTTGAGCGCGAGGATGCGGTCGGCTTCGAGCTCGAGGACGCGGTCCACGAGCAGGAACGGGTAGCGGTGCGGCAGGATGTCGAGGATCTCCTGGATGTCGATCATGACTTTCCCCCCAATAGCCGGACCGTCTCCTCCAGCTTCTTGACGCGGCGGCGGAGCTCGTCCAGCGTGAACAGGTTGGCGGTTGCGCGCAGCCACTCCTTGTGCGGCCGGGAAGGGAAACCCGAGACCATCGCCCCCGCAGGCGTGTCCTGGGTGACCCCGGTCTTGGCCGTCACCACCGTGCCGTCGCCGAGCGTGATGTGCCCGACCGCGCCGCTTTGCCCCGCCATCACGACGTGGTGGCCGAGGCGGGTGGAGCCGGAGATCCCCGACTGGGAGACCAGCAGCGAGTGCTCGCCCACGGTCACGTTGTGCGCGACCTGGACGAGGTTGTCCACCTTGGTGCCGCGCCCGATCCGCGTCTCGCCCAGCGCGGCGCGGTCGACGCAGACGTTGGCGCCGAGCTCGACGTCGTCCTCGATCACGACGATCCCGACCTGCGGGACCTTGCGGTGGACGCCGGCGACGGTCGCGAAGCCGAAGCCGTCGGAGCCGAGCACGACCCCCGCGTGGAGGATGCAGCGCGCGCCGACGCGGCAGCGCGGCTCGATCACGACGTGCGGGTGGAGGACCGTCCCCTCGCCGACCTCGACGTCGTCCCCGAGAACGCACCCGGCGCCGATGACCGCCCCGTCCCCGACGACGGCACGCTCGCCCACGACCGCGTGCGGTCCCACCGCCGCGCCGGCGCCGATGCGCGCCGACGCCGCCACCACGGCGGCCGGGTGGACGCCGGCCGCCGGCCGCGCGGCCGGGTGCAGCAGCTCGAGGAGCGCCGCGAGCGCGGCGTAGGGATCCCTACAGACGAGCAGGTCGCGCCCCGGGAACGGTCCCGCGTCCGCGACCAGCAGCGCCCCGGCCTTGCTCGCCACGGCGGCCTGGAGGTAGCGGCGGTTGTGGTAGAACGACAGGTGCTGCGGGCCGGCGTCCTCGAGCGTCTTGATCCCCTCGACGCGGCGGCCGGCGTCGCCGACGACGGCGCCGCCGACGTGCGCCGCGAGCTCAGCGAGGGTGAACGTGCGCATCGGTCCGTGTCCTCACGCGCCGCGGCTCGCGCCGCCCCTTTCGAGGTGAGGGACGGGCGCGGGCCCGGGCGACGCTACTTGGTGACTCGCGTGTTGAACCGCTTCAGGACCTCGTCGGTGATGTCCACCGAGTCGTCCGCGTAGACGAGCCCCGACTGGAACTTGTTGAAGATGAGCAGGAGCTTCTTCTCCTTGCCCAGCTCCTGGATGATCGGCATGATCTGCTTCTCGAGGCCGTCCAGCTCCTTGCGCTTGTTCTCCTCGAGCTGCTGCTGGGCGTCGTCGTCGAAGCGCTTGAGCGCGATCGACTTGTCCTCGATCTGCTTCTGCAGGTCGGCGATCTTGCTGTCGGTCAGCGTCGAGCGCTGCGATTCGAGCTGCTTCTGCAGGCCGTTGATCTCATCGGTCATCTTCTTGCGCTCGGCGACCTTCTCGTCCTGCGCCTTCTTCAGGCGCACCATCGCCTCCTTGCCCGCCGCCGAGTCCTGCACGAGCAGGTTCACGTCGATCACGGCGATCGCCTGCTTCGGGGGCTCCTGCGCTCTCACCGGGCCCGCTGCCGCCGCGACCACCGCCGCCATCGCCATCGCCAGGTAGATCCTCATGTCCGGCTCCTTTTCTCTGCGTTTCCAGCCCCTTGTCCGGGGCGGCGCATTCTACCATCGCGGCGAGGTTGCTCCACCTGCCGCGGTGCGCGACAATCGCGGCTCTCGGGGAGGGACCATGCGGCCGTTCGACGAGATGGACCAGCGTGCAGTCACGGCGTTGCGGGTGCTCGCGGTGGACGAGGTGGAGCAGGCGCGCTCCGGCCACCCGGGCATGCCGCTGGGCGCGTCCCCGATGGCGTACGTGCTGTGGAGCCGCTTCCTCCGCCACGACTCCGCGGACCCGGCGTGGCCGGACCGCGACCGGTTCGTGCTCTCCGCCGGCCACGCCTCCGCGATGCTGTACGCCCTGCTCCACCTGTTCGGCTACGGGCTGCCGCTCGAGGAGTTGAAGCGCTTCCGCCAGTGGGGCTCGAAGACGCCCGGACACCCGGAGCACGGGCTCACGCCCGGCGTCGAGACCACGACCGGACCGCTCGGACAGGGGTTGGCCACCGCCGTCGGCATGGCCCTGGCCGAGCGCCACCTGGCGGCGCGATTCAACCGCGACGGCTTTCCGGTCGTCGGCCACCGCACCTGGGTGATCGCCAGCGACGGCGACATGATGGAAGGGGTCTCGCACGAGGCGGCGTCGCTCGCCGGCCACCTGCGGCTCGGCCGTCTGGCGGTGCTCTACGACGACAACCACGTCACCATCGAGGGCGCCACCGACCTCGCCTTCTCCGAGGACGTCGAGGCGCGGTTCGCCGCCTACGGGTGGCGCACGTTCCACGTCGACGACGGCAACGACCTCGCGGCGATCGCGGCGGCGCTCGAGCGGACCGCCGCCGCCGAGGACGCGCCCGCGCTCGTTCGCATCCGCACCCACATCGGCTGGGGAAGCCCCAAGCAGGACAGCAGCAAGGCGCACGGCGAGCCGCTCGGACCCGAGGCCGCGGCGGCGACCCGCGCGGCGTTGGGGTGGACGATCACAGAGCCGTTCGTCGTTCCCGACGAGATCAGGCGGCGTTTCTCCGAGCACGGGCAGCGTGGCGCGGCGCTGCGCGGCGCGTGGGTCGAGCTGCTCGCGCGCTACCGTCAGGCCCACCCGGGGGACGCGGCCCAGTTCGAGCGCCGGCTCGCCGGCGACCTGCCGGCCGGGTGGGACGCGGTGGTGCCGTCGTTCGCCCCCGGGTCGCAGCTCGCGACCCGCCAGGCCTCGGGGAAGACGCTCAACGCCCTCGCGCCCGTCATCCCGGAGCTGATCGGCGGCGCCGGCGACCTCGCCCCCTCGACCGACACGCTACTCGCCGGCGAGGAATCCGTCGCGCCGGGCTCCTACGAGGGCCGCAACCTGCACTTCGGCATTCGCGAGCACGCGATGGCGGCCGCCGCCAACGGTATGGCGCTGCACGGCGGCGTGCGGCCGTTCGTCGCGACGTTCTTCGTGTTCTCCGACTACCTCCGTCCGGCGATGCGCCTGGCGGCCTTGATGCGACTGCCGGTGACGTACGTGTTCACGCACGACTCGATCGGCCTCGGCGAGGACGGCCCGACGCACCAGCCGATCGAGCACATGGTCGCGCTGCGCGTCATCCCCAACATGGTCGCGCTGCGCCCCGGCGACGCCAACGAGACCGCCCAGGCGTGGCGCGTCGCGCTCGAGCGCCGCGACGGCCCCACCGCGCTGGTGCTCACCCGGCAGAAGCTGCCGGTCCTCCCGCCGCCCCCCGCGGGCGCCGTGGCCCGCGGCGCCTACGTCCGCGCCGAGGCCGGCGGCGGCGCGCCGGACGTCGTGCTGATCGGCACCGGCTCCGAGCTCGCGCTGGCGCTCGCGGTGCGCGAGGAGCTGGAGGCGCGCGGCCTTCCGACCCGGGTTGTCTCGGCCCCGTCTCTCGAGCTGCTCGCCCGCCAGAGCGAGGCGTACCAGAACGCCGTGCTCGGACCGCGCCGCGCCCTGCGCGTGGCGATCGAAGCCGGGCGCGGACAGGGGTGGCACCGCTGGGTCGGCGACGGCGAGATCGTCAGCCTGAGCCGGTTCGGCGCCTCGGCGCCCGGCCCCGAAGTGATGGCGCACCTCGGCTACAGCGTCGCGGCGGTGGCCGCGCGGGTGGAGGCCGCCGTCGCCTCCCGCCGCTGGTCCCCGATCGCGGCGAGCGTGCCGGACGCGCTGCGTTCCCGGGCCGACGCCGCCCGCGACCGCCTGCACGCCGCCCGGGCCGCGGAGCGGGTGACGGCCCGCGACAGCGGCTTGTGGGGGGACGCCGCCGCCGCCAGCGCCGCTCGCCGCTTGGGGTGGCTCGACCTTCCCGACCGCTCCCGCCGCGCGCTGCCGGAGCTGGAGCGGCTCGTCGCCGCCCTCGCCGGCGACGGAGCGAGGACCCTCGTCCTGCTCGGCATGGGCGGCTCCAGCCTCGCGCCCGAGGTGCTGCGGGCGACGTACGGCACGCCGGCCGGCCGCGACCTGATCGCGCTCGACACCACCGACCCCGACCGCGTCGGCGACGCGCTGCGCGGGCTCGAACCGGCGTCGCTCGCCGTCGTGGCGATCAGCAAGTCGGGCACGACCGCGGAGACCTCGGCCCTGCTCGAGATCATGTGGGAAGGGGTCCACGCCGCCCTCGCGGAGCGGGCCGGCGGCCGCTTCGTAGCGGTCACCGAGCCGGGTACGCCGCTCGCGCGCCTGGCCCGCGAGCGCGGGTTTCGCGCGGTGCTCGACCACCCGGTGGACGTGGGCGGGCGCTACTCGACGCTCTCGCCGGTCGGCATCCTCCCGGCGGTGTGGCTCGGGGCCCCGGTCGAGGAGCTGCTCGCCGCCGGGGAACGCGCCCTCGCGCGCCTCGGCGACGGCCACCCCGCGGTCGAGCTGGCGGTCCTCCTGGCCGCAGCCGCCCCGCACGGGTGGGGCAAGCTCGTGTGGGCGGCTTCGCCGGCGCTCGGCGCGCTCGGCGCCTGGGCCGAGCAGCTGGTCGCCGAGAGCACGGGTAAGGACGGGCGGGGGATCCTCCCGGTCGTGCTCGCGCAGCCGCCGGCGGCCGGCGAGTCCTGGCCGGGCGCCGTCTTCGTCTCCCCGCGGATCGCCGGGGAGGACACGGCGGAGCTCGATCGCGCCCTTGCCGCCGTCGCGGCGGCGAACTCCGTCGCGCGCTGGCGTCTCGCCCCGGACGGCCTCGGCGAGGCGTTCGTGACGCTCGAGCTCGCCACCGCCCTCACCGGCCACCTGCTCGGGGTCAACCCGTTCGACGAGCCCGACGTCGTGCGCGCCAAGGAGAGGGCGCGCGCCGCGCTCGCCGGCGGCCGCCGCGCAGCGCCCGCCGCCACGGCGGACCCAAGGGCGGCGCTGGCGCGCCACCTGCGCGGCGTCGCCGCGGACGACGCGGTCGTCCTGCTCGCCTACCTCCCCGAGCGGCCGGCCGTCGCGGCCGCCCTCGCCGCTCTGGGGCGGACCCTCTCGCGCGCGCTGCGCGTGCCGGTCACCGCGGCGTTCGGCCCGCGCTACCTGCACTCGACCGGCCAGCTGCACAAGGGCGGCCCGGCGCACATCGTGCCGGTCGTGCTGACCGGCGCGCCGCGCGCCGACCTTCCGATCCCGGGCCAGCCGCACACCCTCGGCCAGCTCAGGCTGGCGCAGGCGACCGGCGACATCGAGGCGCTCACCGAGGTCGGCCGCAACGTGCTCCACCTCCACCTGGCGGGCGACGCGGCCGCGGCGCTCGCCGGGCTCGCCGAGGGCTGGTAGCGGCGAGACGAAGACGCAGGGGTGGGCGGGCGAGCCTACCGCGGCTCCGGGTCGCCGAGGGCGGCGGCGGCGAGGCGCTCGCACGCCGCCGCCCGCGAATACTCGCGCTCGACGGTGTCGCGCAGCGCGGCGCCGGACGCGCGCGCCGCGGCGGGGTCGCCGAGCAGCGCGACCACACGAACCGCCAGCGCCTCCGGGTCGCCGGCGAGCGCCGCACCGGCGGCGATCGCGTCGAGGCCCCGGACGGCCTCGGGCGTGGCCACGAGCGCGCACGACGCCTCGGCGGCCTCGAGGACCTTGTTCGACTGCCCCGTCCCGAAGCGCAGGGGGAAGAGCGCCACCTTGACCCGTCGCAGCAACGCGCCACGGTCCGACATCGGCGACACCACGGTGACCCCGTCCCGCCCGCCGCGGGCGCGGATCGCGGCGGGCGCGTCGGCGCCGGCGACGAGCAGCGTGGCTCCGGGCCGGCGCGCCCGCACCCGCGGCCAGACCTCGTCGAGCACCACGCCGGCGGCGTCGCGGTTGGCGAAGTACGCGAGGCGGCCCCAGAAGCCGACGTCGAACTCGCGCTCGCCGGTCGCCCGCGGTCCGAGCTCGACGCCGTGGAAGATCGCGGCCGCCCGCGGCCCGAACGCGGCTCGCTCCGCATCCGCCACCACCAGAGTCTCGTCGTAGCGGCCCGCCGCGCCGCTCTCGAGGCGGCGCGTGCGCGCGGCTTCCCACCGCCACAGCCCGCGCGCGGGGCCGTGCGCCGCCGCGGCGCGCGCCTCCAGGTTCGCGGCGAGCGAGTCGATCGCGTCGAACACCCTTCGCCCCGCCCGGACGTGGCGGGCCACCCATGGATCGAGGCGGGCCAGCAGGACGACCGCCGCATCGAACGGCCCACCCTCGTCCTCGGCCCGCGCCAGCGCCTCGCGCCAGCCGTAGCCTGCCGCAAGCAGCGCGGTGGCCGGCAGACGCTCGACGGCGGCACGCGCGACGGCGGCCGCCAGCGCCGCCGGCGAACGCCGGGCCGGGACGAACCTGAAGCCGGGCGCCGCCTCCGGAACGCGCCCGGACGGAGCGACGAGCGTGACGTCGGCGCGCGGCGCCAGCGCCTGCAGCCATGCCAGCGCGCGGATGCGATCGCCGGTGACGACCGGCCAGGGGAAGCGCGACGAGACCACGAGGGCCCGCCTAGCCACCGCTTGCCCCGCTCTTTCCCGGCGCCACGCCGGCGGCCTGCTGCGCCAGCCGCTCCAGCGTCGCGGCGTACCCGTCCCAGCTCCACCGGCCGGCGGCCGCGACCGCTCCCGCGCGCAATCTCGCCCGCACGCTCCCATCGGCAATCCTCACCAGGGCCGCCGCCAGCGCGTCCGCGTCGCCGGGCGGCACGAGCAGGCCGTTGACGCCGTCCTCGACCACGTCGGCGAGCCCGCCGACCGCGCTCGCGACCAGGGGAAGCCCGGCCGCCAGGGCCTGCGCCGCCACCGCGGAGCCGGTGGCGCTGCGGTACGGGAGAGCGACCGCGTCGGCGGCGGCGAACCAGGTCCCCGCCTCGGACTCCGGCACCCACTCGAGGCGTGCGACCACGCGGCCCGCGAGCCCGGGCTCGCGCAACCGGCGCTCCAGCCCGGCTGCGAGGCCGCCCCACGGCTCCCCGGCGAGCAGCAACGTCAGCGGCAGCGCGCGCGGCGCCCGCGCCACGGCGTCGAGCAGCACCTCGACGCCCTTGTACGGTCTGATGAGCCCGAAGCTCAGCACCGCGACGGTCTCCGGGGCGAGGCCGAAGCGCGCCCGCGCGGCGGCGCGGTCCGCCGCGGCCGGCGCCTGGCCCGGCAACGGGTGAACGGCGAGCGGCGTTCCCGCGAAGCGCTCCGCCAGGGCGCCCGCGACGGTGCGGGCGTGACACATGAACGCCGCACAGCGCCCGAGCACGGCACCCGCCGCGGCCCGCGCCACCGGCCCGGCATCGTGGTCGGCCGGGTTGTGGACCACGGCGACGACCGGGGCGATCCTCCGAGTCAGGAGGAAGAGCTCGAGCGGCGCCCACGCCGCCGTCCAGTACGGCAGCACGACCGCGTCAGGTGCGAGCGTTCGGACGCGGCTCGCCAGGCGCGGCCAGGTCCACGGTTCCAGGACGCCGAACGAGGCCTCGGCCGCCGCCAAACGCGGGCACGCGCCGGGGTCGGCGTCCCGCGCCCCGGGGTAGACGAACGCCGGGTACTGGCGAACCGGCACGCAGAAGCCGCCCAGGCTGCCCCGCGCCGCGAGCGCGGCTGCGAGCGCCGTGGTCGTCCCGGCGATCCCCCCGCGCAGCGGCCACGACGGACCGACGAGAACGAGCCTGGTCACGGCCCGAGAGTAGCATCCCCGGGCCGGTCACCCCGGCCGCGGGTTGACAGCGCGGCGGCGCTCAGTCCAACCTAGGCGGGTTCCTGGTCCGGTCCGGAGGTGAGAGTGCCGTCGCTCTTCGAGACAATCGTGAAGTACTTCGAGCAGGACGGGTGGGAGTTCACCCGCCTGCCCGGGCACCAGGCCCTCGAGATGGGCGCCGCCGGCGAGCACGGCAACTACCGCTTGATCGCCGTGGTCGAGGCCGACCACCCGATCGTGCGCTTCCTCACCTTCGTCGAGGGGAAGGTGCCGGAGGCCCGGCGCCGCGAGGTGATGGAGTTCCTCACCCGCGCGAACTATGGCCTCTTGCTCGGGAGCTTCGAATTCGACGTCAGCGACGGCGAGGTCCGCTTCAAGTGCTCCGCCGACCTCGAGGACGCCGAGCTCACCCACGCGCAGTTCTCCAACCTCCTGCTCATCGGCCTCACGGTGATGGACCGCTACTTCCCGGGCCTGCAGCGCGTGATCCAGGGAACCGCCGACCCCGCCGCGGCGATCGCCGAGGCCGAGGTCTAGCGCGGGCCCGAGCGGGTCACGCCGTGACCCCGGGGGCGGGACGCCGCTCCCCCGGTCCGAACCCGACGGTCTCCCCGACCAGGTAGAGCGGCCGCCCGCGCACGTCGTCGAAGACGCGCCCGACGTACTCCCCGAGGAGCCCGATGGCGATCAGCTGCAGCCCCCCGAGGAAGGCGAGGCCCGCGAACGCGATCCACGCCCACGGCAACAGCGAGCCGGCCGCCTTGGCTACCAGCGCGGCCACGAACGCGGCGGCGGCGAGCCCGGCGACGGCGACGCCGACCCAGGTCGCGAGCTGCAGGGGGAGGTACGAGAACGAGGTGATGCCGTCGCTCGCGAGGCGAAGCATCTTGCGCAACGGGTACTTCGTTTCGCCGGCGTGGCGCGCGGGTCGAGCGTACGGCACGCCGACCTGCCGGAACCCCAGCCACGACACCATCCCGCGGGTGAACCGATGGTGCTCGGAGAACCTCCGGAACGCCGCCACCGCCTTGCGGCTCATCAGGCGGAAGTCGCCGGTGTCGACGGGGATCTCCACGTTTGTGACGACGCGCAGGAGGCGGTAGAACGCGGCCGCGGTCAGGAGCTTGAACGCGGTCTCGCCGTGCCGCTTCGCACGCACCGCGTAGACGACGTCGTACCCCTCACGCCAGCGCGCCACCAGCTCCGGGATCAGCTCCGGCGGGTCCTGCAGATCGCCGTCCATGATGACCACGGCCTCCCCGTCGACGTGGTCGAGACCGGCCGTGAACGCCATCTGGTGGCCGAAGTTGCGGGAGAACGACAAACCCTTCACGTGGGCGTCCCGCGCCGCCAGTTCCTTGATCAGCTCCCACGTGCGGTCGTGGGAACCGTCGTCCACCATCACGACCTCGTACGACGCGACGGCGGCGCCGAGCACCTCGGTGAGCCTGCGGTAGAGCTCGGGAACGCTCTCCTGCTCGTCATAGATGGGCACGACGACCGAAAGTTCGACGCTCACGTTCTGCCTTCCTTTGCCCGACGCCGCTACGTCGTCTTCGCCTCGAAGACGACGACATCCGTCGCGCCGATCGGAGACCACGCCCGCCGCGTGAAGAACCAGCGCAGCACCGCCGCGGGCGTTGCCCCGGCCGCGGTCTCCACCCACCACGCCCGCAGCGGGATCCGCTTGACGGCGTAGCCGTCGCCGAGGACCGCGCGCACCGCCGCTTCCTTGTCAGGATCGCACACGACGATCGGCGGGTGCATCCCCGCCGTCGGCGCCCCCCACCATACCGGAATCCGCTTCCACTGCCACGACAGCGGCCAGCTCCCCTCCCCGTCGACGGCGGCAACCACCCCTTCCGGACGGGTCGCCGCCAGGGCGAGGCCGCGGTTGGCCAGGGCCTGCTCCTCGGGGGTCGTCTGCACGTACACGATGAGCTCGGCGTGCGGGTTCGAAGTCGTGATCGCCGGGTACAGGAAGCTCGAAGCCAGGGCGCTCCACGCCGTCGCGAGCAGTCCGGCCGAGGCCAGGGCGCGGGACCACCAACGGCCGCGTGACGAGAAGGTGCGCGAAAGTTGTGCGCCGGCGAGCGGGATGAACGGGAGCACCTGGTGGACGAGCAGCCACGGGGTCTTTTCGCCGAGATAGGCGTACAGCGCGACCGCCGAGAACCCCCACGCCAGGCAAAAGACCTCCAGGCGCTTGAGGCGCCGGCGCCGGCGCACCGCCCAGACCAACGCCGCGAGGATCGGGAGGAACTCGTACAGTGAAAGGCGCGGCAGATAGTAGAACCACGGGCCGCCGACGCGTTGCACCTCGTGCTGCTTGTACCAGTAGGTGATCGCCTTGACCGGGAACGCCCAGTCCTCCGGGTGCATGAAGAAGAAGGTGAACAGCGTCACGGTGATCGCGACGAACCACAAGATCGCGGTCCCGACGGCGATGCGATACCGGTCGATCCAGGCGAACGCCCTGCGGACGCTGGCCCAGACCCCGTCGCGCAACGCCACGACGTAGGCGCTCAAACCCATGAGCGGAACGGTGACGTAGAACGTCTCCTTCATCACGGCGTGGCCGGCGGCCGCGACCCCGATCCAAGGGATCGGTTTCCAACCGCTCCTCCGCACCCGCAGGAAGAGGGTGAGCGCCAGTGCGGTGAAGAACGCCACGGGCATGTCCTCGCGGGCGAACCTCGAGTAGTAGAGGAACACCGGCGAGATCGCGAGCAGCAGGCCGCTCCACCACGCCGCGCCGGACCCGAGCCGGCGGCGCAGCGCGAGCGGGAGCGCGACGAGGGCGACCCCGGCCAGCGCCGGATACACTCGCCCCACCGTCGTGCTCGCCCCGAACAGCGCGAACAGCGGCGCGATCACGTAGTAGATGAGCGGGCCGTGGTAGGTCGGGTCGTACCGGTAGGTGCCCTGCGTCATCAGGTTGTAGGCGAAGTCGCAGTGGATCGCCTCGTCGTGGTGCGGCGGGCGGGCGCCGAGCGCCCCCAACCTCAGCACGAGCGCGAACGCGATGAGGGCGGTCCAAGCGAGGCGCTCCCTGCGGCTCATCGTCGCCCCCTCACGGCGTCACGCCCACGACGGTGCATCCGCCGGACCGGAACGCCGCCGGCCCCGACCCCAGAACCGCCTGCAGCCCGCTCCCGCCGTAGAGCCGTGTCTCGACGCTCCCCACCACGATGTAGCGGGCCCCGAGGGTGTGGGCGATCCGCTGCACCTCGGCCGGGTCGCCGCACTGGTAGAGCTTCTCGATCTCGGCCTTGCGCTTCCCGGTCACCTCGCCGATGCCGCCGCCGCGCCAGACCCCCTCGTGGTTCTCCCAGCCCAGCACCGCCGGCACCCCCGAGGCCGCCGACATCCTCGCCGCGTCGGAGTAGGCGTTGCCGATCCCCTCGATCAGGACGGTCCCCCGCGGCCGCTCCCGCAGCCACGCCGCCGCGGCCGCCTCACCCGGCGCCATCCAACCCAGGCCGCCCCAGCCGGGAGGCCAGACGCCCACGGCGCGGCCGCCGAGCGCGGCGAGCTGCGGCGCGCCGGCGAGCAGCGCCAGAGCCGCGCCGCCCGCCGCCAGGGCCGGGCGCCGCCGCCGCAGC
>SCRJ01000007.1 GCA_004298115.1 Acidobacteriota bacterium
AGCGCGCCGCGTGGCCCGGGGCGGAGAGCGGCGCTCCAGCTCCCGAACAACGGGAGCCGGCTCCGTCCTCGGACCACGGACCACGGACCACGGACCACGGTACTTCTGAGGAACGGGGTCCGGGTCGGCCCTCGACCGATGAGCCTCGGGCTTCGGACCACGGACCACGGACCACGGACCACGTCACTCCTGGCGGTCGCCTCTGGGTGGTGGCCACGCCGATCGGCAACCTCTCCGACCTCTCGCCGCGCGCCCGCGAGGTCCTCGCGGGCGTCCGACTGGTCCTCGCGGAGGATACCCGCCACGTCCGCAAGCTCCTGAACCACTTCGGCATCACGACGGCGGCGGGGGCGCTGCACGAGCACAACGAGACGCGCGAGGTGCCCCGCCTTCTCGCCGGGTTGCGGGACGGCGCGGAGTTCGCTCTGGTGTCGGACGCCGGCACACCGCTCCTGGCCGATCCCGGCTACCGTCTGGTGCGCGCCTGCCGCGAGGCCGGGATCGAGGTGGTGGCCGTGCCGGGCCCGAGCGCCGTCGCCGCGGCGCTCTCGGTTGCGGGCCTGCCGCCGGTCCCGTTCACGTTCGCGGGGTTCCTGCCGCCCCGCTCGGGCGCGCGCGCCGCGGCGCTCGCGACGCTTGCCGCGCTGCCGCACACGCTCGTGCTGTTCCTCTCGCCGCACCGCCTGCGGGCGGAGCTCGAGGCGTGTGCCGCCACCCTCGGCGAGCAGCGCGAGGGAGCGCTCCTGGCCGAGCTGACCAAGGTCCACGAGCGCTGCGAGCGCGGCTCTCTCGAGACACTCGCGGCGTGGGCGGCGGCGGCCGTTCCGAGGGGCGAGTACACGCTCGTCGTCGGACCACCCGCCGTCGCGCCGGCGGCGCGGGGGGCGGCGACGCCAGAGGACGCACGCGCGGCGGTGGCGGCGGCGCTCGCCCGCGGCCTCGATCTGGCTGCGGCGCGCCGTGAGGCCGCGCGCGAGATCGGCGTTACGCGGCGGGAGCTGTACGCCTTGACGGTGCGGCCGGACGCCCGATGAGGGCGAGCACGAGGGCGCTGATCGCGGCGAGGGCGGCCGGGCCCCGGGCGCGCTCGGCCCGGCTCTCGGCCAGGCGCGCGAGCGCCGCGATCAGCTCACCGTCCTCGTAGGCCGCGGCGAGCCGGAACGCCCGGTGCAGCTGCCACGGCGTCATGCCGGCGATCGGGGAGTCGGGCGTGGCCTCGATCTCCTTGGCCAGGCGGGGAAACAGGCGCGGTTTGAACGCGCGCTGGTACCAGTCCTTGCCGGCGCAGCGCCTGGGGTCGAGCTCTGCGGCCAGCGCCGCGCGCGCCGCGTACCCGCGCACCGCGAGCGCCTGCCGCAACAACCGGCCCACCGTACCGGTGAGGATCGGGCCGAGACGGTCGGGACCGACCGCGTCGCCGCGCCAATCGAGGAGGACCGCGCCGGCGGCGATCGCCCCGGTAAAGCGGGCGAAGCGGCCCCCGTCACGGCGCTGCAGTGCGTCCTCGATCTCGCGCAGCTGCCTCTCGCCGGCTCCCGCCTGCGCCCGGACCGCGGCGGCGTCCGCCTCGCCCGCGAGCGCCAGGCGTTCGGCGGCTTTGGCCAGTTCGCGCGGACGGAAGCCGTACGCTTCGCACAGAGCGTCGACAACCTCGTGGTTGGCCTGGAGGGCGGGGGCGACGCGGGCGATCAGCCCCACGAGCGCCTGCCGCTGCTCGCGCGAGACCCGCGCCTCGTCCCACGGTTTAGGCGCGTCCGGCAAGCCGATGAAGCGGACCTCGCCGCGCCGACCGACGGCATCCGCCAGCGCGCCGGTCGGGGCGGCGGCGGCCACGGCGCTCATCACCAGCGCCACGCCCGCGAGGGGCAGCGCCTCGAGGCTGGCGGCGAGGGGGTCGGCGGCCGCGCGGCGGCCCACGGACAGGTAGGGACGGGCGTCCGCCACCACCAGCAGGCGTTCCGCAACGAAGAGCGACGGGCTGGCCAGCTCCTGCACGAGGCGCGTGGCGGGCGGCGCCTCGCCGAACGGCACGACCTCGCCGTCCGGGTGGGCCTGCTGCCACGCCGCCACGGCATCCTGGCGCGCGAGCTCGAGGAGGAAATCGTCGGGACTGGCGAGAAGGAGGATCTGGGGTGAGCTCACGGGCGGGGCTTCGGCCTCCTCACCGGCCGGGGAACCGTCGCCGGCCCCGCGTCAGAGAGGGGGCGAGGCCGGGTCATCCCCGCGACCGACGTCAGATCTCGCCGCGGTCGTGCAGCTCCTGGCACGCGATGCAGTACCGCGCCCACGGAACGGCCTGCAGTCGCTGCTTTTCGATCGCCTGTTCGCAATGGATGCACATCCCGAACCGCCCGCTGTCGAGGCGCGCGAGCGCCTCGTCGATCATCCGCAGCATCTTGCCCTCGTTCTCCGAGAGCGAGAAGGAGAACTCCCTCTGGAACGCGCTGGTCGCCCGGTCGGCGATGTCAGGGGCGCCCGATTCGGTTTCCACCGAGCCCATCTCCCGGGCGCGCGACACCCCCTCCATGACTTCCTTGCGCTTGGCCTGCAAGTGCTTCTTCATGGTCTTGAGATCAATCGCGTGAGCCAATCCAGCCTCCAGACAAGGGATTATACCGCAACGCCCAACCCTCTAACCCAGCGTGGCCCGGTGATATTGCCCCCCGGCGAGCAGGTCGCACGCGCGGTAGAGCTGTTCGAGCAGAACGACGCGTGCGAGGGCGTGCGGCAGGGTCAGCCGCGAGAGGGCCAGGAGTTCGTGCGCATCCGCCTTCAAGCCGCTGTCCAGCCCGAGATCCGACCCGATGACGAACACCGTCCGCCCGCCTCGCCGCCGCGCCCCGAGCCACGCGGCCAGCTCCTCGGTGCTCCGCTCGCGTCCGGCCTCGTCGAGCGCCACCACGGTGTCCCCGGACGCGAGGTGGTTGCGGACCGCGGCGGCCTCCTCGGCGAGCGCCCGCTTCGGGTCGCCCCGCCTCCCGGACGCCGGCCGCACCCGCACCGCGGCGAACGGCAGGTGGCGGGCCAGCCTGGCCCCGAACTCGTCGGCGAGCGCCTCGAACGGATCGGGGGCGCGCCGGCCGACCCACAGCAGCAGCACGCCGCTCAGTCGCCCCGTCGCCATCGGATCAGCGTCCGCCGCGAGATGCCGAGCACCGCGGCCGCGCGCGACACGTTGCCGCGCTCGGCAGCCAGGACGCACAGGGCGTACAGCCGTTCGACCTCGGCCAACGGCGCCATGCGCTGGGCCGCCAGCGCGGCGACCGCGGGCCAGCCGCCGCCCGGCAGCCCGAGGTCGGCCGGGCCGATCGCGCCACTATCGCCTTGCATCCGCGCCCGCGTGAGCGTCGCCTCGAGCTCGCGGAAGTTGCCGGGCCACGGGTATGCGGCGAGCAGCCGGCCGGCCTCGGCGCTCAAGGTCGCTCGCTCCCGGGCCGGCCGCCGCCCCCGGCGGAGAACGGCGCGGGCGAACGGCAGGATGTCCTCGGGGCGGTGCCGCAACGCCGGCAGGTGCGCGTGAAAACCCGCAAGGCGGTGGTAGAGGTCGGGCCGGAACGACCCGTCCTCGACCCTCTGCTGCAGCCCGGAGTCGGCCAGGGCGATGACGCGCGCGCGAAACGACCGGAAGACCGCGGTCCCCACCGGTGCGAAGCTGTGCTCCTCCAGGACCCGCAGCAGCGCGGTCTGCCCCTCGGAGGGGAGGGCGTCCACGCGGTCGAGCACGAGCGTGCCGTCCGCCGCCCGTTCGAGGAACCCGCGGTGGGGACGGGTCGCGTCGGTGAACGCGCCGGCGCGGTGGCCGAACAGCGCCGAGGCCAGCAACGTCGCCGGGACCGCGCCGCAATCCACGACCACGAACGGACGTCCGCGCCGCCCGGCCCGGTGTGCGCGCGCAGCCACGAAGCTCTTGCCCACGCCGGTCTCGCCCTCGATCAGGAGCGTCAGATCGGTGGGGGCGAACCGCCACAGGGTGCGGGCCAGCTCCGCGGCGCGGCGGTTGCGGGTGGCGAAGAGCGCGTTCACGGGCCGGACGCCCGCATCGCTGCGGTGACCTCCGGGGCGTCCCCCCAGAGGCGTTCGAGCGCGTAGAACTCGCGGCGCTCCTCGAGGAAGATGTGCACGATGAAGTCCCCGTAGTCGAGCAGGATCCATCCGGCCTGGCCGTAACCCTCGACGGCCAACGCGCGCACGCCGTGCGCCGCGAGGGCGCGGTCCACCTCGTCCGCGATCGCCTGTGCCTGGCGCTGCGAACCGGCCGAGCAGATCACGAACGCCTCGGCGATCGAGGTCCGCTCCGAGACGTCCAGCGCCAGCAGGTGGTAGGCCTTCTTCTCTTCGAGCGCCGAGGCGACCAGCCGCAGGCGGGCCAGTACGTCAGATCCCATTGCCGGGCTCACCCCCCTGATGGTACAGGCGGTGCTTCACGATGTAGCGGTGGACCTCGGGCGGAACCAACTCGTGGATCGAACGCCCCAGCCGCAGGCGCTCCCGCAGGTGCGTCGCCGAGACCGGAAACGGCTCGTGCTGCAACAGGTAGATCCAGTTCGACCCGGGCTCCGGGTCAGGCACCTCGCGGAACGGTTCCACCGCCCGCATGCGCCCGCGCAGGACGGCGGGAACCCTGGCCGCGAGCTCCTCGCCCCACACGGTGTCGCGGTGCAACACGACCAGGTGGGCGAGCGAGACGAGCTCCTCCCACCGGTGCCACGTCCCGATCTGGGAGAACGAATCGCTGCCCATGAGAAAGTAGATCTGCTCGACCGAGACGCGCTCCCGGAGCAGACGGAGGGTGTCGACCGTGTACGTCGGCCCCTCGCGCCCGGCCTCGACGGCGGATACGAGGAAGCGATCGTAGGGCTGGGTGGCCAGCGCGAGCATCGCGAAGCGGTGCGAGAACGGCGTCAGCGGCTCGGCGGGCTTGTGCGGGGGGTTGAACGCCGGCACGAAGACCAGCGAGTCGAAGCGGAACGTCTCGAACGCCCGCACCGCCGGCACCAGGTGCCCGAGGTGCACGGGGTCGAACGTGCCGCCGAAGAAGCCGAGTCTCCTCACCCGCGTTCCGCCAGAGCGAACACCTGCTCCAGCATACCCTCAACCCCCTCGCCGCTCACCGCCGAGATCACGGCCCAGCCCACCCCCATCGTCGCGGCGAGTTCCGCGACCTCGTCGCGGCGGTGTTCGTCGCTGGCCGCATCGGCCTTGGTGCCGACGAGCAGCGAGGTCCGGCTCGCGAGGGCGGGGTCGTGGAGCGCCAGCTCCGCGTGGAGCACCTCCACCTGCCGCCGCAGCGGTTCGTCGCTCGCGAGATCCACGAGGTGGATCAGCACGCGACAGCGCTCGATGTGGCGCAGGAAGCGGTGACCGAGGCCGGCGCCGGCGTGCGCGCCCTCGATCAACCCCGGGATGTCGGCGAACACCAGCGACCTCGCCCCGCCGCCGCGGCTCACGACGCCGAGGTGCGGCTCCAGCGTCGTGAACGGGTAATCGGCGATCTTGGGGCGCGCCGCCGAGACTCGAGCCAGCAGGGTCGACTTGCCGGCGTTCGGCAGGCCGACCAGTCCGACGTCGGCGAGGAGCTTGAGTTCGAGCGCGATGTGGCACTCCTGGCCGGCTTCGCCGGCCTCGGCGAAGCGCGGCGCCTGCCGCGTCGGCGTGGCGAAGTGCTGGTTGCCGCGCCCGCCGCGCCCGCCGCGGGCCACGACCGCCTCCTGGCCGTCGCTGACCAGATCGGCCAGAACCTCGTTGCTGTCGAAGTCGCGGATGACGGTCCCGAGCGGGACCTCGATGATCGCGTCCTCGCCCGAGGCGCCGCTCTGGTTGGAACCGCGGCCGTGCTCGGCGCGGCCCGCCTTGACGTGGTGGCGGTTGTAGAGGTGCGCCAGGGTCGCCCAGTGGACGCTGGCGCGCACGACGACGCTCCCCCCGTGCCCGCCGTCGCCCCCGTTGGGGCCGCCGCGGGGGACGTACTTCTCGCGCCTGAAACTGACGCAACCGCGCCCCCCATCACCGGCCTTCACGAAGATGTGGACTTCGTCGAGGAACATCAGGCCTGCGGGGACACCCGCGTCAGGCGGCGGGTTCGATCAGGATGAAGCGGCCGAGCCGCCCGCGGTCGCGGAAGCGGATGCGACCCTCGACCAAGGCGAAGAGCGTGTCGTCCCCACCGCGACCGACGTGCGCGCCGGGCTTCCAGCGGGTGCCGCGCTGCCGCACGATGATCGTCCCGGCGGTGACCAGCTCGCCGTCGCCGCGCTTGACGCCAAGCCGTTGGGCGTTGGAATCCCGCCCGTTCCGGCTCGAACCCTGCCCTTTCTTGTGCGCCATCTCCCCTCCCTACGCCTCGATGGCGTCGATGCGGACCTCGAGGAGGTCCTGCCGGTGGCCCGTCGTCTTGCGGTAACCCTTGCGCTTCTTCTTCTTGAAGATGATCACCTTGTCGGCGCGCAGCTCGCGCAGCAGCGTGCCCTTGACCGACGCCCCCGCCACCAGGGGTTTGCCCACCGCGACGTTCGTGTCGTCGCGAACGAGGAGAACGCGATCGAACACGACCTCGGCGCCGACCTGCGCGCCGGGCCACACACGCTCCACCGCGATCCGCTGCCCGATCTCCACGCGATGTTGCTTTCCGCCAGCTTCCACGATTGCGTACATGCCGACTCCAACCCGACCAGTCGGGGAACGAGGTTTGTACCACACCCCCGGGCGGGTGTCAAACCGGCGGGCCGGCCGGAGACAGGGCAAAGACCTGCACCGAAGCCACGTCGACGACCGGCGGGCCGAGTCGCGTGACGAACGCGCGCCACCGCCGCCACCCTTGCACGTCCCGCCACGGCGCCACCGGGTAGCCGACCGCGAGGCGGTCGAGTTCGCCCCAGTTGACCAGGATGTGGGTGAAGCCACGGCGGCGCAGGCGCGCGCACGCCTCGCCCGGGTCCGCGCTGGTTTCCAGCACCGAGCGCAACGGTGAGACGTCGAACTGCGACGGGGCGACGAAACGGCGCGGAAAGCCGAAACCCCGCGGCTCGCCGACGAACAGCACCCTGGCGCGCGCGGGTAGACCGCGCGCCGCGGCGAACGCCGGAAACGGATCGTTCGGCAGCCAACCGGAGGAAACGGAGCGGGTCGGGTTGAGCAGCCACGCGGGCCCGAAGCGGCGCAGCCCCGTCACTCCGAACGTCACGCCGACCGCGGCGGTGACCGCCAGCGCCAGTCCCGCCGCCCACGCGCCCGGACGCCCCCGGCGCGCCGCCGATCCGGCGACCGCCAGCACGACGCCGAGGGCGGGCGCCAGGAACCTGGGCACGATGCCGGTGAGGCCCCAGGCGGCAAGAGCCGCAAGCGCCGCCACGGCGGCGAGCCGGGGCCGGTTCCCCCCCGGCGGCAGCGACGCCAACACCGCCGCGAGCGCCAGCGGCGCCAGGTACGCGGCGTGAGGCACGACCGCAACCGTCAGCTGGCGAACCATCTCCAGGGGCGACAGGCCGAGGTTCATGAGCACGCCGCCTTCGCGCCACAGGATGCCCGCCCCCTCTCCCCGCCACCCGATCGGCGCCAGCGGCGCCCCGAGCAGGACGAGGTTCTTGACCCACCACGGGGCGCTCCCCGCCAACCAACCTCCGGCCGCGGCCAGCCCGGCCCGCCACCGCTCGCGGGAGCGTACGACGATCAACACGATCACGATGAGGGCCCAGGGCACGCCCTGGACCCTCGCGGCCGTGGCCGCCCCCACCAGGAGGCCCGCGAGCGACGCGGCGCCCACGCCTGGGGCGCGGCCGAGCGCCACGGTCACGGCCGTGACGATCCCGACCAGCGCCAGGCCCTCGGCCGCCGGCAAACCGGCGACGAGGGCGTCGCCCGGCAGCAACGGAACGCACGCCGCGGCGAGCAGCGCCGCCCAGCGCGGCGCACCCAGCGTCCGCGACAGCGCCCCTACGGCCGCGCCGGCGAGGACGAAGCTCCACCAGTTGACGAGCGCGGGGACGCGGACCAGTCCGACCGCAAGCGGCATCGCGGCCAGCAGTTGGGCGAGCGGAGGAAAGGCCGAGAACAGGTCCTCGGGGTGGGCGTGGAGGCCGCCCTCCAGCAGCGCCTGCCACGGCAGGCCGAGGTGGTAGACGAGCGCGTCGTAGAAGAACGGCGGCGCCACGGCCAGCGGCAACGCGACGGCGGCGCCGAGCAGCGGACCGAGCAGTTGAGCCGATCGCCAGCCGTTGCCCCGCCACTTGGCCACGACGGCGAGAACCAGCGGAACGCAGGCGACCAGCCACGGCCGCCAGGCGTGCAGCAACCCGAGGAGCAGGAGAACGGCGGCGAGAACCCAGCCGCCGACGACGAAATCCACGGCGAGACGCAGCCCGGGTTGCAGAGGCACGCGGAGGAGACGTCGCACGCGCGCCCCGAGGGCCGCGGCGATGCCGGCGAGCGCCGCGGCGGCGAGCACCTCGACGGGGAGGGGCAGGTCCGGCACCGGCCCAGTCTAGCCGCTCCCCGGCGGGCCGGCCGGGGATGCCGGAGCGCCGCTCCCGGTCTCACGCCCCGCCGGGCGCGGTCGGGTCGAGGACGCGAACCTCGACGTCGCCCTCCCGGACGACCGGCCGCGTGAAGCGGGCCAGGAGCGTTCGCCACCGCGCCTCGGCGTCAGGGCTGCGCCAGCGCAGGACGCGGTAGCCGGGGCCCCCGAGGCGGGCGACCTCGCCCCAGTTGATCAGGAGGTGGGTGAACCCGGCCGCGTGCAGACGCTGCGCCGCCGCGGCGGCCGTCGGAGAGGACTCGACGACGGTTTGCACGAGCTGCCCGTCGTACGGCGAGCTGACCTGATGCGGCCGCGGGCACCCCCACGACCGGCCCTCGCCCACCACCAGGATGCGCGCGTTCTGCGGTAGGAGGGCGTCGCACCGGCGGTAGGCGGGAACCGGGTCGTTGACGGTCACCGCGTGCCGCCACGCCTCGGCGCTTTGCGCGCCGCTCCACAACCGGTGGAACCCGAGCACGCCGAACACGAACGCCGCAAGGTTGACGGCGCCGAGGGCGACGGTGACCCCGAGCAGCGCGCGGACCAGCCGGGCCGGCCGGCGGCCGAACTGCCCCAGGCCGGCCGCCGCGAGGGCGGCGAGCAGCGCCGCGAGCGGCAAGGCGTAGCGGGTGGTCTGCGAGGTCACCAGCCAGCCGGCGAGGGCGAGGGCCAGGGCGAGCGCGACGAGACGCCGCTCGCGGCGGGCGCCGTTGTCGCCGAACAGCGCGAGCAGCGCCAGCGGCAGCGCGGCCGCCGCCCACCACCCCAGCCCGTCGGGAGGCGCCACCAGGTGGACGAGGCCGGCCGGCACGCTGGCGAGCCCGCCGACCCCCTCCCGGACGAGCGCGAGGTAGCGCTCGTCGTCCGCCGCGGACCAACCGCGGCCCCCGACAAGCGCCCACAGGAGCGGAAAGAACGGGTTGCCGGTGGTCAGGAGGTTGCGCACCCACCAGAAGGACGAGGCCGCGACCCCGATCCCGGCAGCCGCCCAGGCCAGCGACGCCGATCCCAGCCAGCCGACCGCGAGCACGGCCGCGGCCGGGACGGCGGCCGTGTACTTGGCGGCGATCGCCAGGCCGAAGGCGAGGCCGGCGCCGAGGATCCGCTCGCGGGCGGGCTCGGCGCGGGCGACCAGGTGATCCGCCATGAGCACGACGCCCAACACCACGAGCTGGTCGGCGGCGGCGACGCTGGCGATCCAGGTGCCGTGCCAGCACGCCAGCAGGAGCGCCGGCGCCACCCAGCGATCGCGCCCCGCGCCGAGCCGCCCCGCCAGGCGCGCCAACGCCACCAGGGCGATGACGAACGTGGCCCAGTGCAGACCCGCGGCCGCCTCGGGAACGCCGAGGGCGACCGGCAGCAGGTACACGGTTGCCGCCGCCATCGGAAAGTGGCTGAACAGGTTGTGCGGCACGGTCGCGAAGCTGCCGTTGGCGAGCCATGTCCACGGCAGCCCGAGGTGGTAGACGAGGGCGTCGTAGAAGTAGGGCGGCGCCAGCCACAGCGGTGCCCCGGCCGCGAGCGCCGCGCCGAACAGCAGGGCGGCCCGCGGCCGTTGCCGGGCCACGCCCCACGCCCTCCAGAGCCCGCCCGCAAGGATCAGGAGACCCGCCCAGACCGCGGGGCGAGGGCCCGCGAGCTGCGCGATCAGCGCGACCGACCACCACAACGCCGTCCAGCCGCGGACCCACCGATCGCCGGCGGACCGGCCGCCGAGCCCCTCGCCGAGCCCGAGCAGGCCGGCGGCCGCGAGCGCGGTCAGGGCCAGGGCGGCGAGGGCGTGCACGGCCGTATTGTGCGCTGTTCGCGAGGAAATCGGCCGCTACAGCGGCTCGTACAGGGTGCGGCGTTGCCGGGGCGTGAAGCCCGCGTCGGCGATCACGCGCTCCATCTCCGCCCGCGACATCCGGTGGTGCGCCCCGGCGGCGGCCACGACGTTCTCCTCGAGCATGATCGAGCCGAGGTCGTCGGCGCCGAAGAAGAGGGAGAGCTGGCCGATCTTGGATCCCTGCGTCACCCAGGAGCCCTGGACGTGGCGGACGTTGTCGAGCGCCAGGCGCGAGATCGCCAGCGTGCGCAGGTAGTCGAAACCGCCGGAGACCGGCACCTCGCCGTCGAGCGCCGTGTTCTCCTCCTGGAACGTCCACGGGATGAACGCGGTGAAGCCGCCGGTCGCGTCCTGCAACTCGCGCACCCGCAGGAAGTGCTCGACGCGGGCGGCGGTCGGCTCGCCGACGCCGAACATCATCGTGGCGGTGGTGCGCATGCCCTGGAGGTGCGCCTCGCGGTGCACCGCAAGCCACTGCGCGGTCGAGGCCTTCGCCCGCGACCAGATGCGCTTGCGCGTCTCGTCCTCGAGCACCTCCGCGCCGCCGCCCGGGATCGACGCGAGGCCGGCCGCTCGCAAGCGGGCGATGACATCGGCCAGGGGCAGCCTCTCGACCTTGGCGATGTACCACACCTCGGGGGCCGAGAACGCGTGCAGGTGGACGGCCGGGAACGCGGCCTTGAGCTGTCGCAGCAGTCCCTCGTAGAAGTCGATCCGCAGGGCGGGGTGGACCCCCCCCTGGAGCAGGATCCCGGTCCCCCCGGCGGCGACGGTCTCCTCGACCTTGCGCGCGATCGCCTCGAACGGCAGCACGTAGGCGTCGGCGTCGTCCGGCGCCCGGTAGAACGCGCAGAACTTGCAGCGGTAGACGCAGACGTTGGTGTAGTTGATGTTGCGGTCGATGATGTAGGTCGCCTCGGCGACGGCGTTGAGGCGACAGCGGACGGCGTGGGCCGCCGCGCCGAGCGCGTGCAGGCTCGCCTGATCGAACAGCCGCTGGAGTTCCACCCCGGTCAGCCGCCGCCCCCCCACCGCGTCTTCGAGCAACTCCCGCACACCGCCTCTGGGGTCGAAGGGCGTCTCGTCGTTCCGGACCCCGGACCCCGGACCCCGGTCCCCGGTCGTGTCAGTCGTCACGCCACACCTCGTCGCGGCGGGGGAGCAACCCCGCGTCCGCGGCGCGGCGCAGGAACTCCTGCGCTCCCGTCCGTTCGCCGTCTCCCAAGCGGTAGGTCAACGTGTCCTCCAGGTACACCCGGGTACCCTCGAGCCCCACCCCGTGCTCCCGCGCCCACCGCGGCAGGAACTCTCCCCAGTGCTCGCGAGCGAACTCAAACGAACGTTCGAGCACCGGGCCGATCCCCGTGGGCGCCGCCGGCGCCACCCCCCACAAGGCAAAGACGAACGGCAGCCCCGTCCATTCCACCCACGCGCCCGCCAGGTCGACCTCGACGAGCCCGGTGCGGCCGCAGACGGCGAGCGCCGGGTCGCCGATGATCACCGCCGCGTCCGCGCCCGCCAGCATCGCGTCGAGCGGCGGGCGCGACGGGACGATTCGGGGGCGGACCCCCCAGCGTTCCGCGAGGAGGAGGCGGGCGAGAGCGACCGAGGTGCGCGAGGCGGTGTGCGCCGCCAGCACCGTCACCTCGGCGAGCGGCACCTTGGCGACGAGGAGCACCGAGCGCACCTCGTGGCGCGCCGCCACTCCGACCGCGCCGAGGGCGCGTACCCCGGGCATGCCGGCCAGCGCCGCAACCGGCACCAGGCCGGCCACGGCCTCGCCGGCGGCCAACCGGTCGGCGCACGCCGACGGCTCCGCCGTCTCGAACCGGTACGGAAACGGGGCGGTGATGCCGGATTCCAGACCGGCCAGCAGCGGTCGAGCGTTGAGGAACTGCACCCCCACGATCCGGGCCGGAGGTGTGGCCGCAGCGGTCATGTCCGAGCGTGCAAGGGAGCAGCGTGAGCCGTGGTCCGTGGTCCGTGGTCCGAGAGACAGAACCCACGATCCGACTCGATCGGGACGCGGTCCCCGGTCAACGGTCCCCGGTCAACGGTCCTCATGCCTGGCTCATCGAGTCCAGGAAGTCCTTGTTCGTGCGGGTCTTCTCGAGCTGGCCGAGGAGCAGCTCCATCGACTCCACCGTCGAGAGCGGGTTCAAGACCTTGCGCAGCACCCAGACGCGCTTGAGCTCCCACTCGTCGAGCAGCAGCTCCTCCTTGCGCGTCCCCGACTTGTTGATGTCGATCGAGGGGAAGACGCGCTTCTCGGTGAGCTTGCGGTCGAGGTGGACCTCCATGTTGCCGGTGCCCTTGAACTCCTCGAAGATCACGTCGTCCATCCGCGAGCCGGTGTCGATCAGCGCGGTGCCCATGACGGTCAGCGAGCCGCCCTCCTCGATGTTGCGCGCCGCCCCGAAGAAGCGCTTCGGCTTCTGCAGCGCGTTGGAGTCGACGCCGCCCGAGAGCACCTTGCCCGACGGCGGCACGACCGTGTTGTAGGCGCGGGCGAGGCGGGTGATCGAGTCGAGGAGGATGACCACGTCGCGGCGGTGCTCGACCAGGCGCTTGGCCTTCTCGAGCACCATCTCGGCGACCTGGACGTGGCGGTACGCCGGCTCGTCGAACGTCGACGAGATCACCTCGCCCTTGACCGAGCGCTGCATGTCGGTGACCTCCTCCGGCCGCTCGTCGATGAGCAGGACGATGAGGATGATCTCCGGGTGGTTGGCCGTGATCGAGTTGGCGATCGCCTGCAGCATCATGGTCTTGCCGGTTCGCGGCGGCGCCACGATCAAGCCGCGCTGCCCCTTGCCGATGGGGGTGAGCAGGTTCATCACCCGCGAGGTCATGTTCCCTTCGACCTCGAGGTTAATGCGCTCCATCGGGTAGAGCGGCGTCAGGTTGTCGAACAGGATCTTCTCCGCCATCTGGTCCGGCGGCTCGAAGTTGACGGCCTCGACCTTGATGAGGGCGAAGTAGCGCTCGCCCTCCCGCGGCGGCCGGATCTGCCCCGAAACGGTGTCGCCGGTGCGCAGGTTGAAGCGGCGGATCTGCGACGGCGACACGTAGATGTCGTCCGGCCCGGGGAGGTAGTTGTACTCCGGCGCGCGCAGGAAGCCGTACCCGTCGGGGAGGATCTCGAGGACCCCCTCGCCGAAGATGAGCCCCTCGCGCTCGGTTTGCACCTGCAGGATCTTGAAGATGAGGTCCTGCTTGCGCATTCCGGCGGGGTTCTCGACCTCGAGCTCGCGGGCGACGTGCGTCAGCTCCGAGATCGACATGTCCTTGAGCGTCCGGATGTCCAGGCGCTGCTTGCCCTCGGTCTCGGCGGCCTCGGCCTCCAGGGCCTCCTCCTCGAGCACCACGGGCAACCCCTCCGGATTGGCGTCGGCGCTGCGGCGCCCCTTACCACGACCGCGTTGAACCTTGGTTTCTGCCATGACGGGACTCCCTTGTCTGAACCGAATTCACGGCGCCAACGCGTCGGCGATGGCGGCGAGGATCTCCTTGTGACCGGCGCCGGTGCTGGCCGAGAACGCGAGCGGCGGCGCGCCGCCCCCGAGCTCGCGCGCGACGCGCACCCCCGCCTGGGCGAGCGCACCCCGGCTCAGCCGGTCGGCCTTCGTCATCACGAGCAGGAGCCGCTTGCCCGCCTGGCGGACGAAGCCGACGAGGTCGATGTCGAGCGGGGAGGTGGGGATGCGCGGGTCCACGAGCCCGACCACGAGCCGCAGCCTCTCCTCCTCGAGGAGGTACGAGCTGATGTTGCGGCCCCAACTCTGGCGCTGCTCGCGTCCGGTGCGCGCGAAGCCGTAGCCGGGCAGGTCGACGAAGTAGCACTGGTTGTCGACCAGGTAGTAGTTGAGCGTCCGGGTCTTCCCCGGGGTCTTCGAGACCAGCGCCAGGCGCTGCCCGAAGAGGCTGTTCAGCAGGCTCGACTTGCCGACGTTGGACCGGCCGGCGAACGCCACCTGCGGGAGGGCGTCGTTCGGCCCCTTCCCGTGTTCGGCCACCGTGGCGCGCAGCGTGACGTTCCCGATCCGCATCGGACTCACTGGTGGGGTACGGCCCCCGGCGCCGGGGCGCCGTTCCTCTCCGGCTCGCCCCGCACGGCCACCGGCAGCGCGCCGTCGAGGGCGACGGGGATCACCTCGTCCATGTCCTTGACGAGGTGGAACTGGATGGCGTTGCGGACATCCTCGGGGACCTCCTCCAGGTCCTTCTCGTTCTCCTCCGGCAGGATCACCTCGCGGATCCCCGACCGGAACGCGGCCAGGATCTTGTCCTTGATCCCTCCCACCGGCAGCACCTTGCCGCGCAGCGTGATCTCGCCCGTCATCGCCAGGTCCTGGCGCACCGGCACGCCGGCGACGGCCGAGAGCAGCGCCATCGCCATCGTGATGCCGGCCGAGGGCCCGTCCTTGGGGATCGCGCCCTCGGGAACGTGCACGTGAATGTCGCGGGTCTCGAAGAACTCCGCCGGAAGCGGCAGCTGCACCGCCCGGGCGCGCACGTACGAGAGTGCCGCGCGGGCCGACTCCTGCATCACGTCGCCGAGCTGGCCGGTGAGGGTCAGTGCCCCCTTGCCGCGCATCAGACTCACCTCGGTGCCGAGGATCTCGCCGCCCACCTCGGTCCACGCCAGGCCGGTGGCGACGCCGATCTCGCTGCGTTCGCCCGCCATCGTGACCCTGAAGCGCGGCTTGCCGAGCAGCTCGCCGATGCGCTCCGGCGTCACCACGATCGCGGCGCCCGCCGGCGTCTTCTTCTTGAGCACTTCGCGCGCCAGCTTGCGGCACACCGAGGCGATCTCGCGCTCCAGGTTGCGGACCCCGGCTTCGCGGGTGTAGCGCTCGACCAGGAGCGTCACGGCGCCGTCCTCGAAGCTCACCGCGAACCTCGAGAGGCCCTGCTGCTCGATCTGCTTCTTGACGAGGAAGCGCTGCGCGATCTGCAGCTTCTCCACGTGGGTGTAGCCGGAGAGGTGGATCGTCTCCATGCGGTCCTGCAGCGCCGGCGGGATCGTGTGGGTGACGTTCGCGGTGGCGATGAAGAACACCCGCGAGAGATCGTACTCGACGTCGAGGTAGTGGTCCACGAAGGCGTGGTTCTGCTCGGGGTCGAGCACCTCGAGCAGCGCCGACGCCGGGTCGCCGCGGAAGTCCGCTCCCAGCTTGTCCACCTCGTCGAGAAGGAACACGGGGTTGACCGTTCCCGCCTTCTTCATCATCTGGATGATCTGGCCGGGAAACGCGCCGATGTAGGTGCGCCGGTGGCCGCGCATCTCGGCCTCGTCGCGCACGCCGCCGAGCGACAGGCGCACGAACTTGCGGCCGGTGGCGCGGGCGATCGACTTGGCGAGCGAGGTCTTGCCGACCCCGGGAGGACCGACGAAGCAGAGGATCGTTCCCTTCGTCTTCGTGACCAGCTGGCGCACGGCCAGGAACTCGAGGATGCGCTCCTTGACCTTTTCCAGCCCGTGGTGGTCCTCCGCCAGCACCTCCTCGGCGCGCTTGATGTTGCGGATCTCGCGCGTCGCCTTCTTCCACGGCACGCCGAGCAGCCAGTCGATGTAGTTGCGCGAGACCGTGGCCTCGGCCGACATCGCCGCCATTCCCTCGAGGCGCTTGAGCTCGGAGAGCGCTTTCTCCTTGACCTCCTTGGGCATGCCGGCGGCCTCGATCTTCTTCGCCAGCTCCTCGAACTCCTCCTTGGTGTCGGTGCGCCCGAGCTCGTCGTTGATCGCCTTGATCTTCTCGGAGAGGTAGTACTCGCGCTGCGCCTTCTCCATCTGCTTCTTGACCTTCGCGTTGAGGCGCCGGTCGATGTTCAGCTTCTCGACCTCCATGTCGAGGAGGTCGTTGAGCTGCTGCAGACGATCGAGCGGGTTCGTCACCTCGAGCAGCTTCTGCTTCTCCGCCGTCGCCACCGGCAGCGCCGCGGCCAGCGTGTCGGCGAACAGGTCGGGGTCTTCGGTGCGCAGCTCGGCGAGGACGCCCTCGACGCCGATCTGCTGCGACAGGCGCGCGTACTGCTGGAAGAGGTTGGTCAGGTTCGCGAGGTAGCGGCTCACCTTGGGGTCCGTGACCGCCTGCGACGGGAGCAGCTCGACGTCGGCCTCGTACCCCCCGTCCGGGCGTTGGTGGATCTCCTTCCACCGCCCGCGCACCACCCCCTCGACGCCGACCTTGATCGTCCCGTTGGGGAACGTCACGTGCTGCAGGATCGTGGCGACGACCCCGACCGCGAAGATGTCGCCTTCCCCGGGCTCGTCCTGCTGCGGGTCGCGCTGAGCGACCAGGAAGATCCGCTTGTCGGCTTCCTCGAGGGCGCGCTGCAGGGCGGCCACCGACGCCGGGCGCCCGACCACGAAGGCGGACTTCATCCGCGGGAAAACGACCATGTCGCGCAGCGGCACGACTGGTAGCATTTGCATGTTCGACTCGCTCATGGCGACCTCTCAAGAACCCTGGGAAGAACGACGGAAAACCGGCGCAGGGCGCGCCGCCCGAGGCGGCTTCAACCCGCCTTGCGCATCGCGGCGAGCGGCGCCACACGCCGCTCGACGACCTCGCGCGTGACGACGATCTCGGTGATATCGGAGCGGGACGGGACCTGGTACATGATCTCGAGCATCAGCTCCTCGAGGATGATCTTCAAGCCGCGCGCGCCGACCTTGCGCGAGATCGCGTCCTCGGCGATCGCGACGAGCGCGTCGTCCGTGAAGCGCAGCTCGACCCCCTCGAAGGAGAGCATCGTCTCGTACTGCCGCACCAGGGAGTTCTTCGGCTCGGTGAGGATCCTGACCAGGGCGTCGCGATCGAGTTCGTGCAGGTTCGCGACCACCGGGACGCGGCCGACGAACTCGGGGATCATCCCGAACTTGATCAGGTCCTCCGGATGGACGAGGGAGAGCAGCTCGCTGGCGGAGCGTTCCGCCGGCGTGAGGATGTGGGCCTGGAAGCCCATCGACTTCTGGTTGAGGCGCCGGGCCACGATGTCCTCGAGCCCGACGAACGCGCCGCCGCAGATGAACAGGATGTTGCTCGTGTCGATCTGGATGAACTCCTGGTGCGGGTGCTTTCGCCCCCCCTGCGGCGGCACGTTGGCCACCGTCCCCTCGAGGATCTTGAGCAGCGCCTGCTGCACGCCCTCGCCGGAGACGTCGCGGGTGATCGAGGGCGAGTCCTGCTTGCGGGCGATCTTGTCGATCTCGTCGATGTACACGATGCCGCGCTCGGTTCGCTCCCGGTCCCCGTCGGCCGCCTGGTACAGGCGCAAGAGGATGTTCTCGACGTCCTCGCCGACGTAGCCGGCTTCCGTCAGGGTGGTGGCGTCGACGATCGTGAACGGGACCTCGAGCATCCGCGCAAGCGTTTGCGCGAGCAGCGTCTTGCCCGTTCCCGTCGGTCCGATGAGCAGGATGTTGGACTTCGACAGCTCGACGTCGGGGCGCGTGGAGTGCGAGAGGTAGTCGATGCGACGGTAGTGGTTGTACACCGCGACCGCCAGCTTCTTCTTCGCCGGCTCCTGACCGATCACGTAGGAGTCGAGGAACGTCTTGACCTCTTCCGGCTTGGGGAGCGAGCGGCGGGACTCGCGCGCCTCGCGGGCGCGGTCCTCGGCGATGATGTCGAGGCAGATGTCGACGCACTCGTCGCAGATGTAGACGTTGGGGCCCGCGATCAGCTTGCGCACCTCGCGCTGCGACTTGTTGCAGAAGCTGCAGCGCAGCAGCTCGGACGAGGTTTCGCGAGTCACCATGCTCTAGGCTCCATGGGTCATTTTACACCCTACGGCCGTAACCCGCCCGCGCAACTCCTATTCCCTGTGTTCGATGACCTTGTCGACCAGGCCGTAGGCCTGGGCGTCGGCCGCCTCGAGGATGAAGTCGCGCTCGGTGTCGGCGAAGATCCGCTCGAGCGGCTGGCCGGTGTGCAGCTGCAGGATCTCGTTGAGGCGCTGGCGCAACCGGAGGATGTCCTTGGCGTGGATGTCGATGTCGGTCGCCTGGCCGCCCAGCCCGAAGAGCAGCGGTTGGTGCAGCAGCACGCGGGCGTGCGGGAGCGCGAAGCGCTTCCCCTTGGCGCCGCCGGCGAGCAGGACCGCCGCCATCGAGGCCGCCTGCCCCATGCAGATCGTCGCGACGTCGGGCTTGACGTACTGCATCGTGTCGTAGATCGCAAGTCCGGCGGTCACCGACCCGCCCGGCGAGTTGACGTACAGGTAGATGTCCTTCTCGGGGTTCTCGGCCTCGAGGAAAAGCATCTGGGCGATCACGACCGACGCTTCGTGGTCGTCGATCGTCTCGCCGAGGAAGATCACGTTGTCCTTGAGCAGGCGGGAGAAGATGTCGTACGCCCGCTCGCCCCGGCTGGTCTGCTCGACAACCATCGGTATCAACACGCCGTCACCCCCCTTGGGCGTCGCCCCCGCGCCGTCGCCGCCGCGTCCCGCCATCTCACGCCTTCGCGTCCGTGGCGTTGGCGAGAGCCTGGTCGACCGCGCGCTCGCGCCGCAACAGCGCACCCACGCGCTCGAGGCCGCCTCCCTTGGCGAGGTTGCCGCGCAACTCCGCGAACGGCACGCCGAGACGCCGCGCCTGGTGCTCCACCTCGTGGTCGACATCGGCGGCGGAGACGGTGATCCCGAACGATTCCGCGAGCGCGTCGAGCAGAACCTCGGCACGCAGCCGCTGCTCGACCCGGCCCCGCATCTCGCCCTCGAGCTTCTCCCAGTCCACCTTGGCCTGATCGGGGTCGATCCCCCGCTGCGCCAGCGCCTGGGCGAACTCGACCAGCTCCTTGCGGGTGTCGTCGCGCACCACCCCTTCCGGCAGGTCGAGCGTGCGGCCGTCGGCCAGGTGGGTCACCAACGCTTCGCGCCAGACGTCGCGGCGGCGCTCGGCCAGGCTGATGCGCAGGCGCTCGCGAACGCGCTCGCGCAGCGCCTCGACGCCGCCCGTGATCCCCACCGACGTGGCGAACGCGTCGTCCACCTCGGGCAGGCGCTTGCGCCGCAGGCTCTTGATCCGCACCTTGTAGACCACGCGTTTGGCCGGGTGTTCCTCGTTCCCCGCCTCGCCGACCGTGCGCTCGGCGCTGACGGCGTCCCCGACGGTCCGTCCGGTCACCGCGGCTTCGATCTCGGGGTAGATCTCGTCGTGCCCGATCTGGAACAGGGAGCGGTCCTCGTGGAACGGCTCGCCGTCGCCATCCGGAAACTCGCCGTCGACCTCCGCCTCGACCAGCATCCCCTCGGCCGCCGGCTCGCCTTCCACCGGCTCCCACGCCGCCTGGCGGTCGCGGAGCTGCTCGATCGCGCCCGTCAGATCGTCGTCGGCGGGTTCGATCGCGACCGCCGGCGGAGTGAACCCGTCCAGCGACGGCAGCGCCACGGTGGGGTAGACGTCGAACTCCCCCTTGAACCGGTACTCGCCGGTGTCGAGCCAGCCCGACTCCTTGATGCCGAGCGGCGAGGCCGGCCGCAACTTCTCCTCGCGCCTCACCTGGTCCCACGTGCGGCGCGTCAGGTGCTCCTCGAGGTCGTCGCGGATCTCGCCGGCGAAGCGGCGCTCCACCAGGGTGCGGGGCGCCTTGCCCTTGCGGAAGCCGTCGATGCGGGCGCCGCGCAGCCAGTCGCCGAGGACATGCTCGCGTTCGGAGCTCACCTCCTCCGGGCCGATGGTGGCCGTCACGACGACCCGGCACGGGGTGGTGCGTTCGATCTCGTAGCTCATGCTTGCTCCAGATGGTGCGAAAGGGGGGACTCGAACCCCCATGGGCAGCGCCCACGAGATCCTAAGTCTCGCGCGTCTACCAGTTCCGCCACTTTCGCGGGACGGGACTTGGTGAGCCGCGTAGGAGTCGAACCTACAACCTAGGGATTAAGAGTCCCTTGCTCTGCCAGTTGAGCTAGCGGCCCACCCGCTGAAGTCATCATACCGTTGCCCGGCCTTCGGCGCAACCCCCGGTCCCGTCCGCCGCTCGCGGCGCCAGGACGGCGCGCACCGCCCCCAGCACGGCGGCCGGGCCGAGGCCCGCGAAACCGTCGCGCACCGCCGCCCCCGACCCGGGGGCGCGCAGCACCAGCGCCCCTCCGACCGGCGCCGTCCGCGCCGGCGCGGTGGGGCCGAACAGCGCGACCGTGGGGCAGCCGACCGCGGCCGCGAGGTGGGTGAGCCCGGAGTCGTTGCCGACCGCCGCGTCGCACGCGGCCAGCAGCGCCGCGATCTCGTCCAGCGCCCAGGCGGTCGGGGCGACCCGGGCGCGGGCGTTGGCCACGAGCGGCGCCGCCACGTGCTCCTCGCCCGGCCCCACGACCACCACGAGCGCGACGCCTTCGGCGTCAAGCGCCTGCGCCACCGCGACGAAACGGTCGATCGGGTAGCGCTTGGCGTCCACGCCGCGGGTCGCCGGCAACAGGGCGACCATGCCGGGCATGTCGCCGAGCAGCGCCCGCTGGCGCAACCCCTGGCGGCGCAGGTGGTCGGGCAGCGGGAGGCGAAACGGCGCCGCCGCCGCGCCCGGCAGGCCGAGCCGCGCCAGCGCCAGGTCGAGGTCGTGGCGCTGATGGCGCGCGCGCACGACCTCGAACGTCGTCAGGCCGAGCGCCGCGGCGCCGCGCCCGCGACTCGCCAGCCGCACCGGCGCCCCCGCCCCGGCCAACAGCAGCTTGGCGCGGGTGCTGTGGCGCGCCGTGAGCGCCACGTCGAAGCGGTGCCGCAGGCGCCGCCGCGCCCACGAGAACCCCACCCCGGTCGGGCGGGTGATCACGTTCACGCCGAGGAGGCTGGCGAGCGGCGCGTGCGCGGCCGGCAGCAGCGCCGCGGTCTCGCCGCCGCGGTTGGCGGCGCGCAGCGCGGCGAGCGCCGGCAACGAGTGCACGAAGTCGCCGAGCCAGTTGGGCAGGTCCACGAGCACGCGGGCAGGGAGGGGGCCCATGGCTGGTTTACGGGAGCGCGCGGCGGCGCGTCGTGGTGTCCCATACCGCGGCCCACTTGAGAAACGTCCCGTACGCTCCGAGCACCGCGACGACGAACCCGGCGCCGCCGTCGAGGAAACCGAGGCGGACGACGAACGACCGCACGAAACGCCATTCGGCGCGCGCCGCCGCGCCCAGCAGCGTGGTGCGGCGGTTGCCCGCGACGAGCTCGGCCGCCGCCCGCGAGGCGTAGTCGTGGAGCTTCGGCACGTACTGCGGGAGCGACCTCAGCGTGTCGTGCTCGAGGGTTCCGGCCAGGCGCCCGACCGACGGCGCGGCCACGGCGCCGTGCACCGCCCGCGCCGAGAAACGGGCCCGCCGCCGGTCGAACAGCCGGACGACCCGGTCGGCCCCCCAGTCGCCGAACCGCAGCCGGCGGCCGAACGCGAGATTGCTGCGCCTGACCGAATAGGCGGGGTGCGCCGGCGCGGCGAGCGCCCGGCCGATCGCGTCCCGCAACGCCGGGCTGACGCGCTCGTCGGCGTCGAGCACGAGCACCCAGTCGTTGCGGCAGTGCTCGGCCCCCCAGTTGCACTGGGCGGCGCTCGACGCGAACGCATGCTCGACCACGGTGGCGCCGGCCTCGCTCGCGACCTCCCGGGTGCGGTCGCGGGTCCGCGGGTCGACCACCACGACCACCTCCGCGGCCCACCCGGCGACGCTGCCGAGCGCCCCGGGGAGCTGCTCCTCCTCGTCGCGCGCCGTCACGAGCACGGACAGCGGCGCGCTCACCCGCGCTCGCCCTCCTCGACGCGGACCCTGCGAACCGCGAGCGCCTTGCCGGTCGCCTCGTCGACCTCGACCACCGCGCCGCACAGCGCCCCGCCCCGGGTTGCCGGCTCGAGGGCGCGCGGGGTCGCGAGGAGAAACCTCTCGAGCACGGCCTGGGGCTTGAACCCGATGACGCCCTCGTACGGCCCGGTCATGCCGACGTCGGTGATCGCGGCCGTCCCGTGCGGCAGGATGCGCTCGTCGGCGGTCGGCACGTGCGTGTGGGTCCCCAGCACCGCGCTGACCCTGCCCTCGAGGTGCCAGGCCAGGGCCTGCTTCTCCGACGTCGCCTCGGCGTGGAAATCGACGAGGCGCACGACCGCCTGGGCGCCGATCTCGTCGAGGATGCGGTCCGCCGTCCGAAACGGGCTTTCCATCGGGGTCATGAAGGTGAGGCCCTGCAGGTTGAGCACCGCCACCGGGATGCCGCCGCGGGACGTGACGACGCACCAGCCCCGGCCCGGGTTCCCCGCCGGGTAGTTGGCCGGCCGCAGCAGACGCGGCTCGGCGTCGAGCAGCGCCCCGGTCTCCTTCTTGTCCCAGATGTGGTTCCCCGACGTGAACACGTCGACCGGCAGGCGCCGGAGCTCGTCCCACACCGAGCCGGTGAGCCCGAACCCGCCGGCGGCGTTCTCGACGTTGACGACCGTGAAGTGAGCCCCTACCTCGGTCTGGAGGCGGCGCAGCCGCTCCGTCACCAGGCGGCGTCCCACCTTGCCAACCACATCACCGACAAAAAGAATGCGCACCATCGCCAGACCCCCGCATCTGCCCTCCGGGCAAGCATACACGCGGCACCGCCATTCCCCGGGACCGGCCCTCCTCACGCCCCCGGCGCGCGGCCGCCCCGCCCGGCGGACACGAGCGCGACCAGCGCCGCGGGATCCAGCAGCGTGGCCACCGGGCCGGTGACCCTGACGACGCCGTCCTCGGCGAGGCGGCGGAAAGTGCGCGAGAGCACCTCGGGCCCCGTCCCGCACACCGCGGCGATCAGCCGCTTGGGCTCCGCGAGGCGGATCTGGGCGCCGCGGGCGAGCGCTGGGCCGGCGCGCGAGAACGCCGACAGGAGGTATCCGGCCACCCGCTCCTCGACGGTGTGGAGCGTGAGCCCCTCGACCAGATCCGCGAGCCGCCGCAACCACACCGACATCGAGGCGAGCAGCGCGAGCGCGACGTCGGGCCGGCGGCGGAGCAGGTCCAGCAGCGCCGGGCGCGGCACCACGGCCAGCTCCCCGCCCTCGATCACCTCGGCGGTGGCGGGGAAGACGCCGGGACCGAACACGGCGGCCTCCGCGAAGGAGGCCGGGGCGCGGACGAGGTGGAGGACCTGCTCGCGGCCGTCCGGACCGCCGCGGCTCAGCTTCACCCGGCCGGCGAGGAGCAGCGGCAGGAACTCCGCCGCGTCCCCCTCCGAGAACAGCAGGTCGCCGGCGCGCACCCGGCGCGACCCGCACAGGCGCGCGACGTCCGCGAGCAGCGCCGGCGGCAGCGCCGCGAACAGCGGGATTCGGCGCAGCCCCGCCGGGAGGTCGGTCGCCACGCACGTCATTGTGCCAGATGCGACGCTTGACGCCTGCCCCCCGACCTCGGACAATGGCGCCCACGATCACGCCGGGGGGGCTGAATGCGTGCTGCCAACGAAACACCAGCGGTTTCCCGCCGCACCGCCTTGAACTGGTTGCTCGGGACGTCTCTGGGCGCGACCCTGGTGGCCGCGCTGTACCCCGTCTTCCGCTTCGTCATCCCTCCCCGGGTCGCCGAGGCGCCGGTCAACCGCGTGCTTGCCGGCAAGCTCTCCCAGCTACCGGACAACTCGGGGAAGATCTTCCGCTTCGGGTCGAAGCCCGCGATTCTGATCCGGACGCCGACCGGCGAGGTGCGCGCGTTCTCGGCGGTGTGCACGCACCTGAACTGCACCGTGCAGTACCGGCCCGACTTCCAGCACATCTGGTGCGCCTGCCACAACGGCCAGTACGACCTGCAGGGGAAGAACATCTCGGGCCCGCCGCCGAAGCCGCTGGAGGCGTACAAGGTGGACATCGCCGGGGACGACGTGTACGTCACCAGGGGGGCATGAACGATGCGCGCGCTCGACAAGCTCTGGCACGCCCTCGACGAGCGCCTCGAGCTCGACCCGATCGTCGAGTTCGTCGCGCACAAGGTGGTGCCGCGCCACCGCCACTCCTGGGCCTACTACTTCGGCGGCCTCACGATGTTCTTCCTCTTCGTCCAGATCGCGACCGGGATCCTGCTGCTGCTCTACTACCGCCCGACCGCCGAGGCGGCGTTCGAGAGCGTCCAGTTCATCGTGACCCGGGTCCCGTTCGGCTGGCTCGTGCGCTCCGTCCACTCGTGGTCGGCCAACCTCATGATCCTGTCCGCGTTCGCCCACATGTTCTCGGTCTACTTCATGGGCTCGTACGCGAAGCCGCGGGAGCTGACGTGGTGGAGCGGGTTCGCGCTGCTCGGCCTCGCCATGGGGTTCGGGTTCTCCGGCTACCTGCTCCCCTGGAACACCCTTTCGTACTTCGCCACCCAGGTGGGGACCGACATGGTGAGCAAGGTGCCGTTCGCCGGGGCGTGGCTGCTCAAGTTCCTGCGCGGCGGCAGCGAGGTGACGGGCGCGACGCTCACGAGGTTCTTCGGCTTCCACGTCGCGGTGCTGCCGATGCTCACCGCCGTCCTGCTCGCCGGTCACCTCGCGTTCATCCAGCGCCAGGGGATGCACGTACCGTCGTCGCTCGAAGAGGAGGCGAAGAGGCGCAAGCCGATCCGCTTCGTGCCCAACTTCATGCTCCGCGAGGGGGTCGTCTGGCTCCTCGGCCTGGCGGCGCTCGCGGCGCTCGCCGCGTTCTTCCCGTGGGAGCTCGGCACCAAGGCCGACCCGTTCGCCAGCGCACCGGCGGGGATCAAACCCGAGTGGTACTTCCTGTTCATGTTCGAGACCCTCAAGCTCCTGCCCGCACACCTGTTCGGCATCGAAGGGGAGCTCCTCGGACTCGGCGCCTTCGCGGCGGGCGGTCTGGTCTGGTTCCTCGTGCCGGTCCTCGACCGCGGCCGTCCCGGAGGCGGCCGCGGCCGCGCCTTCTTCGTGCTGGGCTGGCTCGTCCTCGCCTACATCGTCGGCTTCACGTTCGCCTCGTTCGCGGGGGTGTTCAAATGACACGCCAGCTCGCCAACGCCACCCTCGCGATCCTGCTCGCCGCCGGCGCGCGCGCCGCGGCGCCGCCGGCCGCGGCCGCACCGGTTCGCGCCGTCAAGGATGCCTGCCTCACCTGCCACGCCAAGCTCAGCGACGAACGCCTGCGCAAACCGGCCGAGCTGGCGAGCGCCGACATCCACCAAACCCAGGGGATCTCGTGCGCCGGGTGCCACGGCGGCAACCCCGCGGCCGACGACCCGACGGTCGCGATGGATCCGCGCAAGGGGTTCGTCGGCAAGTTCACGCCGCAGGCGATCCCCGAGATGTGCGGCTCGTGCCACTCCAACGCCGCCTACATGCTGCGCTACGCGCCCAACATCCCCACCGACCAGCTCTCGCAGTACCGCACCTCCAAGCACGGCCTCGCCCTCGCCAAGGGCGCCACCGACGTCGCGGTCTGCTCCTCGTGCCACGGCGCCCACGGCGTCCGGCCGCCCTCCGACGCCCGCTCGCCCGTGTACCCGACGCGGATCGTGGACACGTGCGCGCGCTGCCACGCTGACGTGGCGCTGATGAGCCGCTACGGCATCAAGGGCAACGAGGTCGCGGAGTACAAGAAGTCCGTTCACTACGCCGCGCTGGTCGAGAAGAACGACCTCTCCGCGCCGACCTGCAAGTCGTGCCACGGCGCGCACGGCGCCACCCCGCCCGGCGTCTCCTCAGTCGCCAACGTCTGCGGGACGTGCCACGTCTCGCAGCTCGAGCGCTTCGACCAGTCGCCGCACAAGGACGCGTTCGCCGCCCTGGAGCAGCCCGCGTGCGAGGCCTGCCACAGCAACCACGCGATCGGGCACCCGCAGGACTCCTGGATCGGCGTCGCCGACAAGCAGGTGTGCGGCGCCTGCCACAGCGCGGGCGACGCCGGCGCGGTCGCGGCGGGGGCCATCTCCGGCGCGCTCGCCAAGGCCACCGCGGCCGAGACCGCCGCCCGCGCCCGCGTCGGCAAGGTCAAGCGGGCGGGGATGCTCATGGACGCCGCCGACGTCAAGCTCGAGGACGCCCATCAGGCGTACATCATGGCGACGGTCGAGATCCACACCGTTGCCGTCGCCCGGGTGGAGAAGCAGACCGAGGTCGCGCTCGCCGCCACGGCGGCCGCCGACAAGGACGCCGCCGCCGCCGAGGCCGAGATCCGCTACCGCCGCACCGGCCTGTTCGTGTCGCTCATCGTCATCGCGGTCGCGATGGTCACGCTCGCCCTCAAGGTCAGGAGCATGGAGCGCTGAGCGGCGGCCCCGGCGGCGTCACCTGGCGCCGTGCGACGCGGCCGGCGGCGCCGGCCGGGGTGATGGGTCCGCCGCGGCCAGGCCGCCGGCGTGGGTGTACAGCGGCGAGTCGATCTCGGGCAGTCGGCGCGCGTACTCCGCCCGGCCGACCGCGCCGCGCCAGTGCCCGTCCAACCGAAACGCCGTCACGGCCGCGAGATAGACGGCCACGACCAGGACGACGACGAGCGCCGGGCGCAACCGCCAGCGTCCAGGCTCGACGCGCGGCGGGCGGACGGCGAGGCAACCCTTGACCGGGCACGCGGCGACGCAGTCCTGGCACGACGTGCACTCGACCGAGGCGACGCGGGTCATCGCGTGCACGCGCAGGCGCGCCGGGCAGACCTTCGTGCACTTGCCGCAATCGGTGCAGGTCGCCGCGTCGCGGGTCACCTTGAACGGGGCGAGCCGGCCGACGACGCCGAGCAGCGCGCCGTACGGGCACAGGTAGCGGCACCACAGGTCGCGCACGAGGACGGAGCCCACCGCCAGCACCCCGAGCACGGCCACGGTCAGGTGCGACGGGTGCGCGAAGAAGAGCAGCATCTTGGCGTCCGCCACCCGGTTGTAGGGGCTGTCGAGGAAGGTGCGGACGCCGGGGAGGTCGAGCGCCACCCAGGTGACCCAGAGAAACAGCGCGAGCAGGACGTACTTGAGCGATCGCAGCGGGAGATCGAGCCAGCGCGGCGGCGCCCAGGTGCGGCCGAGAAGTCGCACGCCCAGCCGCCCGAGCGCTTCCGACGCCGTGCCCACCGGACAGATGTGCGAGCAGAACGACTTCGCCACGAGCGCGCTCATCGCCAGCACACCCACGAGGATCGCGAGACCGGCCGGGTGGACGGGATGAACCCCCTCCCCGGCGAGCCAGAGCCGCAGCGACATCAGCGCGGAGATCGGCAGGAACCCCTCGACGCCCGGCGGGCGCGCCGCGTCCGGAGCGCGCCCGGCGGTCTGGGGGAGCGCCCAGAGCGCGAACTGAACGCCGATCACCGCCACCAGCACCAGCCACGCCGCCTGGCTCAGGCGGCGGGCCGGAATCACCGCGGAGGTCTTGCGTCGGCGCACCATCGCTCCCGCCGTCCAAGCTAGACGCCCCGCCCGGGCCCGGCCTTGACCGCGGTCAAGACCTGACGGTGTCGTGACGTTCGGCCGGAGGCGCCGGGGCGGAGGCCCGGCTGTGGGCGATCATGACGATGGCGACGCCCGCCAGGATCACCGGCATCGCCGCCCATTCCGACGCGGTGATCGTCTCGCCTCCCAGCCCGACGCCGAGGAACATCGCGATCACCGGGTTCACGTAGGCGTAGCTGGTGGCCGCCGCCGGGCGAACCCGGCGCAGCAGGAACAGGTACGCCGAGAAACCGACCCACGAGCCGAAGACGATCAGGTAGGCGAGCGCGAGCAGCGGGCGGGGGGCCACTGCGTGCGGAACCTCCTCGCGCGCCGCGATGCCGGCGACGATCAGCATGGCCCCGCCGGCCAGCATCTCCGCGGCCGACGCCATCAACCCGCTCGGCAGGTCGAGGCGCCGGCTCCACATCGAGCCGAGCGCCCAGCTCACCGTGCCGACGAGGAGCGCCGCGGCGCCGGCGGGGCTGGCCCGCAGGCCGCCCTCGAGGTTGAGCATCACCACCCCGGCGAACCCGACGGCGAGGCCGACCCACTCCATCCGGTGCGGCCACTGCCCCCAGAGCCCGGCGAAGAGCGCCGACCACAACGCCACCGCCGCGACGCCGAGCGCCGCCAGGCCCGACGCGACCCACTGCTCGGCGACGACCACGCCGCCGTTGCCACCCAGGAGCAGCAGCCCTCCCACCAGCGCGGCGGCTCGCCACTGCCGGGCGCTTGGCGCCGGGGCGCCGCGCAGCCAGAGCACGGCGAAGAGCACGCCCCCCGCCACCAGGAACCGGATGCCGGCCATCAGCAACGGCGGAAACCCCTCGAGGGCGATCCGGATCGCGAGGTAGGTCGAGCCCCAGACGACGTACACGGCGCCCATCGCCGCGACGATCGGAAGCCAGCCACCCACAGGGGCGAAGGAGCCTTTCTTCACCGCGGGATCTTACGCCGGCGTGCGTCGCTGCCGAGCGGTCGCACCCTGCTGCGCCCCGTGCCCCACGCGCTGTCTCTCTCGGACCACGGACCACGGACCACTGACCACGCTCTTCCCCGGCCGGCGCCCCGCCTCTACAACTTCGCGGCGATCGCCCGCGCCATGTCGAGCGTCGAGGACGCGCCGCCCATGTCGTACGTCCGGACCTTCCCCTCGGCGATGACCGCGGCCACCGCCCGCTCGATCCTCGCGGCCATCGCCGTCTCCCCCAGCCACTCGACCATCATCTTGGCCGCGAGGATCGTGGCGATCGGGTTGACCTTGTACTGGCCCGCGTACTTCGGGGCGGAGCCGTGCGTCGGTTCGAACACCGCCAGCTTCTCGCCGATGTTGCCGGAGCAGCCGAAGCCGAGGCCGCCCACCATCTGGGCGCAGAGGTCGGAGATGATGTCGCCGAACAGGTTGGTCGCGACCAGGACGCCGTACTTCTCGGGGTCCTTGAGCAGCCACATGCAGATCGCGTCCACGTTCGCGTCGTCCATCGCGACGCCGGGGAACCCCTTCGCGACCTCCTTCGCGGTCTCGAGGAACAACCCTTCCGTCGCCCGCACCACGTTGGCCTTGTGGATCACGGTGACCTTCGGGTAGCCGTGCGCCTTCGCGTACTCGAACGCCGCCCTGATGATGCGCTCGGAGCCCTGCCTCGTGTTGATCTTGCAGGTGATGGCGTATTCCTCGGGGGCGACCGCGGCGAAGTGCGCGAACGGCTTCGAGAGCCGCGCGAGGACGTCGCTGAGCGCGGCCGGCACCGGCGCGAACTCGACCCCGGAGTAGAGCCCCTCGGTGTTCTCGCGGAACATCACGAGGTCGATCGTCTCCTTGAAGTTGAGGGGGTTGCCGGCGTACGCCTTGCACGGCCGCAGGCACGTGTACAGGTCGAACATCTGGCGCATGCGCACGATCGGCGAACGGTAGACGAGGCCGGTCCCGCGCAGCGCGGGCCCCAGCTCGGCCTCGGCGGCCTTCACCGGCTTCGAGGTGATGGCGCCGAACAGGGCGGCGTCGACGCGGCCGAGCAGGTCGACCGTGCGCTCGGGGAACGCGTCGCCCTCGGAGCACCAGAACTCCCAGCCGATGTCGCCGTGGATGTACTCGGCGTCGAGCGCGACGGCGTCGAGCACGAGGCGCGTCGCTTCCATGACGTCGTTGCCGATGCCGTCTCCGGGCAGCCAGGCGATGCGGTACGTGGCCATTGTCGAACCTCCTCCAGGGTCGTGGTGCGTTCCGGCGGCCCGGCCGGCCGCTCGCGTGCGGGGCGCCGCCCCGCCCGATACCGTCCTCAGCGGGTCTGCGGCAGCTCCCTCGGCGCGGCGCCGTCGTAGGCGGCCGCGCTCTGGTCGATCCGGCGCATCGGCTTCTCGCGCTGGCGCTCCTCGAGCACCTGCGCCATCCACCCGGCGGTCCGCGCCAGGATGAAGAAGCCGTTGGCGAGGTCGGGGTGGAAGCCGAGGTCGGCGAGGAGCGCGGCGATGGCGCCGTCGACGTTGAGCGGCAGCGGCTTGCCGGCCGCCGCGAGCTCCCGCACGATCGCCTCGGCGACGGCGACGTGCGGCCCCGCCGCGCCGGCCTCGCCGGCCAGCTGCAGCAGGCGGTGGGAACGGGGGTCGTCGCTGTGGACGCGGTGCCCGAACCCCGGCAACCGCCGGCCGGCCGCCTTCTCCCCGGCGATCAGCGCCCGCGCGGCCGCCGCCGGGCTCTCCCCCGCCTGCACCTGCGCCGCGCCGCGGGCGAGCACGTGCATGCAGTCCTCGACCGCCCCGCCGTGGTGCTTGTTGACCGCGAGCGCCCCGGCCGCGATGCAGGCGTTGAGCGGCGCGCCGGTGGTCGCGGCGTTGCGCACCGCCAGCGTCGAGGGCGGCGTCACGCCGTGGTCGATCGACGCCACCAGCATCGCTTCCACGAGCCGCCCGACAGCGGCGCCCGGCAGCTCGCCGCGCAGCACCAGGTAGACCGCCTCCCCGAACGAGACGCGGCCCATCAGGTCGTCGAGGCGGTAGCCGCGCACCCTGATCTCGTTCGGCCGGATCGAGGTGACGGCCGTTGCCCACGTGGTGTCAGCCATGCTCATCCCTCCAGGACCTTCGCCACCGCGCCCGGCAGGTCGTCGAACGCGTCCACGACCGTCGCCCCGGCCTCCCGCAAGGCCGCGACCTTCCCCGCATGCGTGCCGCGGCCGCCCTCGACGATCGCGCCGGCGTGCGAGAAGCGCACGCCCTGGGTCGCGGCGCGGCCGCCGATGAACGCCACCACGGGCTTCGTCACCTCGCCGCTCGCCATCATCTCGGCGATGCGCTCCTCCTGCGAGCCCCCGATCTCGCCGAAGATGGCGATGCACCGGGTATCCGGATCGGCCTCGAAGAGGCGCACGACCGCGGGCAGCGGCAGGCCCACGATCCCGTCGCCGCCGACGTGCACCAGGGTGGACAGCCCGATCCCGGAGCGGCTCAGGTAGTAGCCGGTCGAGGAGGTCATCCCGCCGGAGCGCGACGCGACGCCCACCCCGCCGGCCTTGAACCAGGAGCGAGCCGACTCGGCGCGGCCGCCGATCATGCCCAGCACCCCGCGGCCGACCGACAGCACCCCCAGGGTGTTGGGACCCAGGAAGTCCACCCCGGCGCGCTCGGCCGCGCGGGCGGTCTCGAGGACGTCCCACACCGGCACCCGGTCGCCGACCAGGACCGTGAGGGCGATCCCGGCCGCGATCGACTCCAGCGCCGCGTCCTTGACCAGAGGCGCCGGCACGAAGATCACGCTCGCGTCGATGCCGCCGCTCGCCTCGACCGCCTCGAGGACCGTGTCGTAGACCGGCGTCCCGTCGACGGTCTCGCCGCCGCGCCCGGGCGTGCAGCCGGCGACGACCTTGGTGCCGTACTCGCGCATCAACCTGGCGCGCGCGCGGCCCTCCCGTCCGGTGATCCCCTGCACCAGGACCCGCGTGCGCTCGTCGACGAGGATCGCCATGGCTTACCCAAGCCCCCGTTCCCGGCGGTACTCGGGAAGCCCCGCGATCGCGAGCGCGACGTGCCCGCCCCCCGCCCCCAGCGCCCGGCAGTCCACCTCGCACGCGAGGCACTCGGTGCAGCGGCCGCGCGCCGCCTCCTCGCCCGTCACCTTGAGGACCGGAACGCCGTCCCCGGAGAGCTCGAGGATCTGCGGTACGCACGCCGCGACGCACGCCTTGCTCTCACAGCGGGCGCAGACGGCGTGGTCGTACGTGATCGCGCCGGTGGGGCTCGCGAACGTGTACGGCCGCTCGGCCGGAGCGGGCTCCCGGCGCGGGGGGCGCGGGGCCGGCGGCGCGGCCGCGGCGACCAGCGCGGCCAACCGCGCGGCACAGGCGTCGACCGGCGTGTCCTTGCCGTAGCACTCCACCGGTACCCCGAGCGCCTTGGTGTAACCGGTGAGTATCTCGATCGCTTTCTCCTCGCCGTTGCCGCCCAGGCGCACGACCGCGGGCACGGCCAGCGGCTCCTCGAGGAACGCCTTCACCAGCCCGCGCGCCGAGTGGAACTGCTCCTGCGACGCGACGCCGGAGCCGGTGCCGAAATAGCCGTCCACGCCGGGCTGCGACAGCAGGATGCGCGCCGCCCGGTAAACCTTGGAGGCCGGCGGGTTCCCCGAGGTGTCGCAGAAGTTGGCGACGGCGAAGCCGTGGCGGGCGAGGGCGTCCATCCCCATCATCGAGCCGCCGCCGCCTGCGCCGTGGAACGCGACCACCCGCGTCCCGCGCTCGCAGGCGTCACGCATCTGGAGGAAGTAGAACGTCCCGCGGTAGTCGTCCTTCTCGACCTCCCACGCGATGCGCTCGAGCGGCGTGGGCGGGTGCCCGAGCTCGCGCGCCACGTCGATCCCGAGCTCCGGGTGGCGGAACACGGCGGCGTCGTCGACCGTAATCCGGCAGTCGAGGGCGACGGCGCGCCCGTCGGCCGTGAACACCAAAGGGTTGACCTCGGCGGCCCGCGCCTCGACGGCGCGAGCCACCGCGGCGAGGCGTACGCACGCCTCGGCGAGGTGGCGCTGCTCCTCGCCGTGCACACCGACCCGCCGCCACAGCTCGCGGGCGGCGTGGCGGGCGAGTCCCTCGACGGCGTCGAGGGGGAGCTCGGCGACGGACTCCGGGTGCTCCCGCGCGGTCTCCTCGATGCCGGAACCGCCGCGCGCCGAGACCAGCAGCACCGGGCGGCGGCGGCGGTCGTCGATGATGATCCCGGCGTAGCGCTCGGTGGCGATCGCCACGCGCTCCTCGACCAGGACCTCCGCCACGGGAAACCCGCCGGCCCGCGCCGCGAGGATCGCGGCGGCCGCCTCGCTCGCGGCCGCGGCGGAGTCGGCGAAGCGGACCAGACCTTGGGCCTTGCGGCTGGTCGTCCACGCCTGCGCCTTGATCACCACCGTGTCGCCGAGGCGGCCGGCGACGGCGGCGGCCGCTTCGGCGCTGCGGGCCAGCTCGCCGCGGGGAACCGCGATCCCCGCGCCCCGCAACACCTGTTTTCCCTGGAACTCGGCAAGACGTGCCACGACTGGTCTCCGCCCTCGCAAGGGCCGAGGCACGCTACGCGAAGCTCCGGGCAAGTGTCAAGACCGCGCGATGACGCGCGAAAACCCAGCCGGACGGGCCTTCCCACGCGTCCGGGGTATGATTGGCCGGACGCCGGGAGGAGCTCATGGTGCGCGTGTCCTCGGATCCGGGTTCGTGCTACTTCTACTACCCTCGGCTGGTCTGCGTCGTCGGCGTCCGTGACGACGCCAAGGGCACCACGAACTTCGCGCCGGTCACCTGGGCCACGCCTTTGTCTTCGGACCCGCCGCTGTTCGGGATCTGTCTGTCTCCGGCCACGCACACGCACCAGCTCGTCCTCAAGACCGGCGAGTTCACGATCAACTTTCTCACCGAGGAGCACGCCGGGCTCGCGAGCACGCTCGGGAAACTCTCGGGGCGCCAGGCCGACAAGGTCAAGGAGTTGGCGCTCGAGCTCGAGGCGGGCGAGACCATCGCGACGCCGAGCCTGGCCGCCGCCTACGTGGCGGCGGAGTGCCTCCTCGTCGAGCGCCACCACCTCGGCGACCAGACGCTCGTCGTCGGCGAGGTGCAGCGCCTGCACGCCGACGCCGGGGCGTTCGACGCCGACGGCGTGCTCCGCGTCGAGGCCACGAGCCCTCTGCTGTACCTCGGCAGCAACCGCTACGCCACCACGACGAAGACCACGATCCGGCCCGCCGACCCCGGCGCGGCCCGCTGACCGCAGCCGCGGCGGGGTCTGGCCGCCTCCGTTTCGGGGGTGCGGCGCGCCAGGGTATGATGACGCCGGCCCGGCGGGTTGCAGCGCGGCGCCGTCGTGGGGACCGGGGTGGCGACATGAGCGACGTGGTGGTGATCGGGGTGGCCGGCGGCACCGGCTCGGGCAAGACCACGGTCGCGGAAGCGATCGTCACCCGCATCGGCGCGAACCGCATCGCCTACCTCCAGCACGACAGCTACTACCGCGACCTCTCCGGCGCCGACCGTGCGGCGCTCGTGCACCACAACTTCGACCACCCCGACGCGCTCGAGACCGAACTCCTGGCCGAGCACGTGCGCATCCTCAAGGACCACCGCCCCGTGGCGGTGCCGGTCTACGACTTCACCCGTCACGTGCGCACCGGCGAGACCCGCACGGTGGAGCCGCGCGGCGTCGTGCTGGTCGAGGGGATCCTGATCTTCGTCGAGCCCGAGCTGCGGCGGCTGTTCGACGTCAAGATCTTCGTCGACACCGACGCGGACCTGCGCTTCATCCGGCGGTTGCGCCGGGACCTCATCGAGCGCGGGCGCACGGTCGAGACCGTGATCACCCAGTACCTCGAAACCGTCCGCCCGATGCACCTCGACTTCGTCGAGGCGTCCAAGCGCTGGGCCGACCTGATCATCCCGGAAGGGGGCTTCAACTCCGTCGCCCTCGACGTCGTCTGTTCCCGGGTGGAAGCCCTCCTCCAACCCGAGCCGGCGTGACGCCGGTCACTCCCGCGGCCGGCGCCGGCGCTGGCGGAGCTCCTCTTCCTTGAACATGTACCGGATCGCGTGCTTGTAGATCATCAGGTTGGGCCCCTCGGTCCGGTTGAGCTTGATGCAGTTGCGGTCGTACCACTCCACCCAGCCGTGCAGTTCGGTGCCGTCGTCGAGCATCACGACCATCGCCGTCTTGTTCTGCATCTGCTTGATGAAATAGTAGTTCTCGGCGTTGGTCTGATCCGGAGGCGCCTGTTTGCGGTGGACCATGCCCCGCATCGGCGTACGGTCACCCACCTCCGAAATGGATGGCCTGATGAGCCGACGGCTGGTGAGGGGCTCGTCCCCCGTGCGCTCGAATTCCTTCATTTCATCCCCGTCGTTCTGACTGATACGCAGTATAGCACCCAGCGGGCCTGCTGGAAAGGATACGAACCGCCGGGTTGCAAGGTTTAGGACGTGGGCCCGGTTCGCTTCCCCGGCCCCGCCTCGCCCGCCTCGTGGGCGAGGCAACACATCAGACGTCCGCACATCCCCGAGATGCGACTGGGGTTGAGGGACAGGCGTTGCGCCTTGGCCATGCGGATGGTCACCGAGTTGAAGCGAGCCATGAACGTCGTGCAGCACAGCGTGCGCCCGCACGGCCCCCACCCACCGCTCGACTTGGCCTGGTCGCGCACCCCGATCTGGCGCAGCTCGACCCGGCGCCGGGTGCGCCGGCCGAGGTCGCGCAGCAGCTCCCGAAAGTCCACCCGCTCCTCGGCGGCAAAGGTGATCACGGCGGTGTCGCGGTCGAGAGGCACGACCGCGATCACCGGGCGCATCGGCAGCTTGAGCTCACGCGCCCGTTCGCGACAGAACCGGAGCGCGTCGCGCGCGACCAGCGCCAGCTCCTCGGCGCGCGCGATCTCCCCGGAGGTCGCCTTGCGGACGATACTGCCCGCGATCCTCTCGCCGCACGGGCGCAGCACCGGGATCTCGTGCGCGACGAAGCGGCCAACCCGCTCGCCGTCCGCGCTCGCGATCACGTACCACGCGCCGAGCTCGAGCTCGACGCCATCCTTGAACGTGCACGCCTGGCCCGGAAGGTCGGGCGAAAAAGTGATGCGAACGAACTCCGGCCGCGGACGGACGTCGCCGCAGCACTCCGAGCAGCTCATCGTTGACTCCCTCCACCGGCCAGCTCCGCGTCGGCCGCGGCGACCGCCGCGGCCTGATCGGCCTTGCCTTGCCGCACGCGGGCCTCGAGCTCCGGGTCGGACAGCGCCAGGATCTGGGCCGCGAGCACCGCCGCGTTGCGGGCGCCCGCCTTCCCCACCGCCACGGTGGCGACCGGAACGCCGCCCGGCATCTGGACGGTGGCCAGCAGCGCATCGAGACCGCCCGCGACGCCGCCGGGCAGCGGCACGCCGATCACCGGCCGTATCGTCGCGCCCGCGGTCACGCCCGCCAGATGGGCCGCCATGCCGGCGCCGCAGATGAAGACCCGCACCCCTTCGGCCTCGCCCCTGCCCACCAGCTCGAGCGTGCGGGCGAGGGAGCGGTGGGCCGATGCCACGTGGGCGCGCCAGCGCACGCCGAGGCGGTCGAGCTCGGCCCCGGCCTCGCGCAGCACGTCCCAGTCGTTCTTGGACCCCAGCAGGATCATCACCGGTTCGGTCACGCGAGCCCCCTGCCGATGTCGCGGCGGTACTGCACATCCTCGAACCGCACCGTCGCCGCGGCCTCGTAGGCGGCGGCCACCGCCGCGGACACCGTCGCGCCGCGGCCGACGACCGAAAGCACCCGGCCTCCTGCGGTGACGAGGCGCCCGTCCTCGAGCGCCGTGGCGCCGTTGAAGACGAGCACCCCGGGCCGCGCCAGGGCGTCGCCCAACCCGGTGATCGGGTCGCCGCGCCGGGACGCCCCGGGGTACCCGGCCGCCGCCAGCACCACGCACGCCGCGGCTTCCCGCTTCCACGCCGCCCGCTGCGCGCCGAGCTCGCCCGCCGCCACGGCACGCAACAGCGGCGCCAGGTCGTCCTCCAGCCGCGGGATCACGGCCTGGGTCTCGGGGTCGCCAAGCCGGCAGTTGAACTCGAGCAGTTGCGGGCCCGCCGCCGTCACCATCACGCCCGCGTACAGGACCCCCCGGTACGGGCGGCCCTCGGCCGCCATGCCCGCCACCGTTGGGTAGACGATCTCGCGCAGGATCGCGGTCGCGAGGGCCGGCTCGAGGGGAACCGGCGAGACCGCACCCATGCCGCCGGTGTTCGGTCCCTCATCGCCGTCCCCGACCCGCTTGTAGTCGCGTGCCGACGCCAGCGGCAGCACGCTCGCGCCGTCGGCGAGCACCATGAAGGACACTTCCTCGCCGCCGACGCACTCCTCGACGAGGACGCGCTCGCCGGCGGCGCCGAACGACCGCTCCTCGAAGTATCGGACCATGGCATCGTCGACCTCGGCCCCGGAGCGGCACACCTGCACACCCTTGCCGGCGGCCAGCCCGTCGGCCTTGAACACGACCGGGGTCCCGATCGCCTTCACCGCCGCCGCGGCCTGGTCGCGGTCGGAGACGACGCGCGCCCTCGGGGTCGGGATCCCCTGCCGGAGGCAGAACTCCTTGGTGAACACCTTGCTGCCCTCGAGCTCGGCCGCGGCGCGCGACGGGCCGACGAGAACCAGGCCGCGGCGGGCGAACTCGTCGGCGATGCCGAGGACCAGCGGCAGCTCCGGACCGACGACGGTGAGGTCGACCTTGAGCGACGATGCGAACTCCGCCAGCTCGACCGTGGCGTCGGCCGCGATCGGGACGCAGGTGGCGATCCCCGCCATCCCCGGGTTCCCGGGGGCCGCGTAGATCTCGTCGACGCCACCGCCTTGCGACAGCTTCCACGCGAGCGCGTGCTCGCGGGCGCCGCCGCCGACGACGAGTGCCCTCAACACCGGCTCCCGGTCACGAGTGCGGCCTGCAGGAGCGACAGGCAGGCGGTCTCGACCACGTCGCGCGCCGAACAGCCGCGGGAGAGGTCGTTGGCGGGACGGGCGAGGCCCTGCAGCAGCGGCCCGACCGCCCGGGCGCCGCCCAGGCGCTCGGTGAGCTTGTAGCCGATGTTCCCGGCGTTGAGATCGGGGAACACGAGGACGTTGGCGCGGCCGGCGACGCGCGAGCCGGGCGCCTTGCGCGAGCCGACCGACGCGAGCAACGCCGCGTCGAGCTGCAGCTCGAAGTCGAACTCGAACCCCACGCCGCGGGCCGCCAGCGCGGCGCCGGCGGCGCGCACCTTGTCCACCAGCGGGTGCTCGGCGGACCCCTTGGTCGAGAACGACAGCAGCGCCACACGCGGTTCGCCGCCCACGATCGCGCGGAAGGTGTCGGCGGCGCCGACCGCGATGTCGGCGAGCTGGTCGGGGTCGGGGTCCGGGAGCACGGCGCAGTCGGCGAACACCATCAGGCCGTCGCTCCCCCAGCGCGGATCGGGGTGCACCATCACGAACGCCGAGGACACCGTCTTGATCCCCGGCGCGGCGCCGATCGCGTGCAGCGCCGCGCGCACCGTGTCGGCCGTCGTGCGGACCGCGCCGCCGACCGAAGCGTCGCACTCGCCGGCCGCGACGAGCAGGGAGCCGAAATAGAGCGGGTCGGCGAGCGCCGCCTCGGTCTGCTCCCGCGTCCAGCCCCTGGGGGCCCGGCGGGCGTGCAGGAGATCGAACATCCGTCCGCGCCGCGGATCGGTCGCCGGGTCCGTGACGGTCGCGCCGGACGCGCGCAAGCGCTCGTGCGCCGTCCCTTGCGCCGCCGTCGGACACAGAACTGTGACGCGCGCGATCCGCTCGCGGCAAAGATCGCCCGCGGCTTCCACGATGCGGGGATCATCCCCCTCGACCAGCACGACATGCCCAGCCACCGCGCGGGCACGCCCCGGCAGCTCCTCGAGAAAGCTCATGCCGACCTCCGCAGTCATTGTAGCCGTCTTTCACGAGGTCTCGCGCCGGCGGCGGCCCCGGAAACGAGGCCGGGGCGCGACCTGGTGACATTTCATGTTCGTTGTTGTCAAATGGTCATATCTTGACAAATGTCACGAAATCGTCTTTCATCTGTGACCAGGCTTCACAAAAGTGAGCCTCGTCGATTCACGGTGAGCTTCGTCGTCTCGCTCGGGAGGGTTCATGAAGGGCACGGTTCGGTGGCTGACCTGCTTCTGCTTCTGCTTCTGCTTCGGCGTCGCGGCGCTGGGGTACGGCGAGGAGTACGGAAGCATCGGCGTCGGCTACGCATGGCTGCACCAGAGCGGCAACAGGAACGCCTTCGCCAGCCAGTACGATCTGTCACAGGGTCTCTTCCTCGAGAACCTCCAGCTCGACCTGCGGCGCGCGCTGGCGGGGTTCGACCGCTTCGAGGTCAAAGCCTCCGGGTTCGGCGGCGACCCGTTCCAGCACGCCTCGCTCAGGGTCGTGGACTGGGACCGCGAGTGGACGCTGAACCTCGACTACACCCGCCGCGAGGCCGTCCTGCCGTCGCCCTCGCTCGACCTGGCGCTCGCCGGCGGCGCCGCGCCGGGCACCCCCGGGCTCGACGACGGCGGCCGGTTCAGCATCAGCCGCTGGACCGGCTCCCTCACCTGGGACGGCTGGAAGGCGGCCCGCCTCCGCCTCGACCTGCGCGACGTGCAGCGCAGCGGGTCGCGCCTGGTCCCGTTCTACGGCCTCGGTGGGCCGTACGTGGCGCGCACCTCGCTCGACGAGCGCGTCCAGGAGGCCGGGATCTCGCTCGAGACCCGCTCCTGGCCAGTCAAGCTGCTCATCGAGCAGGACGTCACCAAGTACACGCGCGAGCCGCGCGGGGGGGTCGGGAACAACGGCCAGCCGCTGACCGGCGCCGACCCCGACCTGCTGGCGACGTACACGATCGGCCGCGATTCCAATACCGTTCCAACCACCCGGCTGTCGGCGGTCTACACCAGCGGACGCTTCGAGTTCCTGGGCCAGGGGCTCTACCGTCGCGACCGCCTCGACGCCAACCACGACCACGACCTTACCTCGTTCGCAATCGGCGGGGGCGCGGTGGGTCAGATCAGCTACCTCGACGCGCTCATGGGCTCCGCCGACACCGACACCAAGCTCGCCGACCTCCGCCTCGGCTTCGCCGCGACCCCCTGGCTGACGCTGCGCGCCCGCGGCCACTGGGCCGACGTCGCGACCGACAGCACGCTCGTCGGCCTCAACGCGCTGCAGCTGACCGGGCCGGGCGGGACTCTGGATTTCTCGGTCCCCGTCGACGACCGCGGCTACCTCGACCGCACCGACAAGGACGTCGCCGGTGAGGCCGACCTCCACAGCGGGCCGTTCGGTCTCGTCGTCGCCTACCACGACGGCTCGCGCGAGATCGCCTGGCGGCACGGCGGCGACTACGCGCCCGCAGGCGTGACCCGCGACGCCAGCGGTTGGAGCGCCACGGCGTCGCTGGCGCTCGGCCGGACGCTCACCGCCAAGGTCGGGTACGACGACTCGAGCTTCGAGCGGTACGTGTTCCGCACCGACCCGGAGACGGTCACGCGGCTGTGGGCGAAGCTCTCGGCACGCCCGGCCGCCGGCTGGGAGATCGACGCGCATGGGTCGCGCGAGCGTATGGACAACCCCTCGCAGGTGGCGGCGCTCAACCGCCCCACCGACGCGCTCGGGGTCGCGGCGACGTACACGGCGGCCGGCGGCGCTTTCGCCAGCCTGAGCGTCGATTCGCTCACGCTCACCAGCGACGTCGCGATCTCGTACTGGGCGCCGCTGCTGACCGCGGCGGTCTCGCACTACGAGACGGACCTGCTGACCACGAGCCTGCGCGCGGCGTTGCCGATCGGCAAGGCGCTGCGCCTGAGCGGCGGCGGCGTCTACCTCAAGGACCGCGGCGACACGCTGCCGTTCACCTCCAGGGCGTACGACCTCGAGGTCGAGACGTCCGGGCCGTTCGCCACCAGGCTCGCGATCTTCGGCAACCGCTGGACGTACGACCTCAAGAGCTTGCCCGACCAGAACTACGACGTCACCCGCTACGGGATCTCCGTGCGGCGGAGGTTCTAACACCATGCGCAAGAGCCTGCTCGCATCGATCGCTCTCCTCGCCGCAACGCCGTTGCTGGCGGCGCTGCCCAAGGGCTGGGTCGGCCGGGAGACCTGTACCACCTGTCACGAGGACACCGCCAAGGCGTTCGTCGCCGGCCCGCACGGGCGCGCGATGGCCGACCGCGCCCCGGCCAACCTCCTCAAACTCGAGGGGAGCACGCTCGACCTTTCGTGCGAGTCGTGCCACGGACCCGGCGAGGCGCACGCCAACGACCCGAGCACAACGAACATCCGCACGCTCAAAGAGGTGAGCACCCGCGAAGCCTCGGCCGGGTGCGTCCTCTGCCACACGGCTCAGAAGGAAGGCCTGGCGACGCGCACCCCGGCGCACGCGCGCGCGGGGATCGCCTGCCTCGATTGCCACGTGTCGGGGCACGGCGCCCCGGCCGCCGAGCCGCTGCTGGCGCGCCCCCGCGCCACGCTGTGCACCCCCTGCCACGCGACCGAGGCGGCGCAGTTCGCACTGCCCTACGCGCACCGCGAGGGCACCAGGCCGTTCGAGTGCACGTCGTGCCACAGCGCCCACGGCGGCACCACCGTCCGCGGCCGCATCGAGGAGGATGGGCGGCAGCGCTGCGTGACGTGCCACACCGAGAAGGCGGGCCCGCACGTCTACCCGCACCCGCCGCTGGCCGTCGACGGCTGCGCCGCGTGCCACCGCCCGCACGGCTCGCCGAACCCGTACCTGCTCACCCGGCCCTCGACGACGCAACTCTGCCTCGAGTGCCACACCGACACGCCGTCGTTCCACGACCTCTCCAAACCAACGTACCGCGACTGCGTGAGCTGTCACGCCGCGGTCCACGGTTCGCAGCGGGACCCGAAGCTTTTCCAGGAGTAGCAGTGGGCAAGACCCAGAAAGGAGAAATGGAACATGCGTAAGGCAACAGTCGTTCTCGCCGCCATGCTGATCGCGAGCACAGCGATGGCGGGGAGCACCATGGTTCGCTCGCACCTGCCCGCGGGGGTGACGACGGCCGTGAACGTCGACATCGCCGGCCTCTCGGCGAGGCTCACGGCCATGTACGGCAGCCCCCAGGCCGCCTCGTACCTCGGCGCCGACGTCTGCCTGGCCTGCCACGGCGACGATAAGGCCACTTGGAGGCACACGCGTCACGCGCAGGCGCTGCGCCGGCCGATGGGCCAGTGGACGCTCGTGGACGGCAAGGGCGTCATCGCCAACCAGGCGCACGGCACGAAGGACGACTTCATGATGGGGGTCGACCTCTCCACCGTGGGCTCGTTCTCCGCCTACGGCGCCAACGCGCCGAAGCTGTCGTACGACGCCGCGACCGACACGTACTACATGACGATCGGCGCCTTGAAGTGCCAGCTGGTCGCCACGTGGACCGGCAGCGCCGACCAGGACGGCCAGCGCTTCATCCTCCGCGTCCCGGTCACCGACACCGACACCAAGTTCTCCAAGGCGCTGTACTTCGCTCCGGCGACGTACTCGCGGAGCCAGGGCTGGATGCCGGCGTCGGGGTGGTACGACTCCAGTTACAACCCGAAGTTCGGCGCGAGCACGACCACCTCGCAGCTCGTCGCCGCCGGCGGCCCCTCGAGCCACACCAAGAACTGCGTCGGCTGCCACGTGACCGGCGTCCGCTCGATCACGATCAACGCGGCCGGCGAGGCCGTGTTCCAGGGGTACTACGCGACCTTGTACAATGCCAACGACCCGGACTACGTGGACTACAACGGCGACGGCAACCTGCTGCTCACCGGCATCGAGTGTGAGGCCTGCCACGGCCCGGGTGCGCAGCACGTCCTCGGCGGGGGCGACATCAGCAAGATCGTCAACCCGGCCAAGCTGACCGGCGCGCAGTCCGCCGAGATCTGCGGCCAGTGTCACATCCGCGGCAAGTCCGTTCCAGCCGGGACGTACGCGTGGCCGTACCACGACGACACCGGCACGATGTGGCAGCCCCAGCCGGTCAACACGGCATGGATCCCGCTCGCGAGCTTCCAGGGCACCGGCGCCCTCACCTACTGGGGCGACGGCGTGCTCCCCTCCAACTCGCGCCCGTGGGACCAGTACATGCTTTCGGCGCACGGGCAGACCCACTACGGTCAGAACGGCTCCTCCGAGCCGTGCTCGGCGTGCCACGACCCGCACGACAAACAGCAGGTGGCGCAGCTGAACACCTCGATCACCGATGCCCGCAGTGGGCTCGTCATCCCAACCTCGCCCGAGAACGATACCCTCTGCCTCGCCTGCCACGCGACGCACGGGCCGTTCGCCAACATCACCAAGGCGCAGGTCGCCGACTTCGCCACCAACGAGGAGGCGATCGGCGCGGTGGTTTCGGCCCACACCCACCACCCGTTCGCGCCCGAGCGCATGATGGGGCTGTCGCGCTGCACGACCTGCCACATGTCGTCGACCGGCGGCCACACGTGGTTCGCCACCAAGCCCCAGGACACCCTCACGTACCTCAACGCGGGCGTGAAGGACGCGAAGGGGAACTACGTCGGCTACCCGAACGCCTGCGCCGACTCGTGCCACAACTCCCAGGTCAACCTCTTCGGCCTCGGCCTCGATCCGGCGCCGACGACCTGGACCAAGGACTACGACAAGAACCTCGCGACCATCCTCGTCACCTACTACGGCCCCGGCGGGACCTGGTGGAACACCACGCCGACGCCGTAACCGCTCGTTGATCGCGGCACCGATTCCTTCGCGGGGGGCGCACGCCCCCCGCATTTTTGTCCTCTGAACTCCGGCATCACGCCCACCAAGCGCCCGTTGCGACTCGCTGGCCCTGTCGCCAAACTTGGACACCTCTCAGATTGTCTCGGTATAGTTGAGATATGTTGTTTCGTAAGAGGTTTCATTACAAACCCTTGACAAGCCTTGTCAATGGCATTAACTTGACGATCGTCACCGTAGCGGAACGGCAGTCGCTCGCCGGACCGGACGCGGAAGGGGGACGAGGCAAATGATGCTACTTCATCTTGGCATGGCGCTGCTGGCGGCCAACAACGTGCTCGTATCGTCACACATCACCGGCAACGTGACACGACGGGTGCACACGCCGGCGACCGCGGCGGTCTACACCTCGGCGCAGGCCGAGCACTACCTCACCGCCGAACAGATCGCCTACATCCGGCCCGGCCTGAACATCACGGTCGGCAGCGTGGTGATCGGCGCCGACAACAAGCCGGTCGTCGACGTCACCTTCACCGACGACGGCGGCCAGCCCCTCGACCGCGCCGGGGTGCTCACGCCGGGGGCGGTCTCGATGTCGTTCATCCTCGACTGGTACGACCCGGCGACCCGTCACTACACCGACTACTACACCAACACGGTGACGAGCCCGATCACGAACAACACCGCGCAGCAGGCGACAACCGCGGCCGGCACATGGGAAGATCTCGGCGTCGGCCACGCCCGTTTCCACTTCACGAAGGCGCTGCCGACCGGGTACGACGTGACCAAGACGCACACGCTCGGCATCTACGCCACGCGCGTCATCGCCCTCACCGACCCGATCGTCATCAGCAAGACGTACGTCAAGGACGTCGAGTACGACTTCCGGCCCGACGGCCAGGCGGTCACCAACACCTGGAACAAGATGACCGACGCGACGTGCAACCAGTGCCACGACCCGCTCTCGGCCCACGGCGAGACCGGCCGCCGGGACATCAAGCTCTGCGTCCTCTGCCACAACCCCCAGACGGTTGACCCCGACACCGGCAACTCCGTGGACGCCAAGGTGATGATCCACAAGATCCACATGGGCAGCAGCCTGCCGTCGGTCAAGGCCGGCCACCCGTATCAGATCATCGGCTACCGGCAGTCGGTGAACGACTTCTCCGACGTCGTCTTCCCGCAGGACATCCGCAACTGCACCACCTGCCACCAACCGAGCTCGCCGCAGGGGTTCGTCTGGTACAGCTACCCGTCAATGGCGGCGTGCGGCTCCTGCCACGACGCGATCGACTGGACCACGGGGGCCAACCACAAGGGCGGCCCGCAGGCCGACGACTCGGCGTGCGCCTCCTGCCACCAGCCGCAGGGCGAGAACGAGTTCGACGCCGGAATCGTCACCGCGCACACGATCCCGACCCGGTCGGCCCAGCTCAAGGGCCTCAACATCCAGATCATCGGCATGACGAACGTGGCGCCGGGGAGCAAGCCGACGGTGACGTTCGCCGTGACCAACAACGACGGCTCGTTCGTCGACCCGTCCACGCTCGCCAGCTTCAGCTTCATCTTCGGCGGCCCGACGACCGAGTACGCCGGCTACCTCTCCGAGCGCGTCGGCAAGAACGCGGTCTCGACCGCCACCAGCTCGACGTTCACGTTCCCGGATGCGATCCCGGCGGACGCGAGCGGCACCTGGACGCTCTCGGCCGACCTCTACCGCACCGTCACCCTCAACCCGGCGCCCGAGACCGCGAGCGAGGCGACGGTCCGCGAGGCGGCGCAGAACCCGATCTACAACGTCGCCATCACCGACGCCCAGCCGGTGGCGCGCCGCGACGTGGTCGACATCAACAAGTGCAACGTCTGCCACAACCAGCTCGCCCTCCACGGCGGCCAGCGCTTCAAGGTGCAGGAGTGCGTGATCTGCCACAACCCCAACAACAACGACAGCACCTACCGGCCCGCCGACCAGGCCCCGCCGGAGACGATCCACTTCAAGTACCTCATCCACCGCATCCACACCGGCGAGAACATGACGATCCCGTACACGATCTACGGCTACCACGGCAGCGTCAACAACTTCAACGACGTCGTCTTCCCCGGCGACCGGCGCGACTGTCTGAAGTGCCACGCGACCGTTCCGGCCGGCCAGCAGCAGACGTTCGAGGTGCCGCTGCCCGACGGCGTGCTGCCCACCCCGACGCTGCGCAACCCGTACGTCCAGCTGATGCAGCCCACCGCGGCGGCGTGCCTCTCCTGCCACGACGAGCGGCAGGCGGCGGCGCACGCGGTCACGATGACGGCCTCGTTCGGCGAGGCCTGCGAGGTCTGCCACGGCACCGACGCCGACTTCGCGGTCGCCAAGGTTCACGCGCGGTAGCAACGGATCACGTCCCGGGCGGCCGCAGCGGCCGCCCGGGATCGTCCGATGAAAGGTGGATGGGATGCGCACATGGCATCGACTGTTTAGCGCCCTCAGCGTGTCGGCTCTGGTCGCTCTGGGGACGGGCCAGGCCGCCGGGCAGCCTGCGAAAGGCCACGACGTCGCCGCCTTTGCTCCGTGCTCTGACTGCCACGACACCGTGGCGGCACACTTCCCGAACAACCCGCACGCGCGCCTCGGCGACAGCAAGGCCGTGTGCGAGAGCTGTCACGGCGACACCGCGAAGCACCTCGCCAACCCCGACGCGAGTACGATCGCGGTACCCAAGGGCGCCGCGGGCGCCAAGATCTGTCTGGGCTGCCACCAGAAGTCGCCCGAGTTCGACCGCGCGGGCCACGGCTTCCATGCGGCCGCGGCGGTCAACTGCACCGACTGCCACTCGGTCCACGGCAGCCCGGCCACGGCGCCGGCGCTGCTGCGGACGACGCCGTCGACGCAGCTGTGCGAGAGCTGCCACCCGGCGCAGAAGAACCTCTTCGCCAAGCCGTACGCCCACCACCTCGCGCGCGGCGGCATGGAGTGCGTCTCCTGCCACAACCCGCACGGCGGACGTGGCGAGCACAACCTCAAGACCACCTCCGCGGGCGAGCTGCCCTGCCTGTCCTGCCACACCGAGAAGCAGGGGCCGTTCGTCTTCTCGCACGTGTCCGGGTTCGAGGGCAACTGCCTCACGTGCCACGAGCCGCACGGCTCCAACAACCCCAAGATGCTCATCCGCGCCCGCGTGGACCAGGTCTGCCTCGAGTGCCACACGACGCTTCCGGCGGGGACGCTCGGAGCGCAGCCGCCGTCGTTCCACGACCTGCGCAGCGCGCGTTACCAGAACTGCACCGTCTGCCACGTCGCGGTCCACGGTTCCAACAGCTCCCCGATGCTCTTGAAATAGGAGACGAGCGATGGCCAAGCGTTTCGCGTACTTCGTGGGTCTGCTCGTGGTCGCGTCCTGGGGCGCCACCGCAGGCGCGCAGTCGACCCAGTTCTCCCTCGATCTCGGCCACCAGTGGACGGACGTGAGCGGCAACAACGACGTCTACCGCAGCCAGATCAACGAGGGCCAGGGGCTGCTGCTCCGCTCGTTCTCCCTGACCACCGTGGACAACTCCCAAGGTCCCAAGCTCTTCGACCGTCTGCGCATCGACGCGGCGGGGATCGGCGCCGACCCGCAGGCGAGCTTCCGCCTCACCGCCGGCCTCGCGCACGTCTACGATCTGCGCTTCTCGTATCGCCATTCGGAGTTCTACAACGCGCTCCCCGAGGTCGCCAACCCGCTCCTCGCCTCGGGGCTGATCCCCGGCGAGCACACGATCAACCGGGCGCTCGACACGATCAACCTCGACGTCGCTGTCCTTCCCGACGGCGCCGTGACGCCGCTGTTCGGCTACCAGTGGACCCGCTACTCGGGGCTGGCGCGCTCCTCCGCGGCGGTCGGCCAGGACGAGTTCCGGCTTCTCTCCGACCTCGGCGAGACCACCCAGGAGGTTCGGGGCGGGGTCGGCTTCAAGGTCGGCAGCTTCTCGGGCCGGATCCTCCAGGGCTGGAGGTTCTTCGACTCCACCCAGCTCGACCGGCTCCTCCCCGGCGCCGGGGCCGGCAACAATGCCCAACCGGTGCTCGGCCAGCCGATCACGCTCACCGGCTACACGGGGCGCGACGACACCAGCGGCTCCACCCCCGTCACCACCGGCTACCTGACCGGAAACCTGGCGGACGGCGTCCGCCTCGTGGCGTCGTTCGCCCGCGCCGACTTCTCCTCCGGCACGGACGAGTACGAGGTCGCGTCCGGCTCGCTCGCCTCGTTCAAGCTCGCCCGCTTCTACTCCGGCCTCTCCGAGTCGGTGCAGGCGCACGCCCAGAGTCTGGACTGGCAGGGCAACGCCCGCGTCGAGGCGGAGATCATCGACGGTCTCGACCTCAGCGTCGGCTACACCAAGCGGCACCGCGAACTCGACGGCCTCGCGACGATCGCCGACCTGTACGCCAACACCGTCAACTTCAGCGGCGCCGATCCCAAGAGCGTCTCGACCCTGATCAACGCCCAGACCGCGATGGAGCGCAACGAGAACACCGTCGAGGCGCGGCTGTCGTCGAGCAACCTCGGGCCGCTGCGCCTGTGGGCCGGGTACGCGAGGGCCGATGAGAGCCTGAACGTCTCCCCGGCGGCGGCCGAGATCGTCGTTCCCGGCGGGCAGGGCGGCCGCTTCGATCGCGTCGTCAAGCGCACCTCGGCCGGCGCGACGCTCGCTCTTTCCGACGTCAAGCTCGCGGTCGACTGGAAGAAGGACGACGCCGACAACGCGGTGGTCCGCACCGACTTCCTCAACCTCGAGCGCTGGCGCGGGCGCGCCAGCTGGCGCGCGGGCAGCTTCCTCCAGCTCGTCGGCACCGCCGAACGCATCAAGGCGGAGAACCCCACGCCGGGGATCGACCAGGCCTCCACCACCAAGCACTGGGAGGGGAACGTCGTCCTCACCCCGGTCACCGCGCTCTCGGTCAGCCTCGGCTACGGCGTGTACAAGGTGGACAGCGCGATCACGATCCGGGTGCCGCAGGACTTCAGCCTCGAGCCGTCGCTGTACACGGAGGACGGCACCTCCAAGGATGCCTCACTCACGTACAAGGTCGGGCGCTTCGGCTTCGACGCCGGCTACTCGCGCTTCGAGAACAGCGGCGACCTCGCCCTCAAGCTCGACCGCACCACGCTCGGATGCGACTTCGACATCACCCCGAAGGTGGGCGCGTCACTGCGCTTCGACAAGCACATGTACCGGGAGATCGCGCTGCCGATCGACAACTTCGACGCCAAGATCTACGGCGTCTTCCTGCGCTGGCACAACTAGACCGCCGGCCTCGTTCCGCCTTGCCGACCTGGGCTCCCGCCGTTGGGAGCCCAGGTTGTTTTCAGCCCTCTTGACAACTATTACGATATAAACCATCATTAATATCGTGAATGAGACCGAAGCCTACCGGCTGGATGCGCTCCTCGAGTTGGGCCGGGCCTGGCCGCAGTCGTTGACCGTCGCCGAGATCGCCCGCCGCCGGGCGATCCCGGTCAAGTTCCTCGCTCGTTTGCTCGGGGAGTTGGCGCGGGAGGAGCTGGTGGTGACGGCCAGGGGGGCGCGCGGCGGCGTCCGCCTCGCCGCCGCACCGGACGACGTCGCCGTGGCCCGGCTGATGCGCGTCCAGCCGCAACCGGAAGCCGGGGGACCGGCGGTGCGCTTCCTGTGGGCCCGCACCGCCGAGGCGCAGGTGCGCGCGCTCGCCGGGCTCACCCTCGCGGCGCTGCTCGCCGTCGAGGACGAGGCCAACGCCACCGCCGACTTCGCCATCTAGGAATGGGGGGACCATGCGAATCGCGTCGGACATCACGAGGCTCATCGGCAACACGCCGCTGGTGCGGCTCAACCGTGTCACCTCGGGGTGCGTCGCCACCGTGGCGGCCAAGCTCGAGTTCTTCAACCCAGCCCACTCGGTCAAGGACCGGATCGGCATCGCGATGGTGGAGGCGATGGAGCGCGCGGGCACGCTCGTGCCCGGCACCTCGGTGATCGTGGAGCCGACCTCGGGCAACACCGGGATCGCGCTCGCGATGGTCGCCGCCGCCCGCGGGTACCGCTGCGTCATCGCGATGCCGGAAAGCGTCTCGCTGGAGCGCCGTAAGGTGCTCAAGCTGCTCGGCGCCGAGTTGATCCTCACGCCGGCGTCCGAGGGGATGAAGGGCGCCATCCGCAAGGCGCTCGAGCTGCTCGAGGAGATCCCCGGCGCCGCGATGCCGCAGCAGTTCGAGAACCCCGCCAACCCCCAGATCCATGCGACCACGACCGCCGAGGAGCTGTGGCGCGACACCGACGGCGGCATGGATATCTTCGTCGCCGGGGTCGGGACCGGCGGCACCATCACCGGCGTCGGCCGGGTCTGGAAGCAGCGCAAGCCCGCCGTCCGCATCGTCGCCGTGGAGCCGGCCGGCTCGCCGGTCCTCTCCGGCGGCCAGCCGGGCTCGCACAAGATCCAGGGTCTCGGCGCCGGCTTCGTTCCCGCCAACCTCGACACCGGGGTCGTCGACGAGGTGATCAAGGTCGGCAACGACGAGTCGTTCGCGATGTCGCGCCGACTCGCCCGCGAGGAGGGGATCCTCGCCGGTATCTCGTCCGGCGCGGCCGCGTACGCGGCGCTCGAGGTCGCGCGCCGGCCGGAGAACGCCGGCAAGCTCGTCGTCTTCGTCGTGCCATCGACCTCCGAGCGCTACATCTCCACCGAGCTGTTCGCCGGGCTCGACTGACCCGGTCCGCGCCGCGGCCGGACCGGCTCACGGCAGGTCGAGGTCCGGCCGCTCCGCGGCGAGGTGGTCGAGCGGCTCGAAGTTGACGATCGCCGCCTCGGCGGCGCCGCCGCGGGCGGCGAGCGCGACCGCGGTGGCGTCGAACGCGAGGTGGCGCGGGTGGTGCGCGTCGGACGCCAGCACGAACCGGCAGCCGGCGGCGCGCGCGAGGCCGACCAGCGTCGGGTCGAGGTCCTGGCGGCGGGGGAACCCGTTGATCTCGACGAGCACCCCCGCGGCGGCGGCCGCGGCGAACACGACCTCCCAGTTGGCGCGGATCCCCGGGCGACGCGCGAACAGGCGTCCCTGCGGGTGGGCCAGGGCCCACACGCCGGGCTCCTCGAGCGCGCGCACGAGCCGGCCGGTCTGGTCGCGGCGCTCGGCCAACCCCGTGTGGATCGCCGCGAGGACCAGCACACCGCTCCGGCCGGAGCGCGGAAGGTCGAGGCGCCCGTCGTCGAGGATCTCCGCCTCGAGCCCCTGCACCAGCCGGAGCTCGTCGCCGTGACGCCGGTTCCAGGCCGCCACGGCGCCGCGCTGCAACGCGATCCCCTCGGTGTCGAGACCGTTCACGCAGGCGAGGCCGCGCGTGTGGTCGGCGACCACCGCCCAGGC
>SCRJ01000040.1 GCA_004298115.1 Acidobacteriota bacterium
TGCGGTCCATGCGGGCGTGCCGCTCGGCGGGGTCCATCTCCACGCCGGCACGGATCGCCTCGGCGAACTGCTCGGTGTCGTAGGGGTTGATGATGAGAGCATCGCCGAGCTCGCGCGAGGCGCCGGCGAACTCCGACAGGATCAGCACGCCCTCCCGGTCCGGCTGCGCCGCCACGTACTCCTTCGCCACCAGGTTCATGCCGTCGTGCAGCGAGCTGACGATGCACATCGAGGCCATCCGCATGAACGCGTGCACGGCGACGACGTCGTGGTGGGCCACCAGGAAGCGGATCGGCTTCCAGCCGTCGATCTGGTGCTTCCAGTTGATCTCGTCGACGAGCTTTTCGAGCTCGGCGATGTGGTCGCGATAGCGGGGAATGTGCGTGCGGCTCGGTGCGCCGAGCTCGACGAAGGTGAAGCGCTGGCGATACTGCGGCCACCTCTCGAGGAAACGGTCCACGGCGCGGAACCGCTCCGGCAGCCCCTTGGTGTAGTCGATACGGTCGACGCCGACCGCGATGTACACGCCCTCGAGCGAGTGCTCGGCCTTGAGGCCGGCGATCTGCGCCGCCAACGCCTCCCCGGTCGGAACTTTCCGTTCCGTCCAGGGCTGCACGCTGATCGGAAACGGCTGCACGTGCGACACGTGGCCCTTGAGCTCGACCGCGAAGTGGTCCCAGTCGAGCCGCGACTCCAGCACCCGGTCTACCGTGTCGAGGAAGCTGTTGCAGTGCTGCTGCAAGTGGAAACCGATCAGGTCGGCGCCGAGCATGCCGGTGAGGATCTCGGCGCCGTACGGGCAGATGCGGAACGCCTCCGGGTTCGGCCACGGGATGTGCCAGAACAGCCCGACCTGCAGCTCGGGACGGGCGGCCTTGAGCAAGGCCGGCACCAGCGCCAGCTGGTAGTCCTGTACCAAGACCACCGCGTTGCCGCCGCCGATCTCCTCGAGCACGGTTTCGGCGAAGAGCTCGTTGGCCCGCCGGTAGAACCTCCAATCGGGGGCGCGGAACACCGGGCGCTCGTGCGCGAGGTGGCAGAGCGGCCAGAGCCCCTCGTTCGAGAAGCCGTAGTAATAGCCCTGCTCCTCCTCGCGCGTCAGCCACACGCGCCGGAGCGTGTACCGCGGATCGCCCGGCGGCACCGTGAGCCGGCCCGACTCGTCGGCCGTCTCGCGGTCGCTGTCGCCGGCGCCGTGCGCGATCCAGACGCCGCCACAGGCGCGCAGCACCGGGTCGAGCGCCGTGACCAGCCCGCCGGCGGGCACGATCGTGCGGAGCTTGCCGTCCTGCAGCTGGTGCATGTACGGTTCGCGGTTGCTCACGACGACGAGCTGCCGGTCCGCACCCAGGGCGGCGATGGCGTGGGTCCGCAGGCGGTCCCGCGTCCACACCTGCTCCGCGTGCATCGCCGCCTGCGAGAGCCGCTGGCCGGTCGAGCGCGCCGCGCGGAACGACGCGGCGAGCCGGTCGGTCTCGCTGCGCAACAGCGCGGACGGCACGCCGGCCGGCGGGCCCTCGCCGACGTTCTCGGTGCGCAAGCGCCGCATCCAGTCGGCGAGGATGTGCAAAGGCCGCTCGTACGTCAGCCAGGTCGCACCGACCACGAGCGTGACCGTCAGCAGCGTCAGGATCAGGATCCAGAACCCGAACTGGACCAACCGCCCGGTGGCGCGCTCGTCGATGAACGTCACGTCGTGGGCGACCACGAGCACGCCGCGGATCACCCCCGGCGGGGTCTCGAGCGGAACCGCGTAGACGTCGATCGGCGTGCCCTGGAAACGCGCGCGGGTGATCGTCTCCGCGCCGGTCCGCACGGCGCGGTTGACCGCCGTCCCGAGCCGGTCCGAGAACTCGGCGACGGTGTTGCCTGCCGCGACGAGCACGCCGTCGGGACGGAACACCGCGTAGCCGAGGAGCGCGCGGTACCCTCGCAGTCGCGGCCTCAGCTCCTCCCGAGCCTGCGCGTCGGGCAGTTCCAGGGCTTTCGTCGCCGTCGGGGCTAGCTGCCGCGCCAGCACCTGCGCCCGGCGGTTCACGTCGTCGAGATCGATGCGGCGCTCCTGGTTCACCTGCCGCCAGGCGAGCGAGCCGATCGTCGCCCCGATGATCGCCGCGATCAGGAATCCGAGGCGCAGCGAGCGCGCGAGTTGTGGCCGGCCTGCCATCGCTAGATCACTTCCCTCCGACGTCGCGGGAAACCGCGCCGGTCCGCCAGGGGAGCCCCCTGATCACGAGACGCCTTCCCAGCTCGCGCTCAGTCGCACGGCCGAGTTGATCAACCCTACCATGCTGTACGTCTGCGGGAAATTCCCCCACAGCCTGCGGGTCGCCGGGTCGATGTCCTCCGACAGCAGACCCAACGAGTTGCGGCAGCCGAGCAGCGTCTCGAACAGCGCCCGCGCCTCGTCGCGCCGGCCGAGCGCCGCGAGCGCGTCCACGTACCAGAACGTGCAGACGACGAACGCCGTCTGCGGTTGGCCGAAGTCGTCATCGTGGGCGTACCGGAAGATGAAATCGCCGCGCTTGAGGCGCCGTCCGATCGCGGTCACCGTGGCGGCAAACCGCGGGTCGTCCGCCTCCAAAAACCCCAGCTCGTTGAGCAGCAACAGGCTCGCGTCGAGCTCGTGGCCGCCGATGCTCGCCACGAAGCTCTGCTGCTGGGCGTCCCAGGCGTTGTCCAGGATCCAGGCACGAACGGTGTCCGCATGCGCGCGCCAGTAGCCGGCGCGGTCGTCCAGACCGAGGCGGGCCGCGATTCGCGCCAGACGGTCGCAGGCGACCCAGCACATGACGCTGGAGAAGGTGTGCACGCGCTGGCTGTTGCGCAGCTCCCAGATGCCCGCATCCGGTTCGCGGTAAACCGCCCGCGCCATCTCCCCCAGCGTCTCCAGACGCCGGAAGAGCGCTTCGGTGCCGGCGCCGTCGAGACGCTCGTCGAAGAACACGTGCATCGCGGACAGCACCACCGCGCCGTAGACGTCGTTCTGCACCTGCTTGAACGCGGCGTTGCCGACCCGCACCGGCGCCATGCCCTGGAACCCGGAAAGGCTCGGGACCACCGACTCGTCCAACCGCCCGAGGCCGTTGATGCCGTACACCGCCTGCAGCCGCTCGCCGGGCTGCAGGTTCGCCGCGATGTTCACGATGTAGTGGAGGTAGCGCTCCATGGTGCGCGTCGCGCTGAGGC
>SCRJ01000041.1 GCA_004298115.1 Acidobacteriota bacterium
CCCGCGGCCCACCTCCAGGTCCTCGCCAACATCGCCAGACTCTTGCGCAAGTCACAGGTGCGGACCCTCTTCGAGAGCGAGCACGACCCCGCGGCGCTGGCCGCGGCGCTCGCCAGGGCGGAGGCGCGGCCGTGACCGGCCGGCCGGACGCCGTCACGGCCGACCACCTGTTGCACGAGGGCCGCCTCGCGAACCTGGATCTCCGCCTGGTGGCCGGGGCGGCCGGGGTTGCGAGGACGATCACGAACCCCCGCCTCCAAAAGCCCGGACTCGCGCTCGCCGGCTTTCTCGAGTACGTGAAACCGGGGCGGGTTCAGGTCATCGGCTCCTCCGAAGCGCAGTTCCTCGCCACGTTGCCGCCCGCGACGGCGGCGCAGCGAGTCGAGGCGCTGACGGGGCTGCAACCGCCGCTGATCGTCGTCAGCAAGGCGATGGAGCAGACCGCGGCGCTCTTTGCCGACCCGTGCAACCGTCACGGCGTCCCGCTCGCGCTCACGACCGTCACCACCTCGGCGGTGATCGAGCGGCTCGGGGGGACGCTCGAATTTCTGCTCGCCACGCGCGAGATGGTCCACGGCGATCTCCTGGACATCTTCGCGATCGGGGTGCTGATCCTCGGCGAATCGGGCTCCGGCAAGAGCGAGTGCGCGCTCGAACTCGTGCACCGCGGTCACCGGCTCGTGGCCGACGATGTCGTCGAGATCTACCGGGTGCGCAACGAGGAGCTGGTCGGCCAGGCGCCCGAGGAGGTGCGCGGCCTGATGGAGGTGCGCGGACTCGGCCTCATCTCGATCGAACAGCTCTTCGGCGTCGTCGCGGTGCGCGACACGAAGCCGATCGACCTCGTCGTCAACCTGGTCGCCGAGGGGGCCTGGCCGGTCGAGCGGCTCGGCCTTGCCGACAGCAGCATCGAGATCCTCGGGCTGCGGCGGCCGCGCCTGACGGTCCCGGTGGCGCCCGGCAAGAGCCTTTCGCTCCTGATCGAGGCCGCGGCGCGCAAGTACCTGCTGTCGCAGCGCGGAGTGGCGGACGCGGCGGCCGATTTTCTCGCCCGCCACGACGAAAAGCTGCAGGGGCGGTGATGGGGACCGTGCCGCGCGCCGTGGTCGTGACCGGACTCTCCGGGGCAGGGAAGAGCGTCGTCACGCGCTGTTTCGAGGACCTCGGATTCCGCTGTGTCGACAACCTCCCGCTCGAGCTGACCGAGCCGCTGTTCGCCCACATCTGGTCGAGTCCGGGACCGCCGTGGGCCGTGGTCCTCGACGTGCGCGCGCAGGGGTTCGCGAGTCGGTTCCCTGAGCTCATCGCCCGCCTCAAAGCGGAACACCCCGAGGTGAGGCTGGTCTTCGTCGAGGCGGCGACCGAGGCGATCGTGCGGCGCTTCTCGGAAACGCGCCGTCCGCACCCGTACCGCAACGTCGCGCTCGAAGCCGCCGTGGTGCGCGAGCGCGCCGAGCTGGAGTCGGTGCGGGAGCTCGCCGACGAACGGCTGGACACGACGGGCTTGACGCCGCACGAGCTGCGGGCCGAGGTCGCGGCACGGTTCGGCTCCACCGAGCTCGCGTTGCCGATGGTGATCCGGTGCGAGAGCTTCGGCTTTCGCTACGGCCTGCCGCCCGACGCCAACCTCGTCTTCGACCTCCGTTTCCTCCCCAACCCGCACTTCGTCGCCGGGCTGCGCCCGCTCCCCGGCGACCACCCCGAGGTTCGGACCTGGCTCGAGCGCCAGACCGAGGTGGAGGAAACGTACGCGCGGGTCCGCGAGTTCGTGACCGCGCTGCTGCCGTCGTACCGCAGGGAGCAGAAGAGCTACCTCGTGGTGGCGTTCGGCTGCACGGGGGGCAAGCACCGCTCGGTGTATTTCGCCGACCGACTGGCTCGGGACCTTTCAGCGGCGCGCTGGGTGGTCGCCCTCCAACACCGCGACCGCGACCGCGAGGGATGATCGGGCGAGGCGGCGCGCCGGCGCGAAGCGGTCGCGAAGGACGCCTCCTGGGCGACCTGGCGGCGCGCCGACGCCTGTGCGCCGCGGTCAAGGCCCGGCAAAAACGGACCATGCCTTGCTGTTGGGCGCGTGCCCTGAAATAATCCGCGCATGGTGGGTATCCTCGTCATCTCGCACGGCCGGCTTGCCACCGAACTCCTGGCAGCGGCGAAGACGATCGAACCGGCGTTGGTGGAACAGGCGCGGGCGATCACCCTGGAGTGGAACCTCGATCCGGAAGCCGCACGCGCCGAGATCGCCCAGGCGCTCAAGGAGCTCGACAACGGAGACGGCGTCGTCGTCTTGACCGACATGTTCGGCGGGACTCCCACCAACCTGTCGTTGGGGTTCCTCGACCCCGCCCGCTCGGAGGTCGTGACCGGCGTGAACCTGCCGATGCTGATCAAGCTCGCCGGCGCCAGGCGCCAGGACGGCCGCAGCCTGCGCGAACTGGCGAAGCTGGTGGCGGAGAAGGGCCAGAAGAGCATCTACGTCGTCAGTGAGATCCTCGAGCGACGGCCGGTCGGTGGACGGGGCGATGGCGCAGACCACGGTTGAGCTCGTCAACCGGCTCGGGCTGCACGCCCGCGCCGCCGCCAAGTTCGTCCACACCGCCTCCCGCTTCGCCGCGCAGATTCTCGTGCGCCACCACGACGAGGAAGTGAACGGCAAGTCGATCCTCGGGCTCCTCCTGCTCGCGGCGCCGGTCGGCTCCCAGCTGACGATCACGGCTTCGGGAAGCGACGAGGCGGAGGCGCTGGCGGCGCTCGAGCAACTGATCCGCGAGCGCTTCGGAGAAGGGGAGTGAGCGATCCTCGCACCCTGGTGGGGCTCGGCGTCTCGCCGGGGATCGCGATCGGCAAGCCGATCGTAGTCGAGAACCGGCCGCTGCCGGTGACGCTCGTGCAGCTCGCGCGGAACCAGGTCGAGCCCGAGGTCGGGCGCCTCCGCGCCGCGGCGGCGCGCGCCGCCGCGCACCTCGCCGAGCTCGCGCGGGACGCAGCCCGGACCGTCGGCTCGGAGTACGGCGCGATCTTCGAGGCGCACCGTCTCATGCTCGAGGACCCGTCCCTGCTCGACGAGGTCGAGCGCCTGGTGCGCACGGAGGCGGTCAACGCGGAGTGGGCGCTCGAGCAGGTGACGCACCGTCTGGTCGCCCAGTTCGACCAGCTCGGCGACCTCTACCTGCGCGAGCGACGCGAGGACCTCCTCGACGTCGCGCTCGAGCTGCAGCGCTCGCTGCAGGGGCGGGCCGCGCCTGCGATCGAGTTCAGCGGCGGCATGGGGATTCTGATCGCCGACGACATTCCGCCCTCCCAGGCGCTCCGCCTCGCCACCAGGGCGGTCGGCGGCTTCGCCTCGGAAACCGGCGGCCTCACCTCGCACACCACGATCATCGCGAAGTCGCTCGGCATCCCGGCCGTCGTCGGCGTCGCCGGCCTGATCCGGGAGGTCGAGCGGGCGGCGCTGGTGATCGTGGACGGCTTCGAAGGCCACATCCTCGTCGACCCGGACCCGGCGCTGATCCAGGTCTACAGCCTGCGCGCCGAGGAACACCGGCGGCGGCAGCAGGAGTTGCTCGGCCTCGCCCACCTCGCGGCCGAGACCTCCGACGGACAGGCGGTGCGCCTGCTCGCCAACATCGATCTCATTCCCGAGATCGCGGCGGCCAAGGCGGCCGGCGCGGAAGGGATCGGGCTCTTCCGCAGCGAGTTCCTGTTCCTGCAGGCGAGCCCCGACCTCCCCACCGAGGACCAGCAGACCGCCGCCTACGCCGAGCTGCTCGCGGCTTTTCCGGCCGGCCCGGTCACCGTCCGCACCTTCGACCTCGGCGGCCGCAAGCTGGCCCGCGAGGTCCTGGGCAACCCGGAGAACAACCCCGTCCTCGGGCTGCGCGGCGTCCGGCTCTGTCTGCAGAAGCCGGAGTTCTTCCGGACGCAGCTGCGCGCGCTGCTGCGCGCCGCGGCCCAGTACCCGGACGCCTTGAGGATCATGGTCCCGCTGATCGGGCACGTGGAGGAGGTCAAGACCGTCCGCGTGCTCCTGGCCCGCTACCGCGAGGAGCTGCGCCGCGAGGGTCGTCAGGTCCCGGAGCGGGTGCTGCTCGGAGCGATGATCGAGGTGCCGGCCGCCGCGCTGATCGCCGAGCACCTCGCCCGGGAGGTCGACTTCTTCGCCATCGGCACCAACGACCTGACCCAGTACACCCTCGCCGTCGACCGCGGCAACGAGCAGGTCGCGGGCCTGTTCCGGCCGTTCCATCCGGCGGTGCTGCGGCTGGTCGAGCGGGTGATCTCGGTGGGTGCGCGCTCCGGCGTCCCGGTGTCGCTCTGCGGCGAGATGGCGGCGGACCCGCTGGCGGTGCCGATCCTGGTCGGTCTCGGCCTGAAGGAGTTCTCGATGCACCCGCCGGCGCTGCCGCTGGCGCGCAGCCTCATCCGGGCGCTCTCCCACCGCGAAGCGCGGCGGATGGCCCAGAAGGCGCTCGCGCTCGCCACCGCCAAGGAAATCGAGGAGTACCTGCTGGAGCAGCTCTCCGGCTTGCTCTCCCACCTGAAGGTGAGGATCCTGCCGTGAGCCGCCTGGTCGAGAAACCCTGGGGTAACGAGGAGATCTTCGCGGAGACCGAGCGCTACGTCGGCAAGATCCTCACCGTCCGCGCCGGCCATGCCTTGTCTCTGCAGTATCATGAGGTGAAGGACGAGACCATGCGGGTGCTCGAGGGAACGTGCGAGCTGGCCGTCGGGGACCGATCCGTTGCCGGCCCCCTGGACGTCACGGTGCTGCGGGCGGGCGATGCCGTGCGCATCATGCCCGGCGTCGTCCATCGCCTCGTCGCCCTCACCGACGTGCGGGTCCTCGAGGTGTCGACGCCCGAGCTCGACGACGTCGTCCGGCTGGACGACCGCTACGGCCGGGAAGGCACCCGTGAACCGTAGGCCGTTCGGGAGGTCGATATGACCACTGCGGTGATCCTGCTCGCTGCCGCCGGGGCGGTCGCCGCCCCGACCCCGACCCCGGCGCCGACGCCCTCGATCAACATCCTGTTGGCGCGACCGGACGCCGGGGCGCCTCCCCGGGGCGACTCGCTGGCCGATGTCGCCAGACGGATCAAGTTGAAGCTGCCGGCCGACCGGCCGCGGGTCATCAACAACGAGGCCGTCAAACAGCTCTCCGAGGGTGTCGAGCTGACGATGAGCGCGCCTGCGCCGGGCGACGCGGGCGGCGGCGTCCGCGGGCGGGAGAGCAGCGAGGAGCGGAAGAAGTCGATCTGGCAACAGCGGTACCGGGCGGCCCTGGACCGCGTGCGGCGCCTGGAGACCGAGGTGAAGGAGCTCGAGTCGCGCGCCAACCGTCTCGAGCAGGAGTTCTACGCCCACGACGACCCCGTCTACCGGGACGGCACGATCAAACCGGCCTGGGACAAGACGCTGGCCGATCTCGAGAAGGCGAAGACCGATCTCGCCGACGCGCGCAAGGAGCCGAACGACGTCCTCAACGCCGCGCGCCGCGACGGCGCCCTGCCCGGTTGGTTCCGCGGCCTCGACGAGGCGCCGCCGCCGTCGGACCGGGCCTCCGAGCCGGCGCGGCCGAACCCGCCCGCCGCCACCCCGACCGCGCACCGGCCGGACCTGGTCGCGCCGCCGAGCTGACCCAGGCTTGCAACGAACGCGAAAAGCAGCTAGAAGTCGTGCCGCCGTGGCGCTGGCCGCGAACTCGCGTCGCGGCCCGGGGGGAAGAGCGGGCGTGGAAACGTACTTCATCGAAACCTGGGGCTGCCAGATGAACGTGCTGGACACGCAACGTCTGGAGGGGCTCCTGCAGCAGCACGGGCTGCGCCCGGCGGGGCGGGCCGAAGACGCCGATGTCGCCCTCCTCAACACCTGTTCGGTGCGCGAGAAGGCCGTCCAAAAGGTGCTGTCCCGCCTGGGCGAGCTGCACGGCGCCCGCCAGGCCGGCGGCAAGCCGGCGACCGTGGGTCTGTGCGGTTGTGTCGCGGAGCAGGAGGGCGCGCGGCTGCTGGCGAGGAGCCCCGTCCTCAGCTTCGTCCTAGGCCCCGGCCGTGTCGCCCAGTTGCCGGCGGCGCTCGACGCGGTCGCGGCGGGGCGGCGGGTGAGCATCACCGGGTTCGAGCCGGCGCGTGACTACGACGCCCACCTCATCGCCCGCGGCAACAGCGCCCGCCAGTACGTGACCGCCATCGAGGGGTGCAACCAGCACTGCACGTTCTGCGTCGTCCCGTACACCAGGGGCCACGAGAGCAGCCGCCCGTTGCGGGAGATCGTGCGCGAGGTGGAGGCCGTCGCGGCCGGTGGCGGGAAGGAGATCACGCTGCTCGGCCAGACGGTCAACGCGTACCGTTGTCCGGCGACGGGGGCGGATTTCGGCGACCTCCTGCAAGCCGTCGGGAAGGTCGCTGCGGCGTGGCGCATCCAGTTCGTCACTTCACATCCTAAATTCTTTACTGACAGAATGATAGATAAGATAGCCGGGACTCCTCGGGTGGGGAGCTACCTGCACCTGCCGTTCCAAGCGGGATCGAACGCGGTGCTCAAGCGCATGCACCGCGGGTACACCCGCGAGGAGTACGTCCGCCTGGTCGGTCAGATCCGGGCGGCGATGCCGGGCGTCACGCTCTCCACCGACGTGATCGTCGGCTTCCCCGGGGAGACCGAGGCCGATTTCCTGGAAACGCTCGAGGTCGTCTCCGCCGTCCGTTTCGGACAGCTGTACGGCTTCATCTACTCCGCCCGCCCGCGGACGCCGGCGCTCGGCTACCCTGGGCGCGTGGCCCGCAGCGAAGCGGGGGAGAGGTTGGAGCGGTTGTTCGAGGCGCAGTCGCCGGTGCAGCTGGAGCTCAATCAGGCGCTGATCGGACGCTCCGTGGAGATCCTCGTCGACGGGCCCGCAAGACGGGGCTCCGAGGCGTGGCAGGGCCGTGGCCCCGACAACCGGGTCGTCAACGTCCAGGGGTGGCCGGGGGTCGCCCACGGCCAGATCGCCGACGTCACCATTACCGGCGCCACCGCGCACTCGCTCCTCGGGGAACTCCGGCCCGGGGGGCCCGGCGCTTGACACCGACCCCTGTCCGCCTGAGATTGATGGCGTGAACGAGGAACCCGCAACACCCGCCGCGCCGCTGGACGTTGAGATCCGAGGTTTGATCCTCGATCCGGTGTCCAACACCCCGATCGTGATCCTGAAGAAGCCCGACGAGAACCTCTTCCTGCCGATCTGGATCGGCGTCTTCGAGGCCAACGCCATCGCCCTCCAGCTCGAAGGCGTGTCGACGCCGCGCCCCATGACCCACGACCTGTTGCGCGCCGTGATCGCGACGCTCGGGGCGCGCGTCGAGGGGGTCACGGTGCACTCGCTGGTCGAGAGCACCTTTCACGCGCGCATCCTGGTCCGCGCCCAGGACGGCCGCCTGTGCGAGATCGACGCGCGCCCTTCCGACGCGATCGCGCTCGCACTGCGCTGCCAGGCGCCCATTCGCGTCGCCGCCGCGGTCTTCCGCGAGGCCCACGCTCTCGACTTCCGCGATGGGGAAGACCAGGAGGCGCGGCTGCGGGACTGGCTCGAATCGCTCACCCCGGAGCAACTCGGCAAGTACAAAATGTGAAATCAGCCGCGTGGGGGGCGGCGCCCGTCGAGTGCCCGGGAGGTTGACAGTCTTTCGATCGCCCCGATACAGTGCCCCAGTTGACTGAACGAATGCGTTTCCGGGTACCGCCGCGGCCGGGTTTGCAGTGACCGCACGCGGGGCGCCCGAGACAGACGGGGAGCCATGATCATCACGATTGCCAACCAGAAGGGTGGGGTGGGGAAGACGACCACCGCGATCAACCTGGCCGCAGCGCTTGCGCTGAAGGGCGTCCACACGCTCCTGATCGACCTCGACCCGCAGGGCAACACGACCATGTCCTTCGTCGATCAGCACGCGCTCGGGCGTTCGATGTACGACGTCCTGGTGGACGGCCTGCCGATGAGCGAGGTGATCGCGGCGACGAGCGTCCCGGGGCTCGACATCGCGCCCGCCCGGATCTCCCTCGCCAAACTCGAAAACGCGATGGTCGGGGAGATGGACGCGCACTTCCGCCTCAAGGACCGTCTGGCGCCGGTGGTACCCAACTACGAATACATCATCATCGACACCCCTCCGACGCTCGGCTTGATCACGGTCAACGCGATGGTCGCCGCGACCCACCTGCTGATCCCGATCCAGTCCTCGTACTTCGCCCTCGAGGGTACCGACGACCTGCTCGAAACCGTCGAGAAGATCAAGGTGCGCGCCAACCCGGACCTCCAGCTCCTCGGCGTGGTGATCACCCTGCACGATCGCCGCACCGTTCTTGCCCGCGACATTCACGAGCGCATCGCCCAGGTCTTCGGCGACAAGGTCTTCCATACGGCCGTCACGAAGTCCGTGCGGTTGGAGGAGAGCCCGGCGTACCGCACCTCGATTTTCGACCACGCCCCGCAATCCAGCGGCGCGCTGGAGTACTATGCGCTCTGCGAGGAGGTCATGGCCCGTGTCTAGCCGCAAGGGTTTGCCCGATTTCCGCAAGATGCGGCATGACCGCCACTTCGTCGAGGAGTTGTCCAACCAGTCGATCACCGCCGTCGGAATGATGGTGCAGACCGAGCGGATCGAGACGAACCGCGAACAGCCGCGCTCCAACCTCGGCGATCTCGCGGAGCTCACGGCCTCCATCCGCGCGCGCGGGGTGCTGGAGCCGCTGCTCGTGCGGCCGGTTCCGGGGAGCAACACGTACCAGCTCATCGCGGGGGAGCGCCGGTTTCACGCCGCCGTCGAGGCGGGCTTGGACGAGGTGCCCTGCGTCGAGATGGACGTGAGCGACCAGGAGGCTCTCGAGCTCGCCCTGGTGGAGAACCTGCAGCGCCGCGACCTCTCCGCGTTCGAGGAAGCCGACGGGTACCGCACCCTCGTCGACAAGTACCACTACACCCACGATCAGGTCGCCGCCGCCATCGGCAAGTCCCGCACCACCGTCACCGAGACCCTCAAGCTCCTGGCGATCCCGCCCGCGATCCAGGACCTTTGTCGGCATGCCGACATCACGGCCAAATCCGTCCTCCTGCTCGTCGCACGTGCCGGCAGCATCGACGAGATGGAACGTCTCGTCCAGGAGATCGCGGAAGGGAACCTCGACCGCGAGAGCGCGCGGGCCGCCGCCCGCTCCGACGCCGGTGCCGCAGGCGACCCCGCCGAGACGGACCGCCGCGATCCCGACGAGGGGAACGAGCGCTTCCGCCCGCTGCAAATCCGCCTCCGCATCCCGGGGAGCTCGCCGGTCCGTCTGTCGCTGACCATTCGCCAGCCTGGCGTCTCCCGCGACGAGGTCATTGCGACCCTGGAGAGCTTCCTGCAGCAGATCCGGTCCGGCGAGCTCGACGAGCGCCTTGCGAGCCCGGCGCCGAACGGTCGCACGACCAACCCGAAGTAGGCAGGGGGCACCCGCGGCATCCCGATGTCGTGGCAGCATGAGCCGGCGCCTCGCGCCGTTGATTTCTTGGTGGATACTTAACATAATATTCCTTATCGGACATTCTCACCGGGGCCTGGCTTGTGGAACCGGCGTCCCCTGTGGAAACCCCTGTTGAAACGCGAACCCCCTCCGAATGAACCGGCCCCGGGATTGGAATTTCCGCCCGGCTCCCGTACCATCCTCACCGTGCCGCGCCGCCCCCGCCGATTCGTCGTCGCTCGCTCGCTGGTCAGGGAGATGCTGCCCACGCTCCTCCTCGCCGCCGGCGTGACGACGTTCCTGCTGCTCATCCGGGCGCTGTTCGTCCTCGCCGACCTGTTCATCGCGCGCAACGTCGAGCTCGGCACGGTCGTCCGGCTGCTGCTGCTCGGGGTCCCCAACATCCTGGCGCTGACGCTGCCGATCGGCACCCTGTTCGCCGTCCTGATGACCGCCGCACGCTGGGCCGCCGACTCGGAGCTGATCGCGATGCAGGCCTGCGGGGTGCCTCTGCGGCGGGTGGCCCGGCCCCTCGTCGCCCTGGCCGTCCTGGTCTTTGTGGGCGACGTGGCGCTGACGGTGGCGATCATGCCCGCGGCCAACGCCCAACTTTCCGGGCTGACCCGGAAGATCGCCTTCTCGGCGGCGAACGCGGCGGTCGAGCAGAAGGTGTTCGCCGAGGACTTCCCGGGGCAGCTGCTCTACGTCGACAAGATCGACCGCGGCACCGGGCGCTGGCACGGCATTCTCCTGTTCGACACCAGCAACCCCACCCAGGAGAGCCTCGTCACCGCCGACTCGGGGGACCTCGCCATCGACCCCCACGACGGCAGCGCCTGGCTCAACCTCCAGGACACCACCACCCACCTGCTCCGACCGGACGAGCCCGACTCGTACCGTAAGAACGACAACAACGAGCTGCGCATCCGCCTGCGGCAGGCGCCGGTCGGGTCGGGCCAGACCACGCAACTCGGGGTGCGCGAGACGAGCACGACGGCCCTGCTCGACCGCGTCCGGCGCGCCGGCGGCGCCGACACCGACCAGGCCCGCGAGGCGCTGGTGGAGCTCAACAAGCGGGTCGCGATCCCGGCCGCCGCCATCGTCTTCGCCCTCGTCGGGTTTCCTCTCGGGATCCGCAACCGACGTGGCGGCAAGGGGTTCGGGCTCACGGCGTCGGTCGGGCTGGTGGTCGCCTACTACGTCCTGCTCAACAACGGCGAGCTGTTCGCGACCAGCGGCAAGATCCCCGTCGGGGTCGGGATGTGGCTGCCCAACCTCGTGCTCCTCCTGGTCGCGGCGGCCCTGTTTCACCGGGCCTCCCGCGGCGCCGCCGGGGGTGGCGGCGGCTCGACCCTGGCCGCGTTCTCCACGACGGCCGCGGCGCTGGCGGGGGCGCCGTTCCGGCTGGCGGGCGCGGCGCTGCGCCGGCTCTGGTTCGGCAAGCGGGACGAGGCCGCCGGCGCGGCCGAGGCCGCCCCCGTTCGCGTCCCGGGAACCCTCGGCATCGTCGACCGCTACCTGCTGCGCCAGTGCCTGAGCTTCTTCGCCCTGGTGGTCGTCGCCGTGTGCGCCCTCTGGGTCGCCGTCGACCTTTCGGGGAACCTCGAGGACATCCGCAGGCACGCGGTGCCGCTCGTGACCGTCGCGTCCTACTACCTGTTCTCCATCCCCCAGATCCTCCACGACACGCTTCCGCTCGCGTTCCTGATCGCCTTCCTGGCGACCGCGACGATGTTGGAGCGGCGCAACGAGACCACCGCGTTCAAGGCCGCCGGCATCTCGCTCAGCCGCGTCGCACTCCCCCTGCTCCTCCTCGGCGCGGCGAGCGGCGTCGGCTTGTTCTTCCTCGACGACCACGTCACCCAGCGGGCCGAGCGGTCGAAGCAGCAACTCGAGGACGTGCTCCGAGGCCGCAAGGTGGCCCGCTCCTACCGCGCGACCGACCGCCCCTACGTCTTCCTCCCCGACGGCCGCACCCTGGTGAACTTCCTCGAGTTCGACCCGGACACGAACACCCTCATCCGCCCGTCCGTGTTCGTCTTCGACCAGCGCTTCAACCTGCGCACGCGCTACATGGCCAAGCGGGCGACGTTCGTCAACGGCAAGTGGCGGGCCGAAGGGGCCTGGTCGCGGACGTTCATGGCCGACGCGACCCCCGAGTTCGTCTCCTACCCGGGGCCCGTCGCCCTGCCCCTGTCGGTCAGGCCCGACTATTTCGGCCGCGAGTACCGGCGGCCCGAGCAGATGAGTTTCGGGGAGCTGCGGCGTTACATCTCGACGCTGCGCGCGGCGGGCTACCGCGTCGACCGCCTCGTCGTGCAGCTCAACCAGAAGGTCGCGTACCCGTTCAGCCTCGTCTTGCTTGCCTGGCTCGCCTTGCCGTTCGCGTTTCGGCCGGGCCGCAGTCGCAGCGCCATCGGCGGCATCGCGTTGGCCCTCGTCCTGGGGATGGCGTACTTCGGTCTGACCGCGCTCGTCACCCAGCTCGGCGAGGCGGCGCTCGTCCCGCCCGCGCTGGCGTCGTGGACGCCGACGGTCGTGTTCGCGCTGCTGGCCGTCAACCGTCACACCACGTTGCGGACCTGACGGCGGCCGCGAAGGCGGCCCCTGCGTCTGGCCCGCCTTCCCGCCGTCCGTCCCGCCCGAGCCGACGTCGGCATGCCGACACCCCGCCGCGCACCTCGCTCCCGACCCCGGACATGACGAGGGCTCCGGTGCGGCCGGAGCCCTCGATCGGATATCACCGCCCGGACCGGGTCCCGATCCGGGGATACGGTCGCGTCAGCCGAGGACCTTGGCGATGCGCTCCATCGCCCAGTCGATCTCCTCGCGGGTGATGACCAGCGGCGGCGCGAAGCGGATGATGTTGACGTGGGTCTCCTTGCACAGCAGCCCCTCGCGCTGCAACGCCTCGCAGAAACGGCGCGCGCCGCCCGCCTCGGGGGTGAGCTCGACGCCGATCCAGAGGCCCTTGCCGCGGACCTCCTTGACCTTGCTCGAGCGCAACGCGCGCAACCGCTCGATGAAGTACGCGCCCAGGCGAGCCGAATTCCCGATCAGCCCCTCGTCGGTGAGCACCCTGATCGCGGTGCGCGCGACGGCGCACGCGAGCGGGTTCCCGCCGAAGGTCGACCCATGGTCGCCGGGCTTGAACACGCTCATGACCTCGTCATCGGCGAGGATCCCCGAGATCGGCACGCAGCCGCCGCCGAGCGCCTTGCCGACGATCACGATGTCGGGCCGGATCCCCTCGTGCTCGAAGCAGAAGAGCTTGCCGGTGCGCCCGAGGCCCGACTGGATCTCGTCCACGGCGAGGAGGAACCGGTTGGCCGTCGCCAGTTCGCGCAACCGGCGCAGGAAGCCGGCCGGCGGGCTCACGATCCCACCCTCGCCCTGGATCGGCTCGACGAGGACGGCAACCGTTTCCGGAGTGATCGCCCGCTCGACGGCCTCGGCGTCGCCGTACGGGAGCAGCCGGAACCCCGGCGTGAACGGCCCGAACCCCTTGCGGTACTGGTCATCCGAGGAGAACCCCACGATCGTCGTCGTGCGGCCGTGGAAGTTGCCGGTGAAGACGAGGATCTCCCCCCCGTCCTCGGGAACGCCCTTGACGGTGTGCGCCCACTTGCGCGCCGCCTTGATGGCCGTCTCGACCGCCTCCGCACCGCTGTTCATCGGAAGGAAGCGCGCGTAGCCCGCGAGGGCGCAAAGCTCCGCGCACAACGGTCCGAGCTGGTCGTTGCGGAACGCCCGCGAGGTGAGGGTCACGCGGTCGGCCTGGTCCTTGAGGGCGGCCACGATCCGAGGGTGGCAGTGCCCCTGATTCACCGCCGAGTAGGCGGCCAGGAAGTCGAGGTACTTGTTGCCCTCGACGTCCCACACCCACACGCCCCGCGCGCGGTTGATCACCACGTCGAGCGGGTGGTAGTTGTGGGCGCCATACTCCTCCTCGAGCCGAATGAGGTCGGCGCTGCCTGCGACATCCGTTTGCATGATTTGCCTCCGAGGCCCCGCGGGATTGCCGCGAGAGGCCGCGAGCGTACGCGATCGCACTTTCCTGCGCAAGCGGCCCGCTGCCGCGGCCGGCCGCCGCGACGACGGCGGGCACGACGGCCTCGCGTCGCGAAGCGAAACGCGAGGCGGAGGGCGGGCGCGGCCCGAACGCCGCCGGACCCGCCGGCTACTCGAACACGAACTCGGCGCGGCCGGCCCCGAGCAGCGGCGTCAGCGCCGGAATCAGGGTCGTGGGGTCGACCCCCATGACGCGGGTCGGGACCAGCTCGGCGCTCCACGAGGGGCCGACCAAACGCAGGCGCAGCTGCAGCCGTCCCTCGTGGCGGAGGAACAGCTCCTGCAACGCCACCAACTCCTCGCGCCCTGCGAAGCGACTGAGATCCAGCTCCACTCGCAGGGCAGCGGCTTTGCGCGCCTCGATCCCCTCGAGCGGCGCCGCCTCCTCGAGGGAGAGCTCGACGTGATCGGCGTCGCTCGCCTTCGGGGTCGCGCTCGCCAGCACCGCAGCGCCGTCGGCGAGCACCCGCTCGAAGCGCTCGAAGACGTCCGGGAACGCGACGACCCTGACCGTCCCGGTCTGGTCCTCCAGCGTGAACGACGCCATCCGGCGGCCCTGGTTGCGGCCGTCCTTGATCGGGCGGACCTTGAGCGTCGAAACCAGCCCGCCCACGACGACCCGATCGGCCCCGTCGGCGGCCAGCTGCGACAGCTCGGCGACCGGCGAGGCGCGCAGCTCCTTGAGCACCCGGGCCCAGCGGTCGAGCGGGTGGCCGGAGAGGTAGAACCCGAGCGTCTCGCGCTCGCCCTTGAGCAGCTCCTCCTTCGCGGGGGGCGCGGCGGCGGCGGGAAGGGCGTCCTGGGCCTCGTCGAACCCGAACAGGAAGCCTTGCCCCGCTTCGAGCGCCTGCCGCTCCCGCGCCGCCTGGTCCACCAGCTTGTCGAGCGTCGCGAGGAGGCCGCCTCGGTCGGGGTGGAGCGAGTCGAAGGCGCCGGCCCGAACGAGGCACTCCACGACCTTGCGGTTGATCGTCCGGTCCCCCACCGTGCGCAACAGGTGCGCGGCGCCGCGGAACGCCCCGCTGCGGCCGCGAGCCTCGACGATGCTGGAGCTCGCGCCCTCCCCCACCCCCTTGATCGCCCCGAGCCCGACCCGGATCGCCTCCCCCTCCACCGTGAAGGAGAGCTGCGACGCGTTGATGTCCGGCCCGAGCATCCTGACGCCCCCGGCCGTGAGCTGGGCGACGTACGCCGCGAGCTTGTCGGTGCTGCCCACCTCGCTCGACAGCATGGCCGCCCAGAAGTGCAACGGATGGTGGGCCTTCAAGTACGCCGTCTGGTACGCGACGTAGGCGTAGGCCACCGAGTGGGACTTGTTGAAGCCGTACTGGGCGAACGGGACGATCTGGCGCCACAGCGCGGCCACCTTCTCCTTCGGGTAGCCCTTGGCGACGCCGCCGGCGATGAAGTGCTCGCCCTGGTCGTCGATCAGCTCCTTGATCTTCTTCCCCATCGCCTTGCGCAGCGTGTCGGCGCGGCCGAGCGAGAAACCGGCGATCTCCCCCGCGATCCGCATCACCTGCTCCTGGTAGACGATGACGCCGTACGTCTCGGCGAGGATCTCCTCGAGCTTGGGGAAGATATAGGTGATCGGCTGGCGGCCGTGCTTGCGGTCGGCGAACTCCCCCGTCCACTGCATCGGGCCCGGCCGGTACAGCGCGTTCAACGCCGCGATCTCGTCGAACCGGCGCGGCTGGACCGTGCGCAGGAGGTCGCGCATCCCCGACGACTCGAACTGGAAGATCCCGTCCGTATCCCCGGCGCAGAAGAGGTCGAAGACGGCGGGGTCGTCGAAGCTCATCCGCTCGAAATCGGGGACCTCCTCGCCGGCGGCGGCGACGCTCTTCAAGCAGTCGTCGATCACGGTCAGCGTCTTGAGGCCGAGGAAATCCATCTTGAGGAGGCCGAGCTTCTCGATGACGTCCTTGTCCCACTGGGTGACGACCTCGTCCCGCGACGTGCGGTACAGCGGCACGATCTCGCGCACCGGCCGCGGCGCGATGACCACGCCCGCGGCGTGCACCCCGCAGTGGCGGGCAAGCCCTTCCAGCTTCCGCCCCACCTCGATGAGCCGGGCCACGTCCGGGTTGGCTCCGACCGCTTCGGCGAGACGCGGCGAGTCCCGCAGCGCATCCGCGAGCGTGACCCCGATCCCTTCCGGGACCAGCTTCGCGATCCGGTCGGTCTCCGCGAACGACATCCCCATCACCCGCCCGACGTCCCGGATGCAGGAGCGCGCCTGCAGCAGGTTGAACGTCGCGATCTGGGAGACGTTCTCGCTGCCGTAGACCTCGCGCACGTGGGCGATGACCTCGTCGCGGCGCCGCTGGCAGAAGTCGATGTCGATATCCGGCATCGAGATCCGCTCGGGGTTCAGGAACCGCTCGAAGATCAGGTCGTACTCGAGAGGGTCGATGTCGGTGATCCGCAGCGCGTACGCCACGAGCGACCCCGCCGCGCTGCCGCGGCCCGGCCCCACCGGGATCCCGTGCTCGCGGGCATGGCGGATGAAGTCCCAGACGACCAGGAAATACCCATCGAACCCCATCGCGTGAATGATGCCGAGCTCGTTCTCGAGGCGCGGCCAGTACGCGCTCGGCGCCGCGCGCCGCCGGCGGCCGTCGGCGAGGCGACGCTCGAGGCCCTGCCGCGCGAGCTCCTCCAGGTACGCCTCCGGAAGCCCGCCGTCCGGCACCGGGTAGCGCGGCAGCAGCGGGCTCCCTTCCGGGAGCGTCACGTGGCAGCGTTGGGCGATCTCGGCCGTCCGCGCAAGCGCCCCGGGGACGTCGGCGAAGAGGCGGGCCATCTCCTCGCCCGACTTGACGTAGAACTCGTCGTTGTAGGCGTAGCTCCGGGCGAGTTCGGCCACGGTCTTGTTCTGGCCGATGCCGATCAGCACCCGGTGCGCCTCGACGTCCTCGCGCAGGTGGAAGTGGCAGTCGTTGGTGGCGACCAGCGGAATGCCGGCGGCTCGGCCGATCCGCACGACCCCGTCGCGCGCCGTCCGCTCGTCGGCCAGTCCGTGCTCCTGCACCTCGAGGAAGAAGCCGTCGCGACCGAGAATCTCGCGGTACTCCTCCGCCGCGCGGGCGGCGCCGTTCTCGTCCCCGGCGAGCAGCTTCGACGCCACTTCGCCCGACAGGCACGCCGACAGGCCGATCACCCCCTCCGCGTGCGCCGCGAGCAGTTCCTTGTCGATGCGCGGCCGGTGGTAGAAGCCGTCGAGGTACCCCGTGGTCACGAGCTGCGTCAGGTTTTCCCACCCCCGCTGGTTCTCGGCCAGGAGCACGAGGTGGTGGTACGGCTTGCGCGACCCGAACGGGCTGCCCGCGCGCTCGTGGCGGCTGCCGGGCGCCACGTAGACCTCGCACCCGAGCACCGGGCGCACTCCGGCCTTGCGCGCCGCACTGTAGAACTCGAACGCCCCGAAAAGGTTGCCGTGATCGGTCAGAGCCACGGCCGGCATCTCGAGGCGCGCGACCTGGCGCATCAGCTCGTCCGGCTTGATGGCGGAATCGAGCAACGAGTAGTGCGAGTGCAGGTGGAGGTGGACGAACGACTCCGGCATGACAGGGCATTGTAGCCCCGCCGGGTCGCGAACGCAGGCGCCGAAGAACATAAAATATTATTATTCAATTACTTGCTGAGTTTCGCGCAGTTGTTATGTCAAACGGTCCGTCGCCGGCGACCGCGGCGGCCGGCGCCCCCCCCCCGTGCCGGTTTGCTAGCATCCCCGCGATGGCCTTGCGCCCCTTCCCCTCCTACCCCGGGTGCCCCGTGTGCGGCGACCCGGCGGTCAACCCCGCGAGCCTCGGCGTGGGCTGGGCGTGGGACGCCGACCGCGGCGCCGCGGTGGGCCGCTTCACCCCTGGGCCGCTGCACGCGGGCTACGCCGGCGTCGTCCACGGCGGGTTGATCTCCTCGCTCCTCGACGAGTGCCTGGCGTGGGCGTGCGCCGTCAGGATGCGGGCCTACTGCATGACCGGCCAGCTCGACGTCCGCTTCACGGCCCCGGCTCGGATCGGCGAGGTCATCGACGTGAGCGGCTGGAGCGTGAGCAGCTGGGGTCGCTACGTCCGCGCCGCGGGAGAGGCCCGCTCGCCGCGCCGCGAACTCCTCGCCTCCGCCACGGCAACGTTCGTCGCGCTGCCGCCCGCCCGCTCGGCCGAGCTCCACGCCGCGCTGTGCCTTCGCCCCGGCGACCTCGACGTTCTCCGCGGGTAGCGGGTCCCCTCCCCTATGCGAACGAGCTCGCAGCATCTAGACTGCGCACTCGGGAAGTTCGCGGCACCCACGGAGGAGCCCCACCATGGACATGAAAGAGATCCTCAAGGCGCTCACCATCGAGCCCGTCAACGCCGGCGCCTGCGCGCGCGGCTGGATCGCCGGCGGCAAGGGCCCCGAGCTGGAATCGCTCGCCCCGGCCACCGGCCAGGTCATCGCCAAGGTCCGCCAGGCCGACGCGGCCGCGTACGAGCGCGTCGCGGCGACCGCTCATGCCGCGTACCTCGACTGGCGGATGGTGCCGGCGCCCAAGCGCGGCGAGGTGGTCCGCGCGCTCGGCGACGAGCTGCGGGCCAACAAGGAGGCGCTCGGCCGCCTGGTCGCGCTCGAGATGGGCAAGATCCTGCCCGAGGGCCTCGGCGAGGTGCAGGAGATGATCGACATGTGCGACTTCGCGGTCGGCCTCTCCCGCCAGCTCTACGGCCTGACGATCGCGTCGGAGCGGCCCCGCCACCGCATGTACGAGCAGTGGCACCCCCTCGGCCCCGTCGGCGTCATCACCGCCTTCAACTTCCCGGTCGCCGTGTGGGCGTGGAACGCCGCGCTCGCGGCCGTCTGCGGCGACACGGTGATCTGGAAGCCGTCCTCGGAGACCCCGCTGACGGCGGTCGCGGTGCAGCACATCTGCAACCGCGTCATGGCGCGGTTCGGCTGCGACGGGGTCTTCAACCTCGTCATCGGCAGCGGCCGCGAGGTCGGCCAGCGGATGGTCGACGACGCCCGCGTTCCGCTGATCTCCTTCACGGGCTCCACCGCGCAGGGACGCAAGGTGGCGACGTCCGTCGCCGGGCGGTTCGGCCGGTCGATCCTGGAGCTCGGCGGCAACAACGCCGTGGTCGTCATGGACGACGCCAACCTCGACCTCGCGCTGCGAGCCATCCTCTTCGCCGCGGTCGGAACCGCGGGGCAGCGCTGCACGACCCTCCGCCGCCTGCTCCTCCAGAAGGGGGTCCACGCGACCCTGCTCGAGAGGCTGGCCAAGGCGTACAAGTCGGTGCCGATCGGGGATCCGCTCGCGCCGGGGACGCTGATGGGCCCGCTCGTCAACGCCACCGCCGTCGCCGACATGATGGCCGCGCTCGACAAGGTCAGGGAGCAGGGCGGCGAGATCGTGTGCGGCGGCGGCAAGGTCGCGGGGCCGGGGAACTTCGTCGAACCGACGATCGTCAAAGCCCATCCGGGCCTCGCCATCGCACGGGAGGAGACGTTCGCCCCGATCCTCTACGTCTACGAGTTCGAGACCCTGGACGATGCCCTCACGATCCACAACGCGGTGCCCCAGGGCCTCTCCTCGGCGATCTTCACGACGAACCTGCTCGCGGCCGAGCGTTTCCTCTCGCACGAGGGGTCCGACTGCGGCATCGCCAACGTCAACATCGGGACCTCGGGCGCGGAGATCGGCGGGGCGTTCGGCGGCGAGAAGGAGACCGGCGGCGGCCGTGAGGCCGGCTCCGACGCGTGGAAGGCCTACATGCGGCGGCAGACGTGCACGGTCAACTTCTCCCACGAGCTGCCGCTCGCCCAGGGGGTCAGGTTCGACATCGGGTGACGGGGTACGCCCGGGCGTGCCGCCGCGCGCGCCCGGGCTACGACTGGGGGCCCCCCGCCCGCCGCGGCGCCTCGACCAGGCCGTGACGGAGGGCGCCGAGCAGCTCTCTCACCTTGACGCACTGTTCGCAGTCGGCCGCCGCGCTCGTGCACGGGACGCCGTCGGCCTGCA